>JADJXH010000003.1:1412500-1712500 GCA_016715895.1 Flavobacteriales bacterium | reverse complement strand
GCTGACAAGTTTGTGTTGGGTGCTTTGGCCGTCTACAGTCCACTAGCTGGCTGGGTGTCAACAACAGTCCCAACAGCATTGCTGCAGCAAGTGTTACTGTTCACGGCGATCGCCGGATTTCTTGGCCTATTGCTCCTCTTCTATTTGAACCGACGGCTCGCCCGCTTGGATGCTCGACAGCACCGCAGTGAGAACCTTCATGCTGTGGTAGGCTTCGTTGTTCGTCACCGGCTCCAAGAGAATCCGAGAACGCCTTTAGATCGACATGTTCTATTCCCAGATCTGAAAGCGCGGGAGCGCGCTGTACTGGAGACAATTGAAGCGCACCGCAGGGAAGTGCGAACGTCGATCAGTGACGGTAATCCAGAACTCTCCCTCAAAGAGATAGACGATCTACTGGATGTGTTCTATGGTCCTCAATTGGTAGCTGCTGCTGATGCTGGTGTACCGCAGCCCCTGGACTAGCGCGGATCTTTCATAGCTCTTCGCGCGGGAGTTAGCCGTGCGAAGGCCTGCGTGGCGGAGGCGTCCTCCCGTGCGCTAGGAAGGCTCTAACGTGGTGGCACAAGCGGACGGCTCGCAAAGCCGAGCCTAACTCTTGCGCCATTTCAGGGCACCGACTTGATCATCGTGCCCAACCCGGTGGCGGACCACACGCAGCTGCGGTACACACTGGCCACGCCGGGCCGCACGCGGCTGGAGGTGAGCGATGCCAGTGGCAAGCGGTTGGAGGTATTGGAGGAGGCCGTGCGGGAGGCCGGTGCCTACACCCACGACTGGACCACCACGGATCTGGTGCCCGGCACCTACCACGTCACGCTGTACCTCAACGACAGCTTCGTGGTGAAGAAGGCGGTGAAGGTGGGGCGGTAACGTTGTGCTGGATCCTTGCCGAGGGCCGCTTCGCGTTCGCGGGGCGGCCCTTGGCGTTCGGGCACATGCGCACGACCTGTCCCGCCTCAGCGGGATGAGCACGACTTGTCCCGCCCCAGCGGGATGGTCGCATGCCTCAAGCCCCCTCCTGAGCAGCGATCCCTTCCCTTGCCGTCATCGCGAGCAGCCCGGAGGGATGCGTGGCGATCTCCCTGGCTCGTGATCCGATCTCTACCGGGGAGATCGCTTCGCCTGCAAAGCCAGGCTCGCGAAGACGTGTTGGGAGGATCTCCCGCCCATCCCGTTCCGCCCCTTCACCGCCCGCCCCGCGCCCTCCGCTTCCGCTCGGCCACGATCAGCTTCAGCTCGCGGCCCATCTGCCCGGCGGCGCTGGTGTTCTCCTGCGCGCGGCGGATGAGGTAGGGCAGCACCTCGCGCACCGGTCCGTAGGGCACGTACTTGGCCACGCGGTAGCCGCCGTCGGCCATGTTGTAGCTGATGTTGTCGCTCATGCCCAGCAGCTGGGCGAAGCACACGCGCCGGTCGTTCGGCGCCAGTCCCCGCGCCTGCATCAGCCCGGCCATCAGGAGCGTGCTGCGCTCGTTGTGCGTGCCCACCATCACGGCCACATGGTCCAGCCGGTCGGCGCAGAACCGCAGGGCCTCGTCGTAATCGTGGTCCACCGCCGCCTTGTCCGCGTGGATGGGGGAGGGGAGGCCGCGCTCGGCGGCGCGTTCGCGCTCCTTCTCCATGTAGGCGCCGCGCACCAGCTTGAGGCCGATGTGGTGGCCGGCGGCCTTCGCCCGCTCCACCGCCGCCTGCAGGAAGGCCAGCCGGTCGTGCCGGTACAGCTGCACGGTGTTGTACACGATGGCCCGCTCCCGGTTGAAGCGCTGCATCATGCGCTCCACCAGGGCGTCGATCGCGGGCTGCAACCAGCTCTCCTCGGCATCCACCAGCACGGGGATGCCGGCGGTGGCGGCGGCCTGGCAGATGCGCTCCATGCGCCCCTGCACCAGCGTCCATTCACGGGCCTCCCCGGGGCTCAGCGCGCGCCCTTCGCTCACCGCCTCCCAGATGGCCAGCGGCGCGATGCCGCTCGGCTTGAAGACGCTGAAGGGGATGTCCGTGCGCCGCGCCGCCATGGCGATGGTGCGCAGGATCTCGTCGGTGGTGTGGTCCAGCGAGGCGTCGTCCTCCTGGCCCTCCACGCTGTAGTCCAGGATGGTGCCCAGGCCGCCATCGCCGAGCTTCTGCGCGGTCGCCAGGCTCTCCTCGATGGTCTCGCCGCCGCAGAAGTGCTTGAAGATCGTGGCCTTGATGAGCCCCTTGATCGGCAGGTGCAGCCGCATGGCCAGCTGGCTCATCACCCGGCCGGTGGCGTTCATCCACGGCACCCCGATGATGCGGAAGAGCCAGTAGGCGCGCAGCAGGCCGCGGTCCGTGTACTGGCGGAAGGCGATGCGCGTGTCGGTGAGGTCGGGCAGGGTGCCGGGCCGGGCGGCCCGCGGCGGATCGGACAGGGTGTTCCCCATGGCGCGCTGGCCGGAGTTCCGTTCCTTTGAAAAGGCGCCCCGGAGCGGGTGCGAAAGTAGAATGAGGCGCTCGCACCCGGACACCCGTTCCGTCATGGCCGCCGGTCGACCGGTGGTGCTCGGCCCCGGAGCCCTGGCCGCCCTGGACCTCTGGCTGACCAGGGAGGCCAAGGGTGCGCAACGCGTGGTGGTGGGCGATGAGAACACGCTGCGGCATGGCCTGCCCGAACTGCTGGCGCTGGTGCCGGCCCTGCGGGAGGCCCCGCCCATCGCGGTGCCCCCGGGCGAGGGCAGCAAGAGCATCGGCGCCTGCCACGCCCTGTGGAGCCACCTGGCCCACCTGGGCATCGAACGCGGCGCCGTGCTCGTGGCCCTCGGCGGCGGTGTGGTCACCGACCTGGCCGGCTTCGTGGGGGCCACCTACAAACGCGGCCTGCGCGTGGTGAACGTGCCCACCAGCCTCATGGGCATGGTGGACGCCGCCATCGGGGGCAAGACCGCCATCGACCTGGACGGCGTGAAGAACCTGGTGGGCGTGCTGCGCCAGCCCGAAGCGGTGTACGTGCACCCGCCCTTCCTGCGCACGCTGGGCAAGCGCGAGCTGCTCAACGGAGTGGCCGAGATGCTGAAGCACGGGCTGGTGGCCGACGCCGCGCACTGGCAGGCGCTGGTCGACGCGCCGTGGCACGACCTGCGGGCGTTGACGCCGCTGGTGGAACAGAGCGCGGCCATCAAGTGCGCCGTGGTGAGCGACGACCCCGAGGAGCACGGCCCCAGGCGCCTGCTCAACTTCGGCCACACCATCGGCCATGCGGTGGAGGCCTTCAGTTGGGAGGGACCGCAGCGCGGCCTGCTGCATGGCGAGGCCGTGGTGGTGGGCATGCTCTGCGCCACCTGGCTCAGCTGGCGCCTGGAGCTGCTGGACCGCCCGAGCTGCGACGCCATCACCGCCGTGCTGATGGAGCGTTACCGCCCCTTCCTGTTGAACACGGCCGATCACCACCGCATCCTGGAGCTGATGGCGCACGACAAGAAGAACCGCGACGGCGGCTTCCGCTTCACGCTGCTGGAGGCCATCGGTCGCGGCCGCGCCGGCGTGCCCGTGGATGCCGCCCAGGTGGCCGCGGCGCTGGACCACTACCGCCTCCTCGTGCACGATGCCGATCCTCACCGTCGCAGCGCCTGAACGCCCGATCCGCGCCAAGGTGCGCCTGCCGCGCAGCAAGAGCGTGGCCAACCGCGCGTTGGTGGCCGCAGCCCTGGCGGGTGACCTGGCCGCGGTGTTGGAACCCGGTGATGCCGACGACACGCGCCTGCTGCACGCCATGCTGCGCGACCGGCCGGCCGTGATGCACTGCGGCCTGGGGGGCAGCACCCTGCGCTTCGCCCTCGCCTGGGCCGCCGTGCAGGAAGGCGAGGAGCGCCTTGTGACCGGTGACAAGGCCTTGCTTGATCGTCCGCACACCCCGCTGGTGAAGGCGCTCACCGCGCTGGGCGCCGAGGTGAACGGCCTGGCCAACGGGTTCCACGTGAAGGGGCGCCGCTTGCGCGGCGGAACGGTCACCTTCGATGCGCCCGCCAGCAGCCAGTATCTCAGCGCGCTGATGCTCGTGGCCCCGCTGATGGAGGAAGGCTTGGAGATCCGCTGGCAGGGCACGCAGCTCAGCCGCCCCTACGTGGCGATGACGGCGCAGGTGATGCGCCACTTCGGCGCCTCGGTGGAGGTGGGCCCTGAGCGGATCACCGTGGCCCCCGGGCGCTACACGGCGAACGCCTTTGCGGTGCCACGCGACTGGAGCGCCGCCGCCTTCTGGTTCCAGCTGGTGGCGCTGGCGCGCGATGCGGAAGTGCTGCTCGAAGGCCTGGCCGACGAAGGTCTGCAGGGCGACGCCGCAGCGGTGCAGCTGTGGCACGAGCTGGTGGCCACTGCGATCACGCCGCAGGGTGTGTTGGTGCGCACGCGGCGGAGCAGGGACCTCCCCGACGCGCAGGCCGACCTCACGGCCACGCCCGACCTGTTCCAACCGCTGGCGCTGACCCACGCCGGGCTGGGCACGGCCGTCACCCTCACCGGCCTGCACAACCTGCATCTGAAGGAGAGCGATCGCCTGGCCGCCGTGGAGGCGGTGCTGCAGGTGTTGGACCGGAAGGCCCACCGCACAGGTCCGGACGGCTTCCTGATCGAGCGCTCGGTGAAGCTGCGCCGACCGGGCGATCATGTGTTCGATCCGCAGGGCGACCATCGCATGGCCATGGCCCTGGCGCCGCTGGCGCTGGTGGCCGGGCCGCTGCGGATCGAAGACCCCGACGTGGTGCGCAAGAGCTACCCGGGCTTCTGGGACGATCTGCGGGCGGCCGGGTTCAGGGTGGAGGGCTGAGCGTCCGATCCCGTGGATTTGCCCATCCCGGCGCTGGAGAGCATCTTCGTGGACCATGCTCCTTCCCTGCGTTCGCCTGAGCATCGTCCTGGTCGCGGCGTTCAGGGCGACCCTGGTGCTGGGCATCGGCCAGGCGGCCGATGAACCGGTGGAAGCGATGCGCTTCGATGTCCTGGGCATCAACGAAGGCCTGTCGCAAGGACTTGTATCGTCCGTGGCCCAGGATACCAGCGGCTTTCTCTGGTTGACCTCGAAGGATGGGCTGAACCGGTACGACGGCTATCGGTTCACCACCTTCCGCCACCATCCCGGGGACAGCACCAGCCTGTCGGACAACAACGTGCAGACGGTGATGGTGGACAGCCGTGGGCGCCTCTGGGCCGGCCTGCAGAACCGCCGTGTGGAGCTCTTCGACCCGCGGAAGGAACGGTTCATGCACTTCCGGGCGGATTCGGTGCGGGACATGGACCACATCATCTCCGACCACTGGCAGGTGTTCGCCGTGGAGGAGGATCCGGCGGGCAACATCTGGGTGGATCTGGAGGGGCAGGGCATGATCATCATCACCGACCGGCGCTCTGCCCATGAAATGATGGCCCCTGGGGCCGCACCGCCCCGCATGCTGAAGGCACGGGATGTATTGCCGGAGCTTGACTGGGAGCTTGACCGCCACAAGCTTCTCTTCGATCGCCACGGAGGCCTGTGGATCCTGGGCAGCGATCACATCGCCGTGTACGACGTGGATCTGAACACCTGGACGGCGAAGCTCCGCTTCCGCCGCACGTTCGAGCGCTCCCATGGCCTGTTGTTCCGCGATCCGCGATCGGACGACATGATCTGGATGCGGTTGACCACCACCGAGATCCTCGATGGCCGCACCGGCGCCACGAAGGAGCGGATCGATGCGCTGCCGGGGCTCCGCTACAATGGGTTCTGCACCTCGGACGACGGCAAGCGGCTGCTCTTTTCCATGTTCCCGCCGATGCTGATGATCGCCGATGGCTCGGAGCGGTCGCCCTACCCGGTGGAGCCCCACGCCATCGGTGAGATCGGCCGGATGTACGCGGACCTCACCTCCCACCTCATCGACCGGTCCGGCACCCATTGGATGGGCACCAGCGGATACGGTGTCCTGCGACGCACCCGCACCCAGCAGGCCTTCCACCTGGTGAAGGGCCGGGAGGGCAATGCCATGAGCATGCACTATCTGGCCGAGGACCCAGGAGGCCGCGTGCTCTTTTCAGGTCCCGAGATCGAGTGGCTGGACCCGGGGACGTGGGAGCGGCGGAGCGCACACGTGCGCGATCGGCTCACCAGGCGCGGCTTCACCGAGATGTCGCCGGCGCGTGTACAGGGCCGCGACGGCCGCTATTGGCTCTCCTGCCTCATCGGTTCGCGCTGCCACCTCTATACCTGGGATCCCCGCACCGATGCCCTGAAGGACCACGGCTCCTACGATGGGCCCTTGATCTGGCAGTTCCAACCCCTCTTCCAGGCGCCGGACAGCAGCATCTGGTACGGCACCACGCTCGGTGGCCAGCACATGGTGTGCCGCCTGAACGAGGTGGACCCCTTGAACAGCACCTGCTACCGCTTCGATCTGCCCTATCGCCACCATGGCATCCAGTTCATCAGCAGCCATCACTTCAGCAGGGACGGGGCCATGTGGCTCGGCACCTGCGAGGGGGTGTTCCGCCTGGACCCGGCCAGCGGGGAGTGGCTTCGGTACCATCACCGCGATGGGGACAGCACTTCGCTGGCCTCCGACATGGTCTTCTCCCTTTGCCCCGACCCTGACGAGCCCGAGCGCTTCCTGTGGGTGGGCACCAACGGGGCCGGCATGGACCGACTGGACATGGCCACGGGTGGTTGTACGCATCATGGAACGGCCCAGGGGATCCCCAACCTGGTCGTCTACGGCATTCAGTCCGATGCACATGGTCACCTGTGGCTGTCGACCAATCAGGGCCTGTGCCAGTTCGACCCGGACCACGGGGCCAGGCGCGTCTTCACCGACCGCGACGGCCTGCAGAGCAACGAATTCAACCGCTACGCCAGCTGCCGCACGCGGTCCGGACGCCTGTTCTTCGGCGGCGTGGTGGGCTTCAACCATTTCGATCCGGAGGAGTTCTACCTGGAGTCGGTGCCTTCACCTGTGCGCATCATCGGCATCCGCGTGATGAACCGGCCCTTGGAGATCGGACACGGCGCGGAGGCCATGCTGCAGGAGGCGCCCCAGTACACCTCGGGCCTCACCCTGGACCACACCGCCCGCATGATCACCGTCCGCTTCGCCTGCCTCGACCTCACCAACCCCGCGAGCAACCGCTTCCGGTATCGGCTGACCGGCTTCGACCGCGAGTGGGTGGACAACGGAACGGCGAACGAGGTCACCTTCACCAACCTCGATGCGGGGTCCTATGTGCTGGAGGTGCAGGGCATGAACAGCGCCGGTGTGTGGAACACCGACGGCGCACGCTTCTCCCTGGTCCTGCTGCCGCCTTGGTGGGCCACCTGGTGGTTCCGCGGTGCCGTGGCGCTCCTGCTGGGGTTCGTCGCCTACCGCGCCTACCGCGGGCGGATGAAGGCGCTGAAGATGGACCGCGAGGTCGCCCGCCTGGAGACGCAGGCCCTGCGCAGCCAGATGAACCCGCACTTCATCTTCAATGCGCTCAACTCCATCAATGCCGTCATCCGGCGCAACGACATGGACCGCGCCAGCGGCTTCGTCACCCGCTTCGCCCGGGTGATGCGCGGTGTGCTGGAGCACAGCCGCCACGGCGAGGTGTCGTTGCGCGAGGACCTCGGCACCCTACAGGCCTATCTCGAACTGGAGCGCCAGCGCTGCGACGAGCGCTTCGACTTCGAGATCACCGTGGCGCCCGACATCGACCCCGATGACGTGATGGTGCCCCCCCTGGTGGTGCAGCCCTTCGTGGAGAACGCCATCTGGCACGGCATGGCCGGCAAGGTCGACAAGGGGCACATCCGGCTGCACGTGCAACGGCGCGATGGTCACATCACCTACACCATCGAGGACGATGGCACGGGTCGGCATGCGCCGAAAGTGGCCGCCGATCCGGAGGCCCCGGTGAAGAAGACCAGCCTGGGCACGACCATCACCCGCGAGCGCCTCGACCTGGTGCGCAAGCAGCACGGGGGCAAGGCCGGCTTCGCCTACGAGGACCTGAACCCCGGGACCCGCGTCACCGTCACCATGCCCGAACTGAAGGCGCGGTGAGCGAACTACCTTGGCCTTTCCACAGTCCACATGAAGAAGCTTCTCCTGGCCGCCGCCGCCCTTTGGGCCACGGTGCTCACCCTGCCCGAACCCGTCGCCACCCCCTCACCGGGTGGGCCGTTGAGCCTCGGCGACCCCGGCTCGTCCGGCAGCCTGCGCGACTGGCAGCTCGAACGCCTGCGCGACCCCGCCACCGGCGAGCTGCCGCCCGACATCCGGCGGCGTGAGCTGGCCTTCGCCGCCACCCTGCCCCAGCGCACGCAGAAGAGCCTGAACTGGTCCTTCCTCGGTCCCCGCGATCGCGGAGGCCGCACCCGCGCCCTCGCCGTCGATGTCACCGACACCAGCATCTGGCTGGCCGGCAGCGTCACCGGTGGCCTCTGGCGCAGCACCGACGCCGGCCTCAGCTGGACGCGCACCAGCCCGCTGGACGCCATGTGCGGCGTGAGCAGCCTGGTGCAGGACACCCGCCCCGGCCGTGAGCAGACCTGGTACTTCGGCACCGGCGAGAACTACGGCGTGATGAGCCACGCCAGCTTCAGCAGCCTGCTGGCCGGCGACGGCATCTTCAAGAGCACCGACGGCGGGCAGAACTGGACCCACCTCGCCAGCACCATCGCCGGCGACCACGAGACCTACACGCGCAACGGCAGCTTCAAGCAGGTGAACCAGATCGTGATCGACCCCACCCGCAACGACAGCGACGTGGTGCTGGCCGCCGTGTACAACGGCATCTTCCGCAGCAACGACGGCGGCGCGAGCTGGCACGCCGTGCTCGGCCTGGACCCGAACAACAGCAACACCTCGCTGTACACCGATGTGCGGGTGAGCCCCACCGGCGTGTACTACGCCTACCTGGGCAACAACAGCGCCTTCGAAGGCATGTGGCGCAGCACCGACGGCCTCAGCTGGACGAACATCACCCCGAGCAACATGAACGGCAACAAGGAGCGCTGGGTGATGGCGATCGATCCGCAGGACGAGAACGTGGTGTACTGGTTCGGCGAAACGCCCAACGCCGGCGTGCAGGGGCATGGCCTGTGGAAGTACACCTACCTGAGCGGCACCGGCGCGGGTGCGGGCGGCCAGTGGGAGAACCGCACCTTCAACCTGCCCAACGGCAGTTGCACCGGTTACTTCACGTTCAACTTCGCGCCCATCAATACGCAGGGCGGGTATGACATGTGCATCGCCGTGCACCCCACCCAGCCCGACGTGGTCTACCTCGGAGGCACCAACATCTACCGCAGCACCGATGCCTTCACCACGCCGACCAACACCGATTGGGTGGGCGGATACCGCTGCAACCCGAACGATCCGAAGGATTACGTGTATCCCGGGCATCATCCGGACCAGCACTGGATGACCTTCATGCCCGGCAACCCGGGCACGATGCTGAGCGGGAGCGATGGCGGCGTGAGCGTCTGCTTCGACGCCCTGGCCGACAGCATGGTGTGGCACACGCGCAACGACGGCTACATCAGCAGCCAGTTCTACACGGTGCACATCGAGGAGGGCGCCGCCACCAGCCCCTTCATCCTGGGTGGCACGCAGGACAACGGCTGCTGGCTGGCCATCAGCACCGATCCCGCGGAGAACTTCCGCTACGTGCACATCGACGACGGCGCCTTCTGCGCCATCCCGGAGGGCCGGCCGTTCATGCTCACCAGCAGCCAGAGCGGGCGCATCTACAAGAAGCAGATCACCGATCAGGGCGACATCCTGGCCTACGAGCGCATCGACCCCGTGGGCGGCACCAGCAACTACAACTTCATCAACGCCTTCATCCTGGACCCCGCCGACAACGACCAGCTCTACGTGGTGGGCGGCTCCAAGCTGTGGCGCAACACCGGCCTGGCGGCGATCCCTTACACGGACGAGTGGTATGAGAAGGACACGATGAACTGGGAGGACCTGCCCGCCAGCACGGTCGCCGGCCTGCGCATCGCCAGCCTCGACATCAGCCTCGACGCGCCGAACACGCTCCTATACGCCACCACCGCGGGACGGATCTTTCGCCTGGACAGCCTCGATGCCACGCCGGTGCGCACCGACATCACCCCGGTCGGCAATGTGTGGAGCGGCCGGTACGTGAGCTGCGTGGCGCCGAACGACTTCAACGGCGACGAATGGCTGGCCACGCTGAGCAACTACGGCACCCGCAGTGTATGGCACAGCACGGACGGTGGCGGGACCTGGACCAGCGTGAGCGGCAACCTGGAGGAGAACCCCGATGGCACCGGCAGCGGTCCTGCGGTGTTCTGGGCCCTGATCTATCCCACCTGGAACGGCACCGATGACCGCTACTTCGTGGGCACCAGCACCGGCCTGTACAGCACCACCGAGCTCGACGGCGACAACACGGTGTGGGAGCAGGAGGGCCCCGCGACCATCGGCAACGTGCCAGTGAACATGGTGACCGCCCGCGGAAGCGATGGTCGCATCGTGGCCGGCACCCACGGCAACGGCGTGTACGTCTCCAGCCTCCCCGCCGCACCGGTGCACGTACCCACGGTGGAAGGCCCCGGCCTCAGCGATCCCTTCCCCAATCCGGCCGAGGAGGGCACGGCGCTGCAGTTCCATCTGCCCGGCACCGATCACGTGCACATCACCGTGTTCGACCTGCGCGGTGGCCGCGTGCTGCACCGCGACCTCGGGACCCTGAGCCCCGGCAACCACACCTGGCGCTGGGACCTCCGCAACGGCCTGGGGGGCCGTGTGGGCACCGGCACCTACCTGGTGCAGGTACGCACGTCCGCCGGCGCAGCTCCGGCCCGGCGGGTGGTGGTGCGTTAGAAGACGCCGCCATGGCGCAAGGGCGCAAAGCAAGGACCGTTGAGTGGTGCTGCGGATACTGACCCGGTATGACCGAGAACGAGATCAGCAAGCGGATCGTCGAGGCCGCCCTCGAAGTGCATCGAGAGCTGGGGCCAGGTCTTCTTGAATCGGTCTACGAGCATTGTCTGGTGCTCGAGTTGAGGCGAATGGGGTTGCGCTGTGACCAGCAGGTGGGTCTTCCTGTCCGCTACAAAGGCGAGCAACTCGATTTCGGCTTTCGGATGGACATCATTGTTGAAGACCAGGTGGTTGTTGAGGTGAAGGCCTCCGAAGGCTTGAACGAAGTGCATTTCGCCCAGGTGCTCACCTACTTGAAGCTTAGCGGATGCAAGCTCGGCTTGTTGATCAACTTCAACGAGGCCTTGGTCAAGCGTGGTTTCCGACGTGTGGTTAACGGATTGGACGACTCTCTTGATGCTTGACCCTGGTCGCTCGGCCCATTGCACACAAAGCACGAGATCCCACATTCTTTGCGACCTTGCGCCTTAGCGGCAATACCTTCATCCACCATGCCCTTCCCCAGTGACCTCGAGATCGCGCAGAACGCGCAGCTGAAGCCCATCGCCCAGATCGCCCAGAAGCTCGGCATCGACCCGGAGGTGATCGAACCCTACGGACGCACCAAGGCCAAGCTGCCGCTCACCCTCATCGATGAGAAGAAGCTCGCCAAGAGCAAGCTCATCCTGGTCACCGCCCTGAGCCCCACGCCGGCCGGCGAGGGCAAGACCACCACCAGCATCGGCCTGCACGAGGGCCTGAGCAAGCTGGGGAAGAAGAGCGTGGTGGTGCTGCGTGAACCCAGCCTCGGCCCCGTGTTCGGCATGAAGGGCGGCGCGGCCGGCGGCGGCTATGTGCAGGTGGTGCCCATGGAGGACATCAACCTCCACTTCACCGGTGACTTCGCGGCCATCGAGAAGGCCAACAACCTGCTCGCGGCGCTCATCGACAACAACCTGCAGAACCGCAAGCGCTCGCTCAACATCGACCCGCGCACCATCGCCTGGAAGCGCGTGATGGACATGAACGACCGCGCCCTGCGCGACATCACCATCGGCCTGGGCGGCACCGGCAACGGCGTGCCCCGGCAGGACGGCTTCAACATCACGCCCGCCAGCGAGGTGATGGCCATCCTCTGCCTCGCCACCAGCTTCGAGGACCTGAAGAAGCGCCTTGGCGACATCTACGTGGGCCAGCGTTGGGACCGCACACCGGTGTATGCCCGTGACCTGAAGGCCGAGGCCGCCATGGCCATCCTGCTCAAGGACGCCATCAAGCCGAACCTGGTGCAGACGCTGGAGGGCAACCCCGCGATCCTGCACGGCGGCCCCTTCGCCAACATCGCACAGGGCGTGAACAGCGTGCTCGCCACCAAGATGGGCCTCAGCCTCGGCGACTACGTGGTGACCGAGGCCGGCTTCGGTGCCGACCTGGGCGCCGAAAAGTTCTTCGACATCAAGTGCCGCGCGGCGGGCCTGAAGCCGGCTGCCGCGGTGATCGTGGCCACGGTGCGCGCGCTGCGCTACCACGGCGGGGTGGACGTGAAGGAGGTGAACACCGCCGCGCCCGAGAAGCTCAGGGCCGGCCTGGCCAACCTGGGCCGCCACATCGAGAACGTGGCCAAGTTCGGCGTGAAGGCCGTGGTGGCCATCAACCACTTCCCCACGGACACGCCCGAGGAGATCGACATGATCAAGGCCTACTGCCAGGAGCGTGGTGCCGAGGCGGTGCTCGCCCAGGGCTTCGCGAAGGGCGGTGATGGCATGACCGACCTCGCCAGCGCCGTGCTGCGTGTGATCGAGGAAGGGAAGAGCGACTTCAAGCCGCTCTACGACCTCAACGGCTCCATCAAGCAGAAGATCGAGACCATCGCCCGCGAGATCTACCGCGCCGATGGCGTGGATTACAGCGGCGATGCCGAGACCGCGCTGCGCCGCATCGACAAGCTCGGGCTCAACAACGTGCCCATCTGCATGGCCAAGACGCAGTACAGCTTCAGCGACAACAAGGAGCTGCGCGCGGCGCCCACCGGCTTCCGCATCACCGTGCGCGACATCGAGATCAGCGCCGGCGCCGGCTTCGTGGTGCCCATCTGCGGTGAGATCATGCGCATGCCGGGCCTGCCCGAGGTGCCCGCCGCCGAAGGCATGGAGATCGATGCCAACGGTGTGATCAGCGGGTTGAGCTGAGGGTACCGCGCGAAGCGCGGTCGTACCAATACCCAAAGCCCTGATCTGACCGAAAGCCGGGTTGCGTCCCGGTGGTACATGCTGCCATCGTGACCTGATGACGAACACCGGGACGCAACCCGGCTTTCAGGTCAAGATCTTTGACTAGCTGTGACACCGGCGACAGTTACCGCGCGCTCATCTTCCCCGTTGTGAAAGGCTTTCAGGTCAAGATCTTTGACTAGCTGTGACACCACAGCGTTCGGTTGCGTGCCTGCCTTTCCGTTGTGAAAGGCTTTCAGGTCAAGATCTTTGACTAGCTGTGACACCACGGCGCTGCGGTGGTGGAGGGCGAGGACGGTTGTGAAAGGCTTTCAGGTCAAGATCTTTGACTAGCTGTGACACCGCCGCCGAGGGTGCCAACGCCGCCATCGCAGTTGTGAAAGGCTTTCAGGTCAAGATCTTTGACTAGCTGTGACACCATCAAGATCACCCCGCTCTCCTTCACCCGCGTTGTGAAAGGCTTTCAGGTCAAGATCTTTGACTAGCTGTGACACCACCATGGGCGGCCGGCCCAACTACGAGCTCGTTGTGAAAGGCTTTCAGGTCAAGATCTTTGACTAGCTGTGACACCCCGCAGACCCAAGTAGCGGGCGGCGTCCCGGTTGTGAAAGGCTTTCAGGTCAAGATCTTTGACTAGCTGTGACACCCCGCGCGGCATCTACGTGCCAGCGGGTGAGGTTGTGAAAGGCTTTCAGGTCAAGATCTTTGACTAGCTGTGACACCCGTTGCGCGTGCGGATACGCCACACGTAACGTTGTGAAAGGCTTTCAGGTCAAGATCTTTGACTAGCTGTGACACCTCAACGATGCGACGAAGTGCGGCGTGTTCGTTGTGAAAGGCTTTCAGGTCAAGATCTTTGACTAGCTGTGACACCCTCGACGCACTGCATCGCGTGGTGGTCGCTGTTGTGAAAGGCTTTCAGGTCAAGATCTTTGACTAGCTGTGACACCGGCGCCATCAACGCCCGCACGGCGGCCATGGTTGTGAAAGGCTTTCAGGTCAAGATCTTTGACTAGCTGTGACACCCGCAAGCCCTTCGAGGTGCGTAAGGCCGACGTTGTGAAAGGCTTTCAGGTCAAGATCTTTGACTAGCTGTGACACCAGCTCTACGGCGGCAACACCGGCATCCTGGTTGTGAAAGGCTTTCAGGTCAAGATCTTTGACTAGCTGTGACACCATGATGCTCGCCGAGGTGTCGCCCGCATCCGTTGTGAAAGGCTTTCAGGTCAAGATCTTTGACTAGCTGTGACACCGCGTAGGGCTTGGGCTCGACCCACCGGCCGTTGTGAAAGGCTTTCAGGTCAAGATCTTTGACTAGCTGTGACACCAAGACCGTGTGCCGCTGTGCGGCGTACCTCGTTGTGAAAGGCTTTCAGGTCAAGATCTTTGACTAGCTGTGACACCTGTACCAGTACGGCAACGCCGGCGTTCTCGTTGTGAAAGGCTTTCAGGTCAAGATCTTTGACTAGCTGTGACACCGGGCGGTCGCGAAGCATGTCTCCCTCGCCAGTTGTGAAAGGCTTTCAGGTCAAGATCTTTGACTAGCTGTGACACCTCCCACGACGACGACGACGACGACCTGCACGTTGTGAAAGGCTTTCAGGTCAAGATCTTTGACTAGCTGTGACACCGACCGCGTCGTGGTGATGTACGGCCCAAGCGTTGTGAAAGGCTTTCAGGTCAAGATCTTTGACTAGCTGTGACACCCCGCTCACCGACGTGGACAAGCTGATGGCCGTTGTGAAAGGCTTTCAGGTCAAGATCTTTGACTAGCTGTGACACCCTCCGCGCCGCGTGGGTGCAATCCATGGCCGTTGTGAAAGGCTTTCAGGTCAAGATCTTTGACTAGCTGTGACACCCCGACCATTGAACGGGTGTGCACCTGGTTCGTTGTGAAAGGCTTTCAGGTCAAGATCTTTGACTAGCTGTGACACCTTGGATCATCCCATTGCGAGCTGTGCGTCGGTTGTGAAAGGCTTTCAGGTCAAGATCTTTGACTAGCTGTGACACCTTGGCTGGTGATCCGTGCGTTGCATGACCGTTGTGAAAGGCTTTCAGGTCAAGATCTTTGACTAGCTGTGACACCGAGACCTACGTCACGTATGGGCCCGACCCGGTTGTGAAAGGCTTTCAGGTCAAGATCTTTGACTAGCTGTGACACCCTGTACCACATGCAGAAGAACGTCGCCAGCGTTGTGAAAGGCTTTCAGGTCAAGATCTTTGACTAGCTGTGACACCCAAGCCCTGCCGCATCCGATGAAGCTCGTGGTTGTGAAAGGCTTTCAGGTCAAGATCTTTGACTAGCTGTGACACCGGCAACTGCTACCTGGCCAACGACGCCACCGTTGTGAAAGGCTTTCAGGTCAAGATCTTTGACTAGCTGTGACACCATCAGCGTGGTGAACGTGGATAAGGAAGAGGTTGTGAAAGGCTTTCAGGTCAAGATCTTTGACTAGCTGTGACACCTTCACCGGCCCCCGCGTGCTGCACGTGGATGTTGTGAAAGGCTTTCAGGTCAAGATCTTTGACTAGCTGTGACACCACCAGCGCCGTGGACTGGATCAACGCCCTGGTTGTGAAAGGCTTTCAGGTCAAGATCTTTGACTAGCTGTGACACCGGGCCCTCATCGTGAAGCACCGGCCCAAGGTTGTGAAAGGCTTTCAGGTCAAGATCTTTGACTAGCTGTGACACCGGGATTACGCCATCACCATCGGCTACATCGTTGTGAAAGGCTTTCAGGTCAAGATCTTTGACTAGCTGTGACACCTCAGCCTCTCGGCGGGTTTGTAGGTCACCGGTTGTGAAAGGCTTTCAGGTCAAGATCTTTGACTAGCTGTGACACCACAAGGCCCTGCGACGTGCGATGGACCGCCGTTGTGAAAGGCTTTCAGGTCAAGATCTTTGACTAGCTGTGACACCCTCGTCTCGTCGCAGCGCAGCCGAACCTTCGTTGTGAAAGGCTTTCAGGTCAAGATCTTTGACTAGCTGTGACACCAGCGGCTTCTGCTACGACCTCCGCGAAGACGTTGTGAAAGGCTTTCAGGTCAAGATCTTTGACTAGCTGTGACACCCTATCCACATCGTTGTGCGTGTTTAACCGGTTGTGAAAGGCTTTCAGGTCAAGATCTTTGACTAGCTGTGACACCCATCCGTGGTGTGCAGCCCTTCCCCATTGGGTTGTGAAAGGCTTTCAGGTCAAGATCTTTGACTAGCTGTGACACCATCGACAGCGGCCGGCAGTACGCCATCACGGTTGTGAAAGGCTTTCAGGTCAAGATCTTTGACTAGCTGTGACACCTGGCCGAAGCAACGAACGGTCAACCAGGCGTTGTGAAAGGCTTTCAGGTCAAGATCTTTGACTAGCTGTGACACCCTGCACCAGGCCGTGGTGCACCTGACCATGGTTGTGAAAGGCTTTCAGGTCAAGATCTTTGACTAGCTGTGACACCAGGAGTTCATCGAAAGCGCCCGCGACCTGGTTGTGAAAGGCTTTCAGGTCAAGATCTTTGACTAGCTGTGACACCCAGGCCGCGCGGCAGACCGACCTGGCCAACGTTGTGAAAGGCTTTCAGGTCAAGATCTTTGACTAGCTGTGACACCCGGCCGACGTCGCAGGTGTACGCCGTGAACGTTGTGAAAGGCTTTCAGGTCAAGATCTTTGACTAGCTGTGACACCACAGCCTTTCGACGCTGGACGCGGACATCCGTTGTGAAAGGCTTTCAGGTCAAGATCTTTGACTAGCTGTGACACCCGCAGGTACATCACGCCGGTGCCGCCCTGAGTTGTGAAAGGCTTTCAGGTCTCTTTGACTCCCCCCCCCCCCGTTGTGAAGGCTTTCAGGTCAAGATCTTTGACTAGCTGTGACACCTACGCCGGGTGCGAAGCGTTCGCCACGGTTGTGAAAGGCTTTCAGGTCAAGATCTTTGACTAGCTGTGACACCAGGCGCTTTCGGAACCGCTACAACCACGCGGTTTCCGGCCAACAGGGGCGATGGGAAAATGGCACAGCCGAAGGGCCCTCCGCATCGCGGAGGGCCTTTTTCGTGGAGGCCGTCAGAACATCTCCAGCTGCTGGGGCGTGTCCGGGGCGTCCATCTTCTTCTTGCCCTCGAAGAACTGGATCATGCCGAACTGCTTGTCCGTGAGGGTGAACAGGATGACCTCGCCGGCGGGCGGCAACAGGGCTTTAACCCGGCGGATGTGCACCTCCGCGTTCTCGGCGCTGTTGCAATGCCGCACATAGATGCTGTACTGCATCATGGTGAAGCCATCGGCCTTGATCTCCTTGCGGAACCGCGCGTGGTTGCGACGGTCCTTGCGCGTCTCGGTGGGCAGGTCGAAGAACACGAAGACCCACATGATCCGGTATTCATCCAGGCGGCCCATGGCCGGTTCATCCGCGGTTCATGGCCGCTCGGGATAAAGGACCCTGCGTTGTTCGCCATGAAAGCATTGGGCCAGCGTGGCGGTGGTCCGCTGGGCGGCCACCAGCAGGGGGCTCCGCTTCCCGTCGATGAGCACGTCCATCGCCGGTAGGGACAGCAAGCGCCCTTTGAGCGCATTGGTCAGTTCCGCACCATCCAGCCGCTCGGTCACCACCAATTGCCATACCAGCCGGTCCACCCAGGGCCGGTAGGGTTCCATGATGTCGTCGGCCAAACAGTAGGCGTTGTATTTGTTGCGGTGGTGGATGCCGTAGGTGGGGAGGAGCCCGCTGCCCACCAGGTTGCGGGCCACCACGGCCCGCAGGATGGCATAGCCGTAGTTGAGCAGGTTGTTGGGCGGCGGGCCGGTGCGGTGCCGCACGAACTGCATCGCCGGGGGGAACAGGAAGCGCCAGTAATGGGCCGCACCGCGCGCCTCCAGGTTGTCCGGATCGCCGCTGCGCACGTTGCGGGCGTGCTCGCGCAGCGTGTCCCCGGGGGTGCCGGCCTCTTCCAGCACATCGGCCTGGTTCCGCAGCTTCGCCTGCACCGTTTGCATCCACAGGTTCTTCCGCAGCGGTTCGCTGGCTTCGAGCTGCGCCTTGAAGATCTCCGTCTGGGTGGTGTGCCCGTCCAGGTTCAGCAGCAGGCCTGTGGGCATGTGCTGCTCGTTGCAGGTGATCACCGCCACGTTGTTCGCCAGCAGGGCCGCGAGCAGCATCTGGGTGATGACCACACGCTCATGGTCCAGGATCAGCACCCCGATGTCCTCGATGGGTACGGACTTGTCCTCCAGGCCCAGCTCCGTGGGGTAGTGCAGCACCAATTGCTGCTCACGGCGCCGGAGCGTACACGGGTTGCCGATATGCAGGGTGCGCTTGATCAAAACGGAACGGCTTCCACCCGGCCAAGGCGATCCATTCTGATAGGGACACAGACCTGCGAGATCTTGGTCCTTGGGTCATCCCGGTCCTCGAATTCGGCTGCATTCTGGCTCCCAAATTCCATTTCCTCCTTGCTGTAGGTAACTACGTTAGAGATATGTGCCTTAAGGAAGTAGATGCGATTGCCGGACATCTGTGTCATGCGCATGACACGGTCGCCAACGTACTCCGTATCCTTCCAGTCGATCGACCGGACATCCTCCCCCGGCCGTGGGACATAGACCAGGTCGTTCTTCCGAAGGAGGAAGTGGCGGTGGCCGGGTCGGGCATCCACGAGGTCCAGTCCTTTGAGCCTCCGCTCCACGGCGTCGAAGAAGGGGACCACCTCGAACACGCGCTCGCCGGTGGCCTCGTTCACGAAGACGGCCAGCGCGTGGTTCTCGCCTTTCTCCACGTGCAGCTTCCGGTTGGGGTCGCCGTGGCGCAGGAAGCGTTTGCGGCCCATGGCCTCGCCCACGAGGGCCTCGTCCATGCGGCAGCGCACCTTGCGCACGGGCACCTTCAGACCCTGGTTCATGAGGTAAAGGGCCTCGTCGGTGAAGGCTTTCTTGGGGTCGTTGCCATGGGCCTTGAGGTGCTCGCGCACCACCTGCCGCACGCGCGTGTCGATGATCTTCTCCACCATCTTCTCGGTGAAGGTCGGACCGAGGTTGCGGGTGATCGTGTACTTGGGCACCAGCACGGTGAGGGCGTCCACGCGTTCGTTCCGGGCGTTCGCGAGCGGGTCCTTCCGCAGCGCCTTCTTCATCCGTTCCACATTGCCCTCGTACTTGGAGAGGTGGGCATGCAGCCACCGGGCTTCGTGCGCATGCGCCAGGAACCGTTCATGGTAGCCGGGTTCGCCGGGGTCTCTAGGGCTCACGGCCTCCAGTGGGTCCGGCCGTTCGCTGAGGTGGGCGATGATGTCCTTCAACGGCCATTTGCGCTGTTCGCGCACCTCGCCCAAGGGCTGCTCATTATGGAGCGGGCCCCGTACGGCGCGCAGATCGCCCTTGGTCTGTTTGCGCAGGGCGGTGGTTCCGGTCTTCGGGTCCACCAAATGCCGGGTGTGATTGGCGGCCTTGGTGAGCAGACGCTGCCGGTTCTTGATGCTCGGGATGGTGCGTTCCAGCTGCTCCTTTACCAGGCGGCGAAGGTCGGGGTGGGGCAGGGGGTACCACGTGGGCCGCTTCATGGCCTCCTTCTCTGCATCGCTCAGCTTCAGTTGGTTCATGGTGCTGAGCCGCTGGATGTAGCCCTGCCGGGTGAGCGCCACGGTAAGGGCGTCCAGCGCGTGATGCCGATGGTCGATGCGCTTGTCGTAGCCTTCGATGCGCCAGTCCCCATGGCCATTTCGACCCGGAACCGGCTCCACCAAGGTGCGGCCTGTAATGCGTTCCAGTCGTTCAAAGCGGGGGAGGAGCACTTCCTTGAAGACCTTGTCCAGCCCCCATTCGTTCTTCAGCGTATCCGTGATGATGCCCAGCGTGCTATGGACCGGGCACACCGGCTGGAGCAGTTCGGTGAGCTTGGTGCCGATGTACCGGGTCTCCTGCAGTTGACGGTTGATGAAGCTTTCCGGCACCTCCTCGGCGAGCAGGTACTTCTTCTTGGTGCGCCCGATGCGCAGGCTGTTCACGCGGTCCACGTAAGCCTCCCACGCTCCGGTCCCTTTGGCCTTCATGTACAAGGCGGCCAGCTGCTTGTCCTTGTTCGCGTTCTCCTCCCGCAGGCAGAGCACCCGGTTCTGGATGCTGTCGTCGAAGTACAGGGCGCGCGGGATGATGTGGTCGACGTCGGTGTCCCGCGTGTCGAAGAGCTGTGTGCGTTCAATGGTGTTGCCGCTGTACATGCAACGGTGCTCCTGTTGCACCCAGAGCTCGTACCGCTCGATGTCCTTTCGGCTTGGCTTGGGCCGGTTGAACTCATTCACCAGGCGTTCCAACACCTCCTTGCGTTCTTTGTCGCGTTTGCGGTTGTTGTCGAAGGTCCGTTTGCGCTGCTCCTGGTTCTGGCGCAGCTCCCGCGCCAGCTCCACGCGGATGCTCGTCGGTCGGCCGTAGGTGCTCCAGATGTCTCGCACGATCATCCGGGCCTCATTGACCACTTGTTCCACGACCGGGTTGCGGAGGAATCCGCGGGGCATGGTTCTGATCTCTTCGGGCTTCTCATACGGCTTGCCGCCCGTGCTGCGGTGATCGCCATACAGCACGGTGGCCGCCAGCCAATACGGCAACCCCTGGAAGTGATGGGGTGCGGTGTACGCCGTGAGGCGGACACGCACCTCGTTGGGGAGCCGTTCGATCTCCTCACCGGTGGCCACCTTATCGATCACGTCCTGGATCCGTCGCTGATCCCGATCGGGCACGTCCTCCCAGCGCCACGCATCGCCATTGACCATCAGCGGGAGAAGGCGCATGGCGGCACGTGCCGAGACAGCTCCGTGCTTGCGGTCAAAGCGTACCTTGGCGAGGGCCTCCAGCTCATCATCGGGGATCCCATCAATGGGGGCCAGGGCCTTGCGGCGATGCTCCTCGGTGGGGATGGAGTAGAGGATGTGCCAGATCCGGAACAGCAAACTTTCCTGAAGCCCGGCAGTACGGGGTGCTTCTTGGGCCAGGCGGTCCCAGATCGCCGATGCCTTCAGCCTGGGCCGCAGGGCGGCCAGGGTTTGGTGGCCGGGGAGGGCGGCGCGCAGGTTGTTCTCCAGTGGTTCCTCCTTGCGGCCGATGCACTTTAGCAGGTTCTCCGGCTTCAGTTCCTTGTGCTCCAGCAGGTGCTTCAACACCAGGTTCCGTTCATCCGCGCTCACGTCGTGTTCCTTTCCGTAGCGATCGATCAGGCGGATGTTGTTCACCTGTTGCTGGATCCGGAACAACTGATGGATCGGGGAGCTGACCGGCATCACCGGCTTTTGTGGCTCGAAGCGGCATTGCCCCTTGCTGCTCCGCTGGCTCTTCAGCGGCCGTTGGAAGTAGATGACATGGTCCCGAATGAAGGTTCCCAGGTCCCGGTTCAACCACTTCTTCTGTTCCACCTCGTTGCGTGGGATCAGGGCCAGGACCACCCGGTCGCGCAGGACCGGATCTGCAAGCCGCGCATGGGCTTTCACTTGTCTCGCCCAGATCCGGTCGAATTCGTTCTTGTAGGTGTCCCGCAGGACGATACGTTCACGGATCCTGTAGAACGGGTCATCCTTCAAGGCTTGGTGAAAGAACTGTCCCGGGGTCAGGCCACTCAGGTCGATCGCCTGGTTCAAGCTCTCCATGCCCTTCCGCCAGTCGGTCTTCACGGGTAGCCGGAATTCAATGGAGGTGCCTCGCTTGGTCTCCTTTGTCGTGACCTCCAATTCCTGTTCGGTGCCTTCCATCTCCTTCATGGTGGCGATGGTGGTGGTGCCTTCTCTTCCATCGGCAAGCGTGACCAGGTATTTCACCTTCCTGCCCTTGGCGTCGTCCACTTCCACCTTGGCGATATGGACCCGTTCGATGCTCTTGCCATCATCCTTTTCGGCTTCCGGCGCAGCGCCGACCTGCTCATCCATCAGGTCCCCAATGTCCTTGTATCCGCGCCGCTGATTCATGTGGTAGAGGATCCTTCCCAGCTCGGGCAGAGTCACCGGATGGTCGACGGCCATGGCCCGCAGGCCGTAAAGTTGAAGGCTCGTCAGCATCGGCAGAACCTCACTTCCATGCTCTCCAAGGCCTTCAGGCCATGCATCGATCAGGCCCAGTGCCTGAACTAGCTTGGCGCGTCTGAGCTTGTAGCGTTGATGATTGCGTCGCATGCTGCGCTTCTGACGGCGCGTGGCGTTCTTCGTGATGCGCTTGCCCTCTTCGTACTCCTTCAGCTCTGGACCCATTGGGATGATCCGGCTGCCCATGGCATGGATGCGCTCCAGGCGCTCCGCGTTCACTTCGACCACGGCCCAGCCGACGCTGTTGCTACCCACGTCAAGCCCTACGATCAGCTCGTTCTTCTTCTCCATCATGGCAAATCATCTAAGCCTAGCTGCCCAACGGAACGTTGATGAACCGATCTGGCAGCCGGGCGGTTGAAGATAGGAGTCCTACCCCTATATTCGCAGCGACCTGAAGTCTTTCACAATAAGGATGATTCCGTTGTGAGAACTAAGCTTCAAGGCTTATCCGCGGCCCCGAAAGGGGTCGCGGTCTTTTACTCCATCAGGTACGCCGCCCGCGTCCGCCGGCCCACAGCCCCAGCGCCACCACCACCGGCAGCAGCCACGCATCGCGCGCCAGGTAGCGCGCGTCCACCACGCTGAGGCTGGCGCACGCCCACGCGCCGATCAGCACGGTCGCGAAGGCGAGGGCCACCACCACTCGCACCGGTGCGGCGGTGCCCCGGCAGAGCAGCAGCAGCAGGCCGCCGATCGCGGACAGCCCGAGCAGCAGCGCATGCACCCGGTCGAACACCGTGCTGTCCAGGCGACCGCGCGCCGTGCTTTGCCAGGTGTGGCGAAAGGCGGGCAGCTCGTGCGGCAGGTGCTGTTCCACCATGCGGTAGGGCGGCGTCGATGGGTCGCCGAACCAGGGACTCATCACCCCGTCGGCCAGGGCCGTGGCCATGAGCTGCTGTGCCGTGGAGCCGATACTGGCCCGCACATGGGCCGCGAGGTAGCGCGGCTCGGTGAGCGTGCCGCGCACGATGCGGCCGTACTCATCGTGCGTGGCCTCCCAGCCGCCCTGCCGCTGCAACGGGCTCTCCGGATACCACAGGAAGGCGCGGCTGGTGGTGGGCAGGCTGTCCAAATAGGCGCAGATCCCGTAGCGCGCGGTGGGGCAGTGCTCCTGCAGCCAGGGCCGCAGCAGATCCGCGTCCACCAGGCGGCCCATGAGGAAGACATGGCTGGCGCGGCTCACATGCGGCGTGCCGGTGAGCAGGCCGTTCGCCGCGTAGAGGCCGGCCCATGCACAGCCCGTGAGCGCCAGCGCATGCAGCGCCGCACGCCGTCGCGGTCGCGGGGCCAGCAGCACCGCCACGCCGCCCACCAGGGGCAGGATCACCAGGTTGCTCAGGTGGCACCAGCACGCCAGCAGCACCAGCCCAACATCGAACGCGCGCCAGGGCCACTGTTCGTTGCGCAGGATGAGGAACGCCATGCTCACGGCGCCCACGGCAGTCAGCATGTCGGGCATCACCTGTCCCGCGTACCAGCCCAGCCCGGTGAACGGACCGAGCAACACGCACAGCATCACGGTGGCGATCGCCGCGCGGGCGGGTGGAAGCAAGAGGGTCGCGATGCGGTCGATGGCAAGCGCGCACAGCAGCGCCTGCGCGACCACCACGGGCCAGAGGGTGGCACCGCCGAAGCTCAGCCCCCGGATGAAGAGGCCGTACCAGTAGGGTCGATCGATCGGCACCAAGCCCTCGAACGCGCTGGCCAGATAGGTGCCCGTGTCGGCATACACCAACGGATAGCCGTTCACCAGCGGCACGATGAGCACGCCCAGGGTGCCGAGCAATAAGGCGAAGCCGTTCCGGAAGAACGGATGAAGGGCGGGCATCACCCGCGAAGATGGGTTACGCCGCGCTTCGGCCTTTCGCGGCCATCACCATCACGACAGCGAAGGGGAGGAGACCGCTCACGCGCGCCAGAAAGCGCTGGTCCGGCAGGCTGAGCATGGCGCAGCTGGACGCGGCGAAGAGCACGGCCAACAAGGTGAAGAGCAGCAGCAACCGAGGTTCTGCGGCGCGAGAGCGGATCGCCAAGGCCACGAGCAGCAACACCGACAGGCCGAGCACCAGGATGTGGAGCGCGTTCACCGCACGCAGGTCGAGCGTGCCTTCGCCATGCTGCCGGGCGCCGAGGTAGGCGGGAAGCTCGCGCGGTACGAATTGCTGGATCGCCAGGTAGGGCGGGCTCACCGGCTTGCGGTACCACGGCTGCGGCAATTCGTCCAGACCGATGCGGCCGAGCTGCATCCATCCATCGCGCCAGGCGGAACGCCACAACGCGGCGCGCACCGCGTCGTCCTCCAGCAGCACGTCGTTGATGGCCCGGGCTTCAGGCAGGTACGCGTCCCATCCGCCCGCCCGCGTCACCGCACCATCGGGTCCCCACAACAGGGTCCTGCTGTCGGCCGGGGGTGGCCCCTCGCAGATGGACCAGTGCGTGGTGGGGCAGTGTCGCGCGAGCGCTTCGGGCAGCGCGCCGGCATCCACCACACGGCCCAGAAGGAACAGCGGCGTACCGCGGGAGAGCTCCCACCCGCGACCGGCCCATCGGTTGCTCGCCGCCAGCGCGAACACGGACAGGACCACGGCGCCCAGGGCGAAGGTGGTCCCGATGAACGGCGGGCGCGTGCGAAGCAGCAGCAGGTGAAGCCCCCACGCGATCGCCAGTGTGGCGGGCACGATCACCAGATGGGAAAAGTGGGTGACGCCAGCCAGCACGAGCACCGCGGCATGCAGCAGGCGCCACGGCCACGCCAGGCGCGTGAGCACCAGGAGCCCGGTGGACACGATCGCCAACGGCGTGAACACATCCGGCAGCAACCGCCCCGTGGTCCAGCCGAGACCGGTGGTGGCGCTGAGCACGGCCGTGGTGGCGAGGAAGAGGCCCCACCGCCGGCCCACCACCACCTGCCAGGCATGCGCGAGCACCGTCGCGGTGAGCAGCGCCTGCGCGATCGCCACGCCCCACAGGCTGAGCCCGTTGCCGCTGAAGAGGCGGCAGAAGAGCCCGTAGCCGATGGGCCGGTCCGCGGGGATGCCCAGCTGGAAGCCGCTGGTGAGGTAGGTGCCCGTGTCGGCATACACCAGCGGATAGCCGTTGACCAGTGCAGGGCCCAGCAGCAGCAGGGCGGCCGGTGGAACGATCCGGACCAGCGCGCTGCTCATGCCGGCGCGGAGGCAAGGTGACCGGCGCGCCAGGCCAGCAGTTCGGCATTGGGCATGCGGCCCGCCGCGTCGGCGCTCCAGCCCGTCTGCAAACGGTCCACGAAGAACATCTGCACCTCGCCCTTGCCCTTCACGGCGAGCGGACCCCGTGGGGTGACGTCCACGAAGCGCTGAACGAGCGCATAGGTGGCCGCGCTGATGTTGATGCGTCCCGCTTCGCTGAGGCCTTCCAGCCGGCTCGCGAGGTTTACCGTATCGCCCCAGATGTCATAGGCGAACTTCTTCTCGCCCACCACGCCGGCGATCAGGGGGCCGCTGTGCAGGCCGATGCGGATGGCCCACGGAGCGCGGCCTTCCTGAAGGCGTTCGGCGTTGATGCGGTCCACCGCGTCCAGCATCTCCAGTGCGGTGAGCACGGCGTCGAGCGCGTGGGTCGGGCTGGCCTCCGGCACGCCGGCGGCGCACATGTAGGCATCGCCGATGGTCTTGATCTTCTCCAGCCCGTGCGTGTCGGTGATGCGGTCGAAGGCGCGGAAGAAACGGTCCAGGTCGGCCACGATGCCCGTGGGCTCGCTCTCGCCACTGATCTCCGTGAAGCCTTGGAAGTCGCTGAACAGCACCGTGCACGCGGCATGTGAGCGGGCCTGGGCCTCGCCCTTCTCCTTCAGTTCGTTCGCGGTGGCCTCCGGCAGGATGTTCAACAGCAGTTCCTCGCTGCGGTGCTTCTCGGCGGCCAGCTCGCGCGTGCGCTCGTCCACCATGCGCTCCAGGCGATGCTGCTCGCGCAGCAGCCTGCGTTCGCGCAGCTTCACCACGGCCCACAGCAGCAGGGCGAGCACCACGGCGCAGCCGGCCAGGAAGGGCCAGGTGCGCCACAGCGGCGGCCGGATGGTGAAGGCGAAGCGCACCGGCCCCGTGTTCCAGATGCCGCTCGCATTGCGCGCCAGCACCAGAAAGGTGTATTCGCCCGGCGGCAGGTTGCTGTACGTCACCCGGTCCGTGGCGGTGATGGGCGACCAGTCCGGATCGTGGCCCTCCAGCATGTAGCGGTAGCGCACCTTCTCGGGGTAGGCCAGGCTGATGCCCGTGAAGGCGAAGGTGAGGTGGTTGCGGTCCGGAGGAAGACGAAGCCCCAGCGGCAGCCCGTCGCCGCCAAGGCTGTCGCACCACGGCCGCCAGTCGGTGCGTTCGAAGAAGAGCAGCAGGTCGGTGAGGTGCGTGCGTGGCTCCGCAGGGTCCTCGCGCACCCGCCGTGGGTCGTAGCGCGTGGCCCCGCGTACCGTGCCGAACCACAGGGTGCTGTCGCGGTCCAGCAGGCACGCGTTGCGGAAGGTCTCCACCCCGATGAAGCCCTCCTCCGTGCCGTAGTGGTCCACCTCCAGCACCTGCTCCTGCAGCATGTCCAGCTGAAGCAGGTCGATGCCGCGGCGTGTGCCCACCCACACGTTCTCGTAGGCGTCCAGCAGCACCAGCTCCACGGTGGGCGAGCGCAGGCCCGTAAGCGAGCCCATGCCGCCCGCGGTGGACAGGCTGTCCCAACGCGTGCCATGCACGCGGTACAGCCCGTTCTCCTCGGTGCCGATCCACAGGTTGCCCTTGCTGTCGCGCACCACGTTGCTCATCGCCACGGGCGGACCAGGCACGGGCTCCAGGCGCCAGGGAACACGGCGCGTGGGCAGGCGGAAGAGCCCTTCGGCCGTGCTCACCCACACCGTATCACCGCCAGAGGCGATGCCCGTCACCGCAGGCTGCGGACCGTCCACATGCATCAGGTGGCCATCGCCGGGGTCGCCCCAGAGGCCGCGGTCCGTGCCCGCCCAAAGCCGCCCTTCATCGTCATGCAGCAGGGCGTTCACGCGTCCCGGTGGACCGTCGGCCACGCGCACGAAGCGTTCGCCCGTCCGGCGGAAAAGGCCCTGCGTGGCGGTGCCCACCACGAGCGCTCCGCCCGGTGCGTCGGTGATGCACAGCACGAAGGGGTCGGCCAGACCTTCGGGCTCGGCGAACAGGCGCAGGCCCTGCGCATCCCAGCGCGCCAGCCCTCCGCCCACCGAGCCGAGCCACAGTTCGTTGGTGCTGCTGCGGTGGATGGCGCTCACGATCTGCGAGCGCAGCCCGTCCTGTTCGGTGAAGTGCAGGAAGGCATCGCTGGTGAACTGCGACAGCCCGCCGAAGGCCGTGCCCGCCCACACCGTGCCGCTGCGGTCCTCGTGCAGGCAGCGCACCAGGTCGTGCCCCAGGCCGTTGCGCTCGGTGATGGTGCGCAGGATGGGCACACCGTTGCGGGTGCTCACATGGGCGATCCCGGCGGGCGTGCCCAGCCACAGGTCGCCGGTGCGCGTGCGCAACACACAGAGGATCCGCTGATCGTGCAGCGGCAGTGGCACGCCGCGCGTGGGGCTCTCCGCCGGGTCGAGGCGCTTCAAGCCAGCGTCCAGCAGGCGATACCCGGACGGGGTGCCCACCACCAGACCCAGGCTGTCGGCAAAGAGGGCCGTGATGCGGCGGTCCGGCAGCTCCGCCTCGGCACCGGCCAGCGTCCATCGGCCGTCGCGCTGCACCACCAGCCCGCTGTCCGTGCCGGCCACAAGCCCACCGCCGGGCATCCGCACCAGGGCGTTCAGCCGGGCCTGGCCCGTGGGCAGCGGTACGGCGGTGGCGGCACCGCTTGCGCCAAGCCGCACCAACCCTCCGGTCAACGCGACCCAGGTGTGGCCCTCCACGTCGGTGGCGAAGGCGCGCACCGCTCCGGTCACCGGCAGCGGGCCCCAAGGCCGCACCGCGCCGCGCTCCCAGGTGGCCACCGCTCCCGTGCGCATGCCGATCCACACGCGTCCGTCCGGCGCGCCATGCAGGGCGGTGACGTGCTGGCTGGCCAGGCCTTCGGCGCGGCCGATGGTGCGGAACCGTGTGCCATCGCTCCGGGCCGCCCCTTCATCGGTGGCCACCCAGAGGAAGCCGTCGGGGTCTTCGCACACCGCGCTGATGCGGGCGCTGGGCAGCCCCTGTTCCAGGGAGAAGGTGCGGAGGTCGGTGCGCTGCGCAATGGCCGCCCCGCAGGCGAAGAGCAGGGCGATGGCGGCGGCGCGGGGCATGCGCTCGGAAAGGTAGCGCCCGCAAGCCAACGGCATGCCAGCCCCCGTTTGGGATCCGGGTTTCTTCGGATTACCTTTCAGCGTCCCCAACCAAAACCCGTCCTGACATGAACATCACCTTCAATGAACTGCGCAGGATCAAGGACCGGCTGCCCGACGGCAGCATCCACCGCATCGCCCGCGAGCTGGACATGAACGTGGAGACGGTGTGGAACTATTTCGGGGGCTACAGCCATCCGCAGGGCCGCCCCATGGGCGTGCACCTGGAGCCGGGCGCCGACGGGGGCGTGGTGTCGCTGGACGACACGCGCATCCTCGACATCGCGCAGCGGATCCTGAAGGAGGAGCCTGCGTAGGCGTGTGCCACGCCCGCTGCGAAGCGGGAAGGGTGAGGGACCTCCGGGTCCCTTTCTCTTTTTTCGGCTCGACCTACCGTTCCAGCACGGTGAACTCCACGCGGCGGTTCTTCGCGCGGCCCTCCTCGGTGGCATTGTCCGCCACGGGCCGGCTCTTGCCGTAGCCCTTCCAGCTCAGGCGCGCGGCATCCACCTTCTCCTTCACCAGGTGGTCCACCACGGCCTTCGCACGGTCGTTGCTCAGGCGGATGTTGTAGGCCTCGCTGCCCTGGTCGTCCGTGTGCGCGCCGATCTCGATCCGCATGTGCGGGTAGTCGGTGAGCAGGTGCACCACCTTCTCCAGCTCGGCGTGGCTCTCGGGCTTCAGCTCGGCCTTGTCGAAGTCGAAGAAGATGTGGTCCAGCACGATGCTCTTGCCCACCTCGGGCTCCACGCGGGGCAGCTCCACCTGGGCCGTGCCGGCGTGGTCGGCCACGCGCACCTTCGGCGGCGGCGGCACGCTCTCCTTCGGCTCGGGGCTCAGCGCGCTGCCCGGCGGCGCCACCCGCACGTTCACATCGTCCACGAAGTAGTAGGCGCCACGCTCGCCCTCGGGGAAGCGTTCATGCTGGGTGGCCTCGTCGCTGTAGAAGTTGCCGATGAGCAGGAAGCGCTCGCCGCCGGTGGCCTCGATCACGCCGCTCACCTTGTGCCAGCCGCTCTTCCTCACCAGCTTGTCCTCGTTCACCGACGGGGTGATGTGCAGCGGCAGGCAGTCGCGCGAGCTCACCGGTTCCGGCGCCAGCAGCAGGCCGATGTTGTTGCTCGCCTCGTTGCTGAAGCTGGCGCGCATCACCCAGCACTCGGCCACATAGCGCACCCCGGCCTCCAGCGGCGCGGTGAGCTCGATCTGCAGGTACTCGTGCCAGTGCGTGGGCGTGTTGCCCCGGCCCCAGGTCTTGATGCCCGCCATGGCCTCACCGCCGTGCGGACGCGCACGTCCCCCGGTGCGCTTGCCGGGGTGGCTCCAGCAGTCCGGGTCGCTCTGCAGGCTGAAGTGGTCCGGTGTGGTCTCCGTCGGGCTCGTCCACCCCACCATCACCTCCTCGCTGAACTTGCGGGCGTCCTGCGTCCAGGCGCACTGCAGCCGCTTGGTCTCCTCGAAGCCGGGGTTGGGGACGAGGTTCGGCATCGTGTCGGCGTTCAGCGTGCGTTGCAGACCGGTCTGCGCCAGCATCGGCGCGGCCACCAACAGGGCGGGAAGGAGTACGGTGCGGACCATGCGGCGAAACTACCCGGGCCCGCGGGGCGCTTCCAGGCGTTTCCGGCGGCGATCATGAACAACCCTTCGTGAGTGGTGAGTGGCGAGTGGCGAGTAGCGAGTGGCTGCGCGCAGGCCCAACGCGCCGAGTGGCGAGTGCTGCGCGCAGGCCTGCGCGCCGAGTGGCCGGAGCACTGTCCTGTGTCACTCGCCACTCGCCACTCACCACTCCCCCTAGCTTCGCAGCCCTTCGGGCAACGCCGTCCGCCGCCGCCCCGTCATCCGCCTCCTTGCCCGTCCCATGGCCCGCCTTTTCGACCTGATCCGTGAAAGCCTGCGTGGCGAGGAGCAGGACTACACCAGCATGGGCGTGCGCCGCGCCATCGTGCTGCTCAGCATCCCCATGATCATGGAGATGGGCATGGAGGCGCTCTTCGCCCTGGTGGACACCTACTTCGTGAGCAAGCTGGGCGTGCTGGGCACCGCCACGATCACGCTGACGGAGACCTGCATGGTGCCGGTGTACTCGATCGCCTGGGGGCTGGGCATGGGCATCACCGCCGTGGTGGCGCGGCGCACCGGCGAAAAGGACCGCGACGGCACGCGCGCGGCGGCGGGACAGAGCCTGCTCATCGCCCTCGTGTGCGGCCTGTTGATGGCCGTGCCCGCCGTGCTGTTCGCCGGGCCGCTGCTGCGGATGATGGGCGCCGCGCCGGATGTGCTGGTGGTGGCGGTCCCCTACGCACGGCTCATGTTCGCCAGCAACCTGGTGGTCACCCTGCTCTTCGCCTTGAACGCCGTGTTCAGGGGGGCGGGCAACCCCGGCATCGCCCTGCGCACGCTGGCCATTGCCAACGGCATCAACATCGTCCTCGACCCGCTGTTCATCTTCGGCATCGGCTTCTTTCCGGAGCTCGGGGTGCAGGGCGCCGCCGTGGCCACCACCATCGGACGCAGTTGCGGGGTGCTCTATCTGTGCTGGAACTTCTTCCGCCGCGAGGGCACGCTGGCCGTCACCCTGCCCGACCTGCGACCGGTGCGTGAGGTGATCATGGGCGTTGTGAAGGTCTCGCTCGGGGGCGTCGGCCAGTTCCTCATCGCCAGCCTCAGCTGGGTCTTCCTGGTGCGCATCGTGGCGGACTTCGGCACCGAGGCCGTGGGCGGTTACGGCGTGGCCGTCCGCATCATCATCGTCGCCCTGCTGCCGGCCTGGGGCATGGCGAACGCCGCAGCCACCCTCGTAGGGCAGAACCTCGGCGCCGGGCAGCCCGATCGCGCCCAGCGCAGCGCCTGGCTCTGCGGCCACTACAACATGGTGTTCATGGTGCTGGTCACCGTCTTCTTCTGGGCCGCCGCGCCGTGGATCGTGTCCTTCTTCGATCAGGGCCCGGAGGCCGACGGCTACTCGATCCTGGCCATGCGCGTGATCAGCCTGGGCTACTTCTTCTACGGCTACGGCATGGTGCTTTCACAGGCGCTGAACGGGGCGGGCGACAGCCTCACGCCCACCTGGCTCAACGTGATCTGCTTCTGGGCGATGGAGATCCCCATGGCCTACCTGCTGGCGATCACCTTCGGGCTCGGGCCGCTGGGGGTGTTCGCCTCGGTGGCCATCTGCGAGAGCGTCCTGGCCATCCTCAGCGCTGTGGTCTTCCAACGCGGGCGCTGGAAACAGGTGAAGGTCTAGCGAAGTTTAAAGCTCAAAGCTGAAAGAGGAAAGCTGAAAGAGGAAAGCTGAAAGCGGAAAGTCGATCGGCCGGGAATTGGAGGCGGGTGGCCGGAAGCCGGAGGCTTGAAGCTGGCGGCTGGCGGCTTGAGGCCGGAAGCGTGCGGCTGGTGGCCGGTGGCTGGCGGCTGGAGGCTTGAAGCTGGCGGCCGTTGGCTGGAGGCCGGAAGCGTGCGGCTGGAGGCTGTCGGCTTGTGGCTTACTCCGCCCTGAACTTCTTCGGCCTGCCCTCCGCATACCACCGCAGCAGCGTGTCCACGATGTACTCCACTTTGCGGCTGTCCGCCCAGGTGCCGCGGAACACCAGGTTCCCGTCCCGGTCGATGATGTAGGCCGCGTTGGGCGCCCGTCCGTAGCTGTCCAGCACGGCGTCGTTCAGCCCGTCCACCAGCACGGGGATCTTCACGGTGTTGCCCAGCTCCTGCGCGTAGGCCAGCTTCTCGTTCTCGCTCTTGGGCGCCGGGTAGTCGCGGTAGCTCTTCTGGTCGCCGGGATGCAGCTCGCGGCCGTAGATCATGAACAGGCGCACCTGCGTGCTGTCGTACTTGCGCTGGAGCGCATCCCACAAGGGCAGCTGGAAGCGCGCCGGCGGGTTGGTGATGCTGCCGAACATGAACACCCGCACCTTGCCGGCGTCGTCGCTCAGGCGGTAGCGCGCACCGGTCTGCGCCACCGGCAGCTCGAAGTCCTTCGTCCGCGTGGCCACACCGGCCCCTTCGCTGTGCGTGCGGATGTCGTCGATCGTGGCCCGGATCACCTTGTCGAAGTTCATCCGCCAGATGCTCACCATCTGTCGCATGCCCTTGATCTCCTGCTTGCTGTAGCTGTTCAGGTAGAAGTCCAGGTCGTCGTGGAACACCAGCGCGCTGTCGGTCACGTACGGCTTCGGGTCCCAGTTGGCCACGATCTGGGCCCGCAGGACCGGCACCGGTACAAGGAGGAGCAGAACGGGGAGGAGGCGCCGCATGGATGGGGGCGAAAGGTAGCGGCGGGGCGGGGGACCTGCCATGAGTCCCGTACAGCTCGGTCCAGGTCCCTGCAGGCTGCAGGGCATCCGGTCCCGCTCACTCCACCACCATGCTGCCGTGGTAGACCCGGTCGCCCTTGCTCAAGGTCACCTTGTACAGCCCGGGTGCCACGCCGGATACGTCCATCCGGGGGTCGCCGCTGCTCATGTCCAGCTGCCGGGCACGCACCAGCCGGCCGCTGCTGTCGAAGACGCTCAACAGGAGGTCCACTTCGTTCCGCAGACCGGTGGGCACCTTGATCCGGAACGAGCCCTGGTTGGGGTTGGCGTAGAGGAGCAGTTCATCCACTTCCCAGGGCGGTATGCCATCCAACGCGTCCAGCTTGCCCACATACACATCGTAGAAGTTCTGTCCACTGGAGAAGGTGGTGCTGCCGAAGACCGCCGTGCCCCGGAACTGGCCGCAGACCACCGGTTGTTCCGCCGCGTCCAGCACCATCGACCATCTGCCGCGCACCGGACCGGGCCCGGAGCCGTAGCTGTTCGTTCGTGCGAAGACGGACTGGATGCAATCTCCATCCTCATCGAGGTGGACCAGGTACATCGAATCGTAGTCGTAGGAATCGAATTCCTGAGCACAGCCGGCCACATCCACGATCGTCGCAGGTTGCATGGGTTTCAGTCGGCACAGGGCATACGCATCGCCCGTATCGCCCAGGACGAGATCGGCCACCGAAACATCACCATAAGGTGAGTCACTGGTGAAGGACCACAGGTAGGACCCATCTGGACCGAACCGGATCATGAACAGTTCACCTGCACCGATCAGACTGTCCGTGCCGAAGTAGATCGTATCCACATACATGCTACCGGACAGGAGTACCCCGGTGCTGTTCGCGGCGATCTTGCCCATCAACGGCCCGGGGTAGTGCACCATGTTCTCTCCATGGCTCCTGCCCCAGATGGCATGGCCATCGTAGTTGTACTTGACCAATACGAACCTTCGTTCGCTCACGTCCACGCTGACCGTATCGAAGGTGAGCAAGGGCCCGGCTCCCTGCAGCGCCCTGCTGGCCAGGTAGAAGCCGTCCTCAACCGCGGCGATGTCAGCGCTGTAACTCCCGCTTCCTGGTGGCACCTCTATGGCCCACTGGCACACGCCCACCGCGTTGAACTTCAGGATGGAGACACCGGTGGGCACATTGATCCCGTCCACGGTCATCGCACTCCCGGCGTAGGTCAGCAGCAGCTCGTCGGTCGGGGTGCCCTCAAAGCTGGCGACGTGGTCGCTTAATGCGCCGCCAAAGATCTTGACCCACGTGCAATCGCCGTTCCCATCATAGTGGGCCAGGAAGATCTGCGTGCCATTGCCGTACTCGTTCACCACCTGGTTGCCAAAAAGCCACTCACCACAGATCTCACCGGCGAAGTAGGCGTCGCTTCCTGCCGGGTGTGCGGCTACAAAGGGTGCCGGCGCGTCATCAAGGTCCGAACAATAGCTATTGCCGGTGAACTCGGCAGCCCCACCCCATTGGGGTTCTCCGTTGCCGTTCAACTTCATGAAGGCATTGCGACCATTGATCGTATCCGGGCCAACGACCAGGCCAGCGATGGAACAGCCCAGGTAGTAATTCCCCACGGTGTCCTTGGCGATGCGCGCATGGTCATTGCTGCCGGATGCCCCGAACTGCTTGACCCACTGCCATTCCTGCGCTGGCGCAACAACGCTCGCTGCCACCCAAAGCGAAGCGGTCAGGGAAATTCGCGGGCTCATGAGGCGGACCATGGGAAGCATGCGGTCGCAAGCGCTGAACGAAGGCCTCTGGTTGCACCTCGAAGCTACGGGATCGGCATTGTTCCGGCGTTGATCCGGGCGGGAGACATGCCATGGGGCGCCGTACCGCTCCGTCCAGGTCCCTGGAGGCCGCAGGGCATCCGGTCCCGCTCACTCCACCACCATGCTGCCGTGGTAGACCCGGTCACCCTTGCTCAAGGTCACCTTGTACAGCCCGGGCGCCACGCCGGATACGTCCATCCGGGGGTCGCCGCCGCTCATGTCCAGCTGCCGGGCACGCACCAGCCGGCCGCTGCTGTCGAAGACGCTCAACAGGAGGTCCACTTCGTTCCGCAGACCGGTGGGCACCTTGATCCGGAACGAGCCCTGGTTGGGGTTGGCGTAGAGGAGCAGTTCATCCACTTCCCAGGGCGGTATGCCATCCAACGCGTCCAGCTTGCCCACATACACATCGTAGAAGTTCTGTCCACTGGACAAGGTGGTGCTGCCGAAGACCGCCGTGCCCCGGAACTGGCCGCAGACCACCGGTTGCTCCGCCGCGTCGAGCACCAGGGACCAACTGCCGTGCTCCGGACCGGGTCCGGGGCCAAAACCATTCGTGCGCGCTTGGACCGTTTGAATGCATGAACCATCTGTATCGAGGTGGATCAGATACATCGAATCATAGTCGATCTGGTCGAATATTCGCGTACAACCTCCTACATCCACGTTGGTGCTCGGCTGCTGTGGAGTCAAACGGCAAAGCACATATGCGTCTCCCGCATGGCCCATCGTCATATCGGACGCCCAAATGTCGTAGCCGAACAACGTACTACTGACCAGAGACCAAAGGTAATCCCCATCCGGCCCAAACCGGATCAGGAACATTTGACTTGCACCGAAGAGGCTGTCGGTACCAAATAGCACTGTATCCGCACTCATGTAGCCGGATAGCAGCACCCCGGTGTTGTTCGCAGTGATCGTGCCCATCCAAGGGCTGGGGTCGTGCACCATGTTCTCTCCATGGCTCCTGCCCCAGATGGCATGGCCATCGTAGTTGTACTTGACCAATACGAACCTTCGTTCGCTCACGTCCACGCTGACCGAATCGAAGGTGAGCAAGGGCCCGGCTCCCTGCAGCGCCCTGCTGGCCAGGTAGAAGCCGTCCTCAACCGCGGCGATGTCAGCGCTGTAACTCCCGCTTCCTGGTGGCACCTCTATGGCCCACTGGCACACGCCCACCGCGTTGAACTTCAGGATGGAGACACCGGTGGGCACATTGATCCCGTCCACGGTCATCGCACTCCCGGCGTAGGTCAGCAGCAGCTCGTCGGTCGGGGTGCCCTCAAAGCTGGCGACGTGGTCATCCTGTGATCCACCGAACGTTCTCACCCAAGTGCAATTGCCATTCTGATCATACCGGGCTAAAAAGAGCTGGGTACCATTGCTGCCCATTTCGCTGACCGCATGGGTGCCGAAGAGCCACTCACCGCAGATCTCGCCAGCAAAGTAGGTGGCGGTACCGGAGGGATGGGCAGCGACGAAAGGTGCTGGCGCATCCGCGAAACCTGTACACAGGACGTTCCCTGTCCTTTCCGGGCGCCGCACCCATTGCGGTTCTCCAGTACCGTTGAGCTTCAGTAGGACATTGGTGCCCCAAACGGTATCCTGGTTGATGACCATTGGCCCAAACGAACCACCCAGATAGTAGTTCCCCACGGTGTCCTTGGCGATGCGCGCATGGTCATTGCTGCCGGATGCCCCGAACCGCTTGATCCACTGCCATTCCTGCGCCGGCGCAACAACGCTCGCTGCCACCCAAATCGAAGCGGTCAGGGAAATTCGCGGGCTCATGAGGCGGACCATGGGACGCATGTGGTCGCAAGCGCTGAACGAAGGCCTCGGGATGCACCTCGAAGCTACGGGATCGGCCTTGCTCCGGCGTTGATCCGGGCGGACATTGGGCTATCGGGTCTCCACCCCTCGGCAGGATAGGGATCCACAGAGGACGCGGATGACGCAGATGGTTCCCGCCCTGCGGCGGGGAAGCATGCCGAGTCCCCGACTTACCCGGGCATCGGTACCATCGGCGTCATCCCGCTGAGGCGGGACAGGTCCTGCGGAGAAACCCGCGGGCGAGGTCCTCGGCAGACCGCATCGACCCGATCAGGATGGGCAGGGCAGGAAGGTCGGGCATCCCGGTCCTGCCTCTGCTCCGCGCGTCCGGCCCCGGTCGGGATCGTCGCAGCGGGCGTCAGTCCAAGGTGCCGGGCAAGGAACCCGTGATAAAGCCGGAGACCGCTCATCCCTCAGCGCCCCCTGCGCCTCTGTGTGAGGCACATGGCACCCCTACCAACCCGCCGTGAAGCCCGTCTGGAAGCTCGGATAGTCCTGCTTCTTGTAGGCCCCTTCGCCGATGTACTTCAGGATCGGCTCGATCTGCTGGGGGGTGAGGTAGCCCTGCACCGGGGCGATCACCTCGAGGTTCTCGTTGAGGTACACCACCGTGGGGTAGGCGATGCGGCCCTCCACGTTGGCGATGGCGTAGGTGAGCTCGTGCGTGCCGTTGCGGCCGCCGCCCGCCGCCGGGTTGTACTGCGGGTTCTTGAAGGTCTGGCCCTTGAAGGTCACCGGGTCGCCCCCCTCGGCGTTGAACTTCACGGCGTAGAAATGGCTGTTGACGTACTCCACCAACTTGGGGTCGGTGAAGGTGCGGCTGGCCAGCATCTTGCAGGGGCCGCACCAGTTGGTGTACACGTCCACCAGGATGGGCTTGGGCACCTTCTTGGTGGCCGCCTGGGCCTGTTCCAGGCTCAGCCAGTTGATGGCGGGGCCGGCCGGGGCGGTGGTGGTGGTGCCCTGGGCGGACACCGTGCCGTGGATCAGGACGGGCACCAGGAGGGCGAGGAGGGGGGAGCGCATGGAGGAGCGTGTGCGGTTCAGCAAGCGAAGATCATGCCGGATCGGGTCACGGGTCAATGGACGCCCCGCATCAGGCGGCGCACCACGGGGCTGATGGCGATGAGCACCACCCCGGCCACCAGCGCGTAGAGGCCCAGCTGCAGGTAGCCGTCGGTGTAGCTCTGGAGCTTGGCCATGTTGGTGGCCTCCTCGCCCACCACGCTCATGCCCGCGCCCAGCAGGCCCGCCACGTACTGGCCGTAGGCGCTGGCCAGGAACCACATGCCCATCATCAGCCCCTGCACGCTCTGCGGCGACAGCTTGGTCATCAGCGACAGGCCGATCGGGCTCAGGCACAGCTCCCCGAAGGTGATCACGAAGTAGCCCAGGGTGAAGAGGTCGAGCGAGGTCACCCCGTCCGCATCGGCGAAGAAGATGGTGGCGTAGAACACGTAGAAGGCCAGCGCCAGCAGCAGGAAGCCCAGGCCGAACTTCACCACGCTGTTGGGCTCCAGCTTCCGCTTGGCCAGCCACACCCACAGGATGCCCAGCGGGGCCGCGAAGGCGATCACGAAGAGCGAGTTGGAGCTGTTGTTCACCACGTTGGGGTCCATGGGGATGCCCAGCAGGCTGTGCTTCAGGTTGTTCAGCGCGAACAGGCTGAGGCTGCCGCCGCTCTGCTCGAAGAAGGCCCAGAACAGCACCGAGAACAGGATGAAGACCAGCGCCGCCAGCAGCCGCTTGTTCTCCGCCGCGCTGAACTTCCGCATCTCCCAGCCCAGGTACACCAGCGTGGCCGGACCGATGAGGTACATGAACAGGTCGGTGTACGCCGTGTTGGTCACCAGCAGCAGGATGAAGGGGATGGCCACCAGCGAGCCGATGTAGGTGGCGATCTCGTAGATCTTGCGGCGGTTCACCGGCATGTCCGGGTGCAGCGGGCTCAGGCCGATGGGCCCCAGGCTGCGCTGGGTGTACAGGAAGTTGATGAGGCTGATGGTCATCACCACGCCCACCAGCGCGAAGGCCCAGCTCCAGCTGTGGTACTTGCCCACGTACACCATCAGGATGCCGCCCAGCAGCGCGCCCAGGTTGATGCCCGCGTAGAAGAGGCTGAATCCCGCATCGCGGCGGCTGTCGTCGACGTGGTACAGCTGCCCCACCATGGTGCTGATGTTGGGCTTGAAGAAGCCCGTGCCGATGATGCTGAAGCAGATGCCGATGTAGAAGAGCTCGGTGGGCGACACGGCGACCACCAGCCCGCCCACGATCATCAGCAGCGCGCCCCACAGCAGCGACTTGCGGAAGCCCAGGACCTTGTCGGCGAACACCCCGCCGATGAAGGTGAAGGCGTACACGAAGGCCTGGATGGCGCCGTACTGCAGGTTGGCCGTGCGGTCGTCCAGCATCAGCTGGCTCACCATGAACACCGTGAGCATGCCGCGCATGCCGTAGAAGCAGAAGCGCTCCCACATCTCGGTGAAGAAGAGCGCCCACAGCTGCCGGGGGTACTTGCCCTCGAAGGTGCGGATCTGGTCGAGCGTCAGGTTCTGCGACATGGGTTCAGTGTTCGGCGATGGTCTTGTTCAGCCAGCGGAGCATGAGGAAGAGGGCCACGGCGGCGGCGCCCAGCAGGGCGAAGTTCACCAGGAAGAAGCTGCTCTTGTGCGCGTAGCCGTCCCACAACGTGGCCAGGATGCCGCTGAGCTTGTTGCCGATGCTGGTGCTGAGGAACCAGCCGCCCATCATCAGCGCGGTGAGGCGCTTGGGGCTCACCTTGCTCACCAGGCTCAGGCCCATGGGGCTCAGGAAGAGCTCGCCGATGGTGACCACGCCGTAGCAGGCCACCAGCCACCAGGCGCTGGCCTTCATTTCGCCGTTGTTGCACACGTACACGGCGGCCACCATCACCAGCGTGCTCAGCGCGCTCACCGCCAGGCCCCAGGCGATCTTGGTGGCGGTGTTGGGCTCGCGCCCGCGCCGCTTCAGCCCCGCGAAGAAGGCCACCACCACCGGCGTCAGCAGGATCACCCACAGGGGGTTGACGCTCTGGAACAGCTCGGTGTTGTACAGGTACACCGTGTCGCCCTCGGCCGGCCGCAGTTCGGGCTGCAGGTTCTTGAAGTACACCGGCAGTCCCCATTCCTTCACCTCCCGGCCGTCCACCTTCACCACCTTGAAGCTGTTGTCGTAGGCGGTCACCGAGTCGTCCGCGTACACCACCTGCTCGGCCAGGTAGAGCGACTCGGCGGCGGGCTGCACGGCGGCGGGGATCTCGCGGTCGGTGTAGAACTGCGCCCAGGTGGTGAGGGCCGTGCCGTTCTGCTTGAACACCGCCCAGAACATGATGCTGACGGCGAAAATGGCCAGCAGGGCCGCCAGCGGCGCCTTGTCCGCCACGCTCGCCCGGATCCACAGGCCCACGTAGAAGATGATCACCGGGATGGTGGCGAAGATGAAGGCGTCCGTGCTGTCGCTGCCGAACACGTTGCCGGGGATGGTCCACGCGCCGATGCCCACGATGATGGCCGGCAGGAACACCGTGGCGAACACGCGCGAGAGCGGCATGTCCTCCTTCTGCGCGGGCTTCTTCACGTCGGCGTGGCGGTAGTGCTTCAGCCCGATGGCGAACACGATGAGGCCGATGAACATGCCCACGCCCGCCGTGGCGAAGGCCTCGCCCCAGCCGTAGCGGTTGCGCATGTAGGCGGCGAAGAGGTTGCAGATGCTCGCCCCCACGTTGATGCCCATGTAGAAGATGTTGTAGCCGCTGTCCTTGCGCGCCCGGTAGGCGTCGTCGTTGTACAGGTTGCCCAGCAGGGTGCTGATGTTGGGCTTGAAGAAGCCGTTGCCCAGGATGATCAGCGCCAGCGAGGTGTAGAAGGCCGTCATCCCCGGCAGGGCCAGCCCGATGTAACCGAGCCCCATCAGCGTGCCGCCCAGGAAGATGCTGCGCGTGTAGCCCAGCACCCGGTCGGCGAGGAGGCCGCCCAGGAAGGGCGTCAGGAACACGAAGGCGATGAAGGTCCCGTAGATGTCGGCCGCGTCCTTGCGGTCCATCGCCATCCCTCCCGTGCTCAGCGGATCGGTGAGGTACAGCTGGAAGATGCCGATCATCAGGTAGTACCCGAACCGCTCCCACATCTCGGTGAGGAACAGGAAGGGCAGGCCGCTGGGGTGCTTGCGGCCGGTGACGGCGACGGTGCTCATGCGTGCAGGCTCAGTTGATGCCGTGCATCCACTTCTTCATCGCGGGCGTCAGCACCAGCAGCACGGCGGCGCAGCCCAGCACGATGTATACGCCCCACTGCAGGTACACGTCCATGAAGCCGGTAAGCTCGGCGATGGGGTCGGCCCCGTCGGTGGCGCTGCTGGCGATCAGCTGCCCCAGCTTGCCCGCCACCTTGTGCGCGAAGGCGATGCTGAGGAACCAGCTGCCCATCACGAAGCCCACCACCTTCTGGGGGCTGAGCTTGGTGACCACGCTGAGGCCCACCGGGCTCAGGAACAGCTCGCCCGTGGTGTGCAGCAGGTACATGCCGATCAGGAAGCCCATGGGGATGGCCGTGGCGCCCGCCCCGTTGGCGATGCCCACTTTCACACCCCACACGATGATGCCGTAGCCGATGGCCATCTGGATGAGGCCGTAGAAGAACTTCATCGGCGTGCGCGGCTCCAGCTTGTTCTTGGCCAGCCACACCCACAGCCAGTTGAACACCGGCGCCAGCAGCATGATGAAGAGCGCGTTCACCGACTGGAACTGCGAGGCCTCGATGCCGGCCCTGTTCACGTACCGGTCCGTGAGGATGTTGATGGAGCCGCCGGCCTGTTCGAACAGCACCCAGAAGATCATGTGGAAGAAGAAGAGGATGAGGAACACGAAGAGCCGCTGGCCCTCCGCCCGGTCCTCCGCCGTGAAGGCCGTGTACAGCAGGTAGCCCAGGCAGGCGAAGCCGGCGCCGAAGAGCAGCCAGTCGGTGATGCCTTCGCTGTTGATCAGGAAGCTGAAGATCGGGATGATGATCAAGCTGCCGATGATGGTCATCGGAAAGGCCTTGATGCCCATGAAGCGCCAGGCCTCACCGGACTCGGGCGCGTGGCCCTTGCCTTCCAGGTGCTTGAAGTTGAGGAAGAAGACCACCATGCCCAGCAGCATGCCCAGCCCGGCGCTGAAGAAGCCGTAGTGCCAGCCCACGCGCTGCCCCAGGTAGCCGCAGGTGAGCGGCGCCAGGAAGGCCCCGATGTTGATGCCCATGTAGAACAGCGTGTAGGCGCCGTCCTTGCGCGTGTCGTTGCGGTCGTAGAAGGTGCCCAGGAAGCTGCTGATGTTCGGCTTGAACAGGCCGTTGCCCACCGTCAGCGCCGCCAGGCCCAGGAAGAAGATGCTCTCGCTGTGCAGCGATCCCGTGGAGCCGGACGACAGCGCCAGGATGAACTGGCCCAGCGCCATGAAGGCCCCGCCCGTCAGGATGGCCTTGCGGAAGCCGATGGCCCGGTCGGCCAGCATGCCGCCGATCACCGGCGCGGCGTACAGCAGCGCGTTGTAGGCGCCATAGATGCCGTAGGCCCGCGCGTCGGCCTCACCGGCGGCCATCTTGTCGAAGAGCTCCTTGGTGAGGTACAGCACCAGCAGCGCCCGCATGCCGTAGAAGCTGAAGCGCTCCCACAGCTCGGCGAAGAAGAGCACGAAGAGCGCCTTCGGGTGGATCTTCCGCTGGCTGTACAGCGTGGCGGGTACCCAGATGAGCACAAAGGCCCAGCCGATCACGAGGCTCCAAAGCGCGAAGTCCATGCAGGGGGTGGTTTAAGGGGTGAAGAGCGGGCGGTAAGGTAGAAAAGGAGGCGGAAGAGGGCAGGGGCCATGCCTTCGCCGAAGGCTTCGGCAGGCGAAGCAGGAGCGGCTGGAGGCTGGTGGCCTGTGGCCGGAAGCTGGAGGCTGGTGGCCGGAGGCTTGAGGCTTCGGGCTTGCGGCGAGCGCCAGCGAGCATCCGTGTCCATCGGTGTCCATCAGTGGTTCAGATCATTCAGCTGGAGGCCTGTGGCCGGAAGCCCGTGGCCGGCGGCTTGAGGCTTCGGGCTTGAGGCGAGCGCCCGCGAGCATCCGTGTCCATCGGTGTCCATCAGTGGTTCCGATCATTGAGCTGGTGGCCCGTGGCCGGAAGCTGGAGGCTGGTGGCCGAAGGCTTGAGGCTTCGGGCTTGAGGCGAGCGCCAACGAGCATCCGTGTCCATCGGTGTCCATCAGTGGTTCAGGATCATTCAGCTGGAGGCCTGTGGCCGGAAGCCCGTGGCCGGCGGCTTGAGGCTTCGGGCTTGAGGCGAGCGCCAGCGAGCATCCGTGTCCATCGGTGTCCATCAGTGGTTCCGATCATTGAGCTGGTGGCCCGTGGCCGGAAGCTGGAGGCTGGTGGCCGAAGGCTTGAGGCTTCGGGCTTGAGGTGAGCGCCAGCGAGCATCCGTGTCCATCGGTGTCCATCAGTGGTTCCGATCATTGAGCTGGTGGCCCGTGGCCGGAAGCTGGAGGCTGGTGGCCGAAGGCTTGAGGCTTCGGGCTTGAGGTGAGCGCCAGCGAGCATCCGTGTCCATCGGTGTCCATCAGTGGTTCCGATCATTGAGCTGGTGGCCCGTGGCCGGAAGCTGGAGGCTGGTGGCCGAAGGCTTGAGGCTTCGGGCTTGAGGTGAGCGCCAGCGAGCATCCGTGTCCATCGGTGTCCATCAGTGGTTCAGATCATTCAGCTGGAGGCCTGTGGCCGGAAGGCCGTGGCCGGCGGCTTGAGGCCTTGCTCGTTGGGTCTGCGTCCCCTGCGTGCGGCCGGGAGCTCCCTTTTTTCCATCTTCGGCCTATGCCCACCGTCGCGTCCGTCCTGTTCGCCGCTGCCGTGCTGTGGTGTCTCGTCTGGTGCTACAAAGCCACGCGCAGCGTCACCTTCCTCGCCGTCGTGGTGCTGCTCGGCACTGTCCACACCGTGCTCGCCTCACGCGGTGTCTACACCAACACCACCGCTTTCCCTCCACCGCAGGTCGCGCTGCTGCTTCCCGTGCTGCTGGCCTTGGCCGTGTGCATCGCGCTTCCGGTAGGACGTCGCTGGATGCGCGGTATTCCGCTCTTCGCCCTCACCGCCATCCACGTGCTGCGCATCCCGGTGGAGCTGGTGCTGCACCAGGGCTATGAGGCCGGCCTGCTTCCCCGCGACATGACCTACAGCGGCTTCAACTTCGACATCCTCAGCGGCATCAGCGCGGTGCTCATGCTCGCCTGGCTGCGCAGCACCACGCCGCCGCCACGCGCCGTGCTCATCGGCTGGAACCTCGTCTGCCTGGTGCTGCTCGCCATCGTGGTCACCACCGCGGTGCTCAGCATCCCCAGCAGCATCCAGCGCATCAACTTCGATCGACCCAACGTGCTGGTGACCGCAGTGCCCTGGGTGCTGCTGCCCGCCGTGCTCGTGCCCGCCGTGCTCTGGGCCCATGTGGCGGCCCTGGTCAGGCTGCTTGCGCCGAAGGCGGCGTGAGGATCACGAGCCCGGCGCTGCGGGCCGAGCGATCTCCCATCCACAAACCGTCATCGCGAGGCGGGCTCTGCCGCTGAAGCGATCTCCCCGGAAGTGCTCCATCCCCTCTCAAGGGAGACTGCCACGGCGCTCCACCCGCCTGTCCATCGCAGCGCCTTGCAGTGACGAGAACTGGAATTGCTCAGCGTCCTCTGCCTCTCTGCGTGAGTTCGTATCCACCGCTGCCGTCAGGTCGCCACCCCATCTTCCTTCTTGGTTCTTCCTCCTTGTTCCTTCTTCCTTCTTCCTTCCTGGTCCCGTCTTCGCGCAGGGCTACGGCGGAGACACCACCATCCTCCCCCCGCTCACCCACCGCCCATCCACCACCAGGTGCACATGATAGAGCCCGGCCGGATAGCCCGACACATCCAGGGAATAGTTCTTCTCGGCGAGCGCCACCGGCACCGTTTCCACCAAGTGCCCCGCGGCACTCACCATGGACAACTGGCAACTGCCGACCAGTCCCTCCGGCAGTTCCCACGCCAGCCGCGCCACGCCGCTCGCCGGGTTCGGCGCCACCGTCAGCGCACCGCGCCAGGTGGTCACCTGGCTCTCCAGGCCCGTGATCAGGTGGCAGCCCGGCTCCAGGCAACCCAGGCTGTCCACCTTCACCACCCACGTGTCCTGCCCGTAGATCGGCGGATCGTTCGGGTTGTTGCTGCTCGGATAGGCCGTGCCCACGGCGATGAAGCCGCCGTCCGGGGTGGGCATCACGTCGCGCAAGGTCCCTTTCCCCAGCGTCCACACGCTGTCCGCGTAATGGTAGTACCGCAACCACAGGCTGTCGCCCTGCGCCGTTGTGCGTAGCAACACACCGTTCATCGGACCGGGCAGGGAGCTCTGGCCCACCGCGATCAGGTCCCCACCGGGGCTCACCTCCTTCACGGCGAAAAGCGCATTGTTGAATTGGGCCCCGTCATACGTCTTGGTCCACAGCGTCGTCCCATCCGGATCGACCTTCACCAGCGCCAGCACTTGATCCTCGTTAGCGTTCAACGTGAAACTGGTCGCGAACACCACATTACCATCCGCTAAGCTGGTCACGTGGGCACTCGGGTAATCATTGTGGATGGTACCATAGGTCTCCTGCCACTCCTCATTGCCTGTGCTATCCACCCCAAGCAGCCATTGATCATAGTTTCCTCCACCGACATGCAATTTGCCGCCTAGGTAGTAGCCGTTCCCAGGCGCCAGGTCCACCGTCGTCAAATACTCTGTACGGTTCGGCAGCCCATAGGTCTGCACCCACTCCAGGTTCCCCAGGCTGTCCACCTTCAGCAGAAAGCCGTCCACGCTCGTACCGTTGGTGTTGGTCTCCCCTGTGATCACATACCCGCCATCGGGGGTTTGTTTTCCGCAACGGCCTATCCAGTCCTCCCCGGCAATGCCATAGCTGTACATCGTGTCCAACTGCCCCATCTCGTTGAAGAGGTACAGCACGGGCCGGTCCGTGTTCAGCGAGTCCTTGCTGCTTCCACCCACCACTACGCCACCGCCTTGGCGCTGGGCGGCAGCATTCGCCCAGCCGGGATACGTGGCATAGTCCGCCCGGAAAACGAGCGTCGTATCCTCCGCAAAGCCATCTGCATTCAGGATCAGTCCACCGACCACCGAACTGTAAACAAGGTTGCCCACCTGCACTTGGCTGCTCAGCACCACCAGCCAAGTGCTGTCAGTCAATGATTCGACAGACCAACCGGCTTCCGCCCTTGTTTGCCCTGCTGCATCATACCGGCGCTGGTACTCTTGGGCACCACTTCTTGCAGGCCCCAATAGAGCAACCGCGAAGAGCGTTCCTAGGACCAGATCTCTCTTCATCGAACAAGTTCGAACTTGGTCACCCCAACGCGGATGCCGTCCGCTTCCAGCATGGCCGTGTAGACACCCGTAGCCAAGTTACGCGTGTCCAGGTCAAGGAGTTCCACCTCGCCTTGGAATCGCTGTTGGTGGATCACCCGGCCCAAGGGATCCTGCACCAGAAGTTGCCCGTCCAGAGCAGCGCCTCGCAGTGACGGTCAGGAAATGCTCCGAACTCTACCTGACACGTCCTCGCGAAGCGGGCTCTGCCGCTGAAGCGATCTCCCCGGAAGTGCTCTATCCCCTCTCAAGGGAGACTGCCACGGCAGCTATCGCGTGAACCCCCCTCCTGCGCGTGGAACGCTCCACGCGCCGGGCAAGGAGGGGCCGGGGGAGGTTTCAACTCAGTCCAGCCGCATGCTTCAAGAACGCGGAAACCACCCCGTACCCCTCCTCGTGCGGAGCAGCGAGCGATCGCTGCTCAGGAGGGGGCTTGATCCGAGCGTGTACCCGTCCACCTCAGGGAGACTGCCACGGCGCCCCGCGCACCAGCTCGCGCAGCGCCTCGCAGTGACGGTCAGGAAATGCTCCGCACCCTTGTCATTTACGTCCTCGCGAAGCGGGCTCTGCCGCTGAAGCGATCTCCCCGGAGGTGCTCCATCCCCTTTCAAGTGAGACTGCCACGGCGCTACGCGCACCAGCTCACACAGCGCCTCGCAGTGACGGTGATCAGGAATTGCTCTGCGTCCTCTGCCCCTCTGCGTGAGTGCTTGTCCACCACCGCCGTCAGGTCGCCCCTTCTTTCAGCTTTCAGCTTTCATCTTTTCCACCCTGGCTCTTCCTCCTTGTTCCTTCTTCCTTTCCGCTCCCGCCCTTCGGAATGGCCACACGGGCACGACCTGTCCCGCCCTGCGGGATGAGCACATGGCCACATGGTCACGACCTGTCCCGCCTCAGCGGGATGGTCACATGCTCTACAGGTTCTCCAGCAGCCAGTTCGTCATCTGCTCGTACAGGAACAACCGCGTGTTCCCGCCGTAGATCCCGTGGTTCCGATCGGGGTAGGCGAACTGGTCGAAGGGTTTGTTGGCCTTGATCAGCGCCAGCGTCATCTCGGCGGCGTTCTGGAAGTGCACATTGTCATCGCCCATGCCGTGGATCAGCAGGTACTTGCCCTTGAGCTTCTCCACGTGGTTGATGGGGCTGTTGTCGTCGTAGCCCGAGGCATTGGTCTGCGGCAGGCCCATGTAGCGTTCCGTGTAGATGGTGTCGTAGTAGCGCCAGTTGGTCACCGGGGCCACGGCGATGGCGGCCTTGAACACGTCGGCGCCCTTGGTGATGCACAGGCTGCTCATGTAGCCGCCGTAGCTCCAGCCCTGGATGCCGATGCGCGTGCCGTCCACATAGGGCTGCTGCGCGAGCCATTGTGCGGCCGCGATCTGGTCCTCCGTTTCGTATTTGCCCAACTGGCCATAGGTGATGTGGCGGAAGGCCTTGCCCCGGCGGCCGGTGCCGCGCGGGTCCACGCAGGCCACCACATAGCCCTGCTGCGCCAGCAGCTGGTGCCACAGCCCGCCGCGGCCCTCCCACTGGTCCAGCACCTCGTTGCTGTTGGGGCCGCTGTACTGCGTCATGAACACGGGGTACTTCTTCGCCGCATCGAAGCCCGGCGGCTTGATCATCCAGCCGTTCAGCGTCACACCGCCCGGCGTGGTGAACTGGAAGAACTCCCGCGGCTGCAGGGCGAAGGGGGCCATCCGCTCGCGCAGGGCGGCGTTGTCCTTCAGCGTCTTCACCAGCTTGCCGTCGGCGTCCAGCAGGGTGATCACCGGCGGTTCGTTGGCCGTGCTGCGCGTGTTGATGAAGTAGCGGAAGCCCTCGCTCCATTCCGCATCGTTGTAGCCGCCCGGCGGGCTCAGCTGCACCAGCCCCTTGCCGCCCAGCCCCACGGCGTACACCTCCTGTTCGCGCGGGCTGCGCTTGCTGGCGGTGAAGAGCACCCGCTTGCGCGCGGCGTCCACGCCCTGCACGGCCAGCACGTCCCATTCGCCCTGCGTCAGCGCGCGCTGCACCTTGCCGTCCATGCTGCACCATTGGATGTGGTTCCACCCGTCCTTCTCGCTGGTGAGGATGAAGCCGCTGCCGTCCTCCAGGAAATGCAGGTCGTCCGTCACCTCCACATAGGTGGGGCTCGTCTCCCGGTAGATCTCCTTGGTGATGACGCCGATCTGCGGCGGGGGCGGGTAGGCCATCCACGCCGTGAACAGCACCTTCGTCCGCTGCAGGCGGTCCATCAGCATGTACCACAGCACGTCGTCCTTGGTGGTCCATCCGAAGCGCGGGATGTAGGTCTCGCTGAAGGTCTCGCCCATGCCCACCGCGCGGGTGACGCCGTTGCGGGTGTCGTACACGTACAGGGACACCGTGCTGTTCTGCTCGCCGGCCTTGGGGTACTTGAAGCGGTATTCGCGCGGATAGAGGCGGTTCTCGTAGTAGGTGAGGTCGAACTCCGGCACGGCCGTCTCATCGGTGCGCAGGAAGAGGAGCTGCGTGCCGGCGGGGCTCCACTGGTAGCCCTGCACCAGGGCGAATTCCTCCTCGTACACCCAGTCGGTGGCGCCGTTGATCACGCGGTTCAGCGCACCGTCGCTGGTCACACGCGTCTCGGTCATCGTGGACAGGTCCACCACGTACAGGTCGTTGTCACGCACGAAGGCGGCCTTGCTGCCGTCCGGGCTGAAGGTGGCCAGCCGCTGCTTGCCCTTCGCGGGGTCGCTCAACGGACGCAGGGTGCGCGTGCCCCGGTCCAGGATGTGGTGCTCGGCGAAATAGCTGTAGCGGTACAGCGGCTCGGTGCCCGTGCGCAGCATCACCTTCTTCTCGTCGGCGCTGAAGCTGTAGCCGTCCACGTCGATGGGCGCGCTGGCGCCGGCGGGCACCAGGTCCTGGCCCGCCACCAGGGTGGTCACCTTCTCCCCGGTGCGGTAGGCGTACTGCACGATGGCCGGCGCGCCGTTCTCCTCCTCCAGTGCCGTGTAGTGCTCGCCGTCGCGCATGCCCTCCAGGCCGCCCACGAACTCGGTGCTGAAGGTGGGCGAGGCCCAGATCTCGCGGTTGGTGAGGGGCTTCTGCGCAAGGGCAAGGAGGCCCATGCATGAAAGAAGGAGCGCGGCGGGGAGGCGGTGGTGCAGCATGGCGGTCAACAAGGGCGGGCAAGATACTTCGCCCGGTCCGCGCGCCCGTGGCAGCGTCAACCGCCGGTCACCGCAGGCGGGCGCGCTACTTTTGCGCCGCCGTGCACACCCTCGAACCCTTCTGGAACTGGCGCCACCGCTACATCAGCGAGGAGGACGAACGCTCGCCCTTCTTCGGCCGCGAGCACAGCGAGCTCGAGTTCACGCATGCCGTGTACGACCACGCCATCCATCCGCAGTGGGACGAGTTCGGCTCGGCCACGCTCTACCTCAAGGTGCTCTTCGCCGACTACGACGCGGGCTGGGCCGTGCTGGAGCTCATCGGCGAGTGGAACGACCTGCTGGGCAACGACGTCATGTTCCTGAAGCGCGACATCGTGGAACCCCTGATGGACCAGGGCATCGAACGCTTCATCCTCATCGGCGAGAACGTGCTGAACTTCCACGCCAGCGACGAGAGCTACTACGAGGAGTGGTTCGAGGAGGTGAGCGACCGCGACGGCTGGATCGCCCTGCTCAACTTCAGGGAGCATGTGCGCGACGACCTCAAGGCGGCCAACATCGACCAGTACTTCCTGCTGGGCGGCACGCTGGACCAGGTGGACTGGCGCACCTTCGAGCCCGAGGACCTCTACGAGAAGGTGAGCGCCTTCGTGCAGCGGCGCATCGGGGCCTAGGGCGGATCACCCCACGGTGAAGGGGATGCGCAGTTCGGGACGATCCCCGTCGCGCACCAGCAGCACGTACTGCCCCGCGCGCAGGCCGGGCAGCGGCAGCACGGCGGCGCCGGTGGACCGTTCCTGCAGCAGCACGCGCCCGGTGAGGTCCACGATGGTGAGCAGGGCACCCGCGGCCGGAGCCTGGCGGAAGGTGAGGGCGTCGCGCGCGGGCACCGGATGCACCAGCAGCACCGCTGCGCCCTCCGGTTCCTCCACGCTGGTGGCACAGGCCGCGCCCGGCAGCTGCCGCACCGCACAGAAGCCCACGATGCCCATCGCCGTGTTGAAGCCGGGATCGTTCGGCCACGCATGGCCCACTCCCTGGATGCGGATCAGGTTCACCGGCTGGCCCACACTGCCGTCACAGAACACCAGCTGGTCCACCGTGGGCGAGATGGGGTAGGGGAGGTAGGCGTCCTCCCCGCAGGTGGCGCTGCCGAAGGAACTGAGCGGCCAGTTCCACGTGTCCGGGTCATGGTCCGCGTCCGGGTATTCCACCACCGGATCGGGATCGCCGTGCACATGGAAGAGCGGGACCGGGGTGAAGCCGGCGCCCAAGGCCGTGTTCAGGTAGGTGTTGTCGCCCCACAGGCTGCCGGCCACCGGTGCGAAGGCCGCGATGCGGTCCGCCAGATGGAGCGCCAGCTGGTACACCATGAAGCCGCCGTTGCTGTGGCCGGTGACATAGACCCGGGTGGCATCGATGTCGTGTTCACCGCAGAACCAGTCGATGAGCTCGCTGATGAACTGCACGTCGTCCGTGGCGTTCAGGTCGCCCACGCCGCCATGGCCCGGCTGATCGTCGACGTACACGTTCCATTGCAGGTCGCCGCCGATGGTGGTGCTGTTGGGGTACACCACCGTGAGGTCGTACGCGTCCGCCGCGGCGTCCAACCCGCTCGCAGCGCGCAGGCCCGCCCCCGTGCCGCCGGTGCCGTGCAGCGCGATCAACAGCGGGCGCCCGGGGGCCACCGCCGCGCCCGGTGCGTGGTAGATGAAGCTGCGGGTGAGGCCCTGCGACACCAGGGTGCCGCTGCCATCGAAGGCGCCGGCGATGGAGGGCAGCAGCGCGAGGAGCAGGAGCGGTGCGTTCAGCGAAGGGGCGCGCATGGCGTCGGTGGGTGATGGGACGGCCCAGCGTGAAGCTACACGTTCCGCGCTTCGCTCCGGTGCACGGTGTCGAGCAGTTGGCCCAGCACCACCCGGTCGATCGGCAGGCTCACGTCCTCGATCCGCGCGCTGTCCAAGGCCAGCCAGCGGAACACCTCCTGGTCCGCGCCCTCGCCGATGCCCGCGAACGGCTCGCTGACCACGCGCAGCCCCGCCGGGTCGGTGGTGCGGAAGGTGTAGTACACGCTCACCACCTGCATGGGCGTGCTGTGGAAGGTGCTCTGCTGGAAGAAGTCGGTGGTGTAGACGTGCTCCAGGTCGAAGGCGTCCACACCGAGCTCCTCGCGGATCTCGCGCACCAGGCAGTCCTTCAGCCCCTCGCCGTACTCCAGCCCGCCACCGGGGAACTTGGTGATGCGCTGTCCGCGGATCAGCTCATCGGCCACCAGCACCTGCCCGGCGTGCACCAGCAGTCCATAGACGCGAAGGGTGAAGTGGGCCATGGTTCAGTCCGGCTTGCGGGCGCGCAGCATGTGGCGTTTGCCGGGCGGCCCGGTGGGTTTGTCCACCCGGAACCCGACGGCCTCCAGCGTGCGGCGCACCTCGCCCTTGGCGCTGTAAGTCACCAGCACGCCGCCGGGGCGCAGGGCCGTGAACAACCGGCTGAACACGGCGGCCGTCCACAGGTCCGGCTGCTTGCGTGGGGCGAACGCGTCGAAGTACACCACGTCGAAGGCCGCTTCGTCCGCGAGCGCTTCCACTCCGGTCTTCCGCCAGCTGAAGCGGAATCCCCCGAGCCCTTCGGTCAGGGTGTCGGGGGCTGCGGTGATCGCGTCGAGCCAGGCGTCGGTGAGCGTGGGCACACCGCATTGCGTGCAATGGTCCACCGCCTGCAGCAGGGGGCGGGGGAGGGGGTGCGGCTCCAGCGCCGTATAGCGCACGCGGCATTTGCCCTCCACGCATTGCAACCAGGTGAGCAGCATGTTGAGGCCCGTGCCCAGACCCACCTCCAGCACGTCCACATCGGGCCCGTCCACCGCGCGCAGGCCGTTGACGATGAACACGTGCCACGATTCCTGCAGCGCGCCATGGAGGCTGTGGTACGGCTCGTCCAGCGACGGATCGAGCAGCGTGCTGGAGCCATCCGCCGTGCGCACCACCTGCAACGGGGACCGGTCGTGGAGGTCGCTCATCCGGCGGTAAATTTGGGCACATGCGCACGATCCCCGCCGTTCCCTTCCTCCTTGCCGCCTTGTTGCCCTGGCCGTCCATGGGGCAGGATTGGGTGCGGATGTACCACGACCCCGCGGTGCCGCTCCATCAGGTGGAGCAGGCCCACGCCGACCACTTCGCCAGGCGCGCGCCCGAGCGCGGTAAGGGTCGCAACGTCTTCGCCCGCGAGGCCTGGTTCTGGTCGCAGCGCCTGCATCCCGAAGGGGTGCGTCCCGATCCCGGCGCGTATGCCCGGGCCTGGAAGCAGGTGAAGCGCATGCCCGTCCCCGCCGCGCCCAAGAGCGCCGCCTGGCAACCGATCGGACCTGCGGCATGGGACTCGTGGAGCTACAACCCCGGCAACGGGCGCGTGCACACCGCCGCCGTGTCGCCGCTGGACCCCAACACCATCTACGTGGGCACGCCGTCAGGCGGGTTGTGGCGCACCACGGATGGCGGCGTCAATTGGAACGCGCTGGGCCAGGACCTGCCCTCGCTCGGCATCACCGGCATCGCGCTGCATCCCACCGATGCCAGCACGCTCTACATCGCCACCGGTGACGGTTACTCGCGCGATACCTACGCCCTGGGCGTGCTGAAGAGCACCGATGGGGGTGCCACCTGGAACCCCACCGGCCTGGACTGGGACGTGCATCAGGTGCGCACCACGCGCCGGCTGGTGATGCATCCCACCGATCCGGACGTCCTGTTCTGCGCGGCCAACATCGGTCTGTATCGCACCACGGATGCCGGATCCTCCTGGCAGCGCGTCGCCTTGGGCAACTTCTTCGACGTGGCCTTCAAGCCCGGTGACCCATCGGTGGTGTACGCCACCAGCGATCAGGTGCACCGCAGCACCGACGGCGGCGCCACCTTCAGCACCATCACCAGCGGGTTGCCCGGCGCAGGTCTCGTGGTGCGCATGGCCCTGGCGGTGACGCCGGCCGATCCGCAGCTGGTGTATGTGCTCGCCGGGCGCGAGGACGATGGTGGCTTCCAGGGGCTCTACCGCAGCACCGACGGCGGCAGCACCTTCACCACGCGCAGCACCGCGCCCAACATCATGGGCTACTCGGAAACGGGCAACGACAGCGGCGGCCAGGCGTGGTACGATCTCGCCCTCACGGCCGATCCCGTGAACGCCGGCACCCTCTACGCCGGCGGCATCAACGTGTGGAAGAGCGTCAACGGGGGCACCACCTGGACCAACATGAGCCACTGGACCTGGCCCAGCACCGTGGGCTACACCCATGCCGACATCCATCACCTGCAGCTCGCCAACGGCCAGCTCTATTGTGGGAGCGACGGGGGCTTCTTCCGCAGCCCCAACGGTGGTGCCGACTGGTTCGACCTGAGCGCCGGCCTCGAGGTGTCGCAGGTCTACCGCATCGGGGTAGCGTCCGCCCAGACCGGTCTGGTGGTGGGCGGCCTGCAGGACAACGGCAGCATGCAGTGGGAGAACAGTGTGTGGACGCATGTGCAGGGCGGCGACGGCATGGAAGGGCTGGTGGACAAGGATGATCCGCTGGTGCGCTTCTGCAGCGCGCAATACGGATCCATCTACCGCTCCTTCGATGGCGGGCAGAGCTTCGGCAGCGTGAGCTTCACCATCCCCGAGGAAGGCGCGTGGGTGACGCCCTACATCCAGGATCCCAGCGTCCCGGGCCGCCTTTACGCCGGCTACAACAACCTGTGGCGCAGCAACGACCTGGGCGACTCGTGGACCAACATCAGCAACATCACCACCGGCCGCAAGGTGCGCGCCATCGCCGTGGCCCCCACGGACCCCGATGTCATCTACTTCAGCAACGATGGCGCCCTGCGGCGCAGCACCAATGGCGGCGCCACCTGGGACATTCTCACCGGACTTCCGGCCCAGGCGCTCACGGCCATCGCCATCGACCCCACGGATGCCGACCGGGTGACGGTGACCTGCTCCGGCTTCCGCGAAGGCGTGAAGGTGTTCCGCAGCGTGGACGGCGGCAACACGTGGACCGACCACAGCGGCAACCTGCCCAACGTGCCGGTGAACACCGTGGTGCTGACCGGAGCGAACGACGGCCTGTACGTGGGCACCGACCTCGGCGTGTTCTACCGCGATGCCACGCTGGGCAACTGGCAGCCCTTCGGCCAGGGCCTGCCCGCCGTGGTGGTGATGGAGCTGGAGCTGGACGGCACGGGACAGTGGCTCTACGCCGCCACGTATGGCCGCGGCGTGTGGCGCACTCCGGTGTACAGCCCCAGCAGCGATCCCCCGGTGGCCGCCTTCCGCACGGAGAGCGATGTGGTCTGCGGCGGTGGCGCGGTCACCTTCCACGACCTGGCGTTGGAGGCCGCGCCCGGCTGGAGCTGGCAGTTCCCCGGCGGCGATCCGTCCACCAGCACCGATGCCTCCCCCGAGGTGACCTACCCCGCGAGCGGCTCCTATACCGTGAGCCTCACGGTGAGCAACACCTTCGGCAGCGATACGGAGACGCGCACGGTGGATGTGGAGGTGAGGCCCGAGGAGATCCAGGTGGAGCTGGAGTTCGACCAGTACGCCGGCGAGACCGCGTGGAGCATCGTGGACGACAACGGCCTGGTGGTGGCCACCGGCGGGCCCTACAACGGGCAGATCAGCACGGCCACACTGACGGCCACGGCCTGCCTCGACGCGGGCTGCTACACCTTCATCATGCACGACTCCTATGGCGACGGCATGTGCTGCGACGCGGGCAACGGCAGCTACACGGTGACGGGCGCGTTCACGGGCTTCATCGCGGACGGTGCCAGCTTCGGCATGGAGGAGAGCACGCCCTTCTGTGTGGACGCCTCGGTGGGCCTGCCCGCCCGTCCGGCCCCGGAGCTGCGGCTGCGCAGCGATGGTGATGGCGTGTACACGCTGATGGGCGCTCCGGCGGGCGAGCGCTGGTGGGTGCTGGACGGGCTGGGGCGCGTGGTGCGTGACGGCCTGCTGGCACCTGCGGGCGGTGAGCTGCGCGTGGACCTGCGCGACGCGGCGGCAGGCACGTACACCCTGCGCGGTGCGGGCGGTGCGGGCGTGAAGCTCGTGCGCGGCTACTGACCCAGGATGCGGATCTCCGTGCGGCGGTTGCGCGCCTTGTTGGCGGCGCTGTCGTTCGGTGCCACCGGCTGCGTGGGCCCGTAGCCCTTCACCTCCAGCCGGTCGGCCGGGATGCCCTGCGCGGTGAGGTGGTCCACCACGGCCTGCGCCCTGGCCTGCGAGAGCTTCAGGTTGTGCTCGGCGCTGCCGTCGCTGTCCGTGTGGCCGCCCACCTCCAGCCGCAGGTCCGGGTTGTCGGTGAGCAGCTGCTTCAACTGGGCCAGTTCCGCATGCGACCCCGGCTGCAGCTCGGCCTTGTCGCGATCGAAGAACAGGTTGCGCATCACTTCCACACCGCCCACCTCCAGCGGCTTCATGCCCACCTCCAGCGCCAGCTCCACCGTGCCTTCCGCGCCCACCTCGATGTGCTGGCTGTGGAAGAGGTAGCCGTTGGCGCGGACATGCAGGGCGTAGGCGCGGCCCGCCGGTACCGTGGCCATGAACTCGCCCGTCTCCCGGTCGCTCTGGAACCGCGCCACCAGGCTGGCGTCGGCGAGGTCCAGCAGGTCGATGTCGGCCTCCAGGCCCTTGAGGGCGCGCAGGTCCTTCACCCAACCCTTCACCAGCACGGTGGCCATCGTGGGCGCCGGGGTCGCATCCACGGCGGTGGCGGCGGTGGCCGTCTCCTGTGCGGACGGATCGGGCAGGAACTCCACCTGGTAGACATCGTCCTCACCCAGGCCGCCCGGGCGCAGCGAGCTGAAGTAGCCCGTGCTGCCGCTGGCGTTCATCACGAAGAACAGGTCGTCGTCCGCACCGTTCACCGGCCAGCCCAGGTTCTCCGGCTTCGACCACTGGCCGCCTTCCAGCGCGCTGCGGAAGATGTCGTAGCCGCCCATGCTGTTGTGGCCCTTGCTGCTGAAGTAGATCGTGCGCCCATCGGGATGCACGAAGATGCCGTCCTCATCGAAGCGCGTGTTGATGGTGGGCCCGAGGTTCTCGGCCGGCCCCCAGTCCTGTGCGGCGGCGTCCCACTTGCTGCGGTAGATGTCCTGTCCGCCGAGGCCCTCCTCCGGACGGTCGCTCACGAAGTAGAGCCACTGCCGGTCGAAGCTGTACCAGGCGCTGCTCTCGTGGTAGCGCGTGTTCACGTTCGGGCCCAGCGGACGGGGCTCGCTCCAGGTCTTGCCGGTGCGTTTGGTCTCGAAGAGGTCGCCGGTGCCTTTCACGTCGCGGTAGATCAGCATGGTGCGCCCATCGTTGAACAGGCCCACCGAGGCATCGTTGATCGGCGTGTTCACCGGCTCGGGCAGCGGAACGGGGTCGCTCCAGCCCTGATCGCCGTGCGTGCTCACGTACACGTCCTCGAAGTACTCGTTGGTGGCCTTGTTGATCTTGCCCCCGGTGGTGTTGGACCGGCGCGAGGTGTAGAAGAGGGTGCCACCATCGGCGGTGAGCAGCACGCCGTAATCGCTCTCCTGGCTGTTGATGCGCGCACCCAGGTTGGTCACGCGCACGTTCGCCGGCCTGGCGGCCAGGGCTTTGCCGTTGCGGCATTCGGCCAGGAGCTTGTCGGCCATGTTGTAGGCCGGTTCGGGATCGGGGTTGCGCGCTGTGCGCACCTTGTGGTCCTCATACTCCGCGATGGCCTCGTCCCACCGGCCGTTGAGCTGCAGCGCGTAGCCGCACAGGAAGTGCACGCGCGGCATGGCCGGATCGAGCGCCGCCGCCCGCAGGAACCATTCGGCCGCCTCGTGGCGCTGCTCCCCGTTCAGGTGGCAGAGCCCGATGCGCACGTTCAGCTCGGCGTTGTCGGGGTTCACGGCATGGGCCTGCAGGTACAGCGGCAGCGCCTGTGCGTAGGCCGCACCACCGGCCTCGGCCAGCTTGTCCGCCTGCTGCATCGCCCGCAGCGCGTTGTCCAGGGCGGCCTTGTCCGCGATGTGGTCGCGGTCGAAGGGGATGTTGCCCTGCGCCCGCACCAGCACGGCGCAGAGCGACAGCAGCAGGAGGGGGAGGGCACGCAGGGTCATGGCCGGTGGTTTTCGCCGAAGCGCTGTTCATACGAAGGTCGCCCGGGAATGTTCAACCGCCAAGCGTGCGGCTACTTTCGCCCCGCCGCGCCAGATGCGGCTTCCTTACTTCCCATGGCCAAGCGCACCGCACGCCCCTCCCGACCGTCCAAACCCGCCAGCATCCTCGGGCCCGCCTCGATGGAGTTCCTGGAGACCTACCTCAACAACGCCAGCCCCACGGGCTTCGAGACCAGCGGCCAACGCCTGTGGCTCGACTACCTGCGGCCCTATGTGGACGACCACTTCACCGATGCCTATGGCACCGCCGTGGGCGTGGTGAACCCCGACGCGAAGTTCAAGGTGGTGATCGAGGCCCACGCCGACGAGATCAGCTGGTTCGTCCACTACATCACCAAGGAGGGCTTCATCTACGTGCGCCGCAACGGCGGCAGCGATCACCTCATCGCCCCCAGCAAGCGCGTCAACATCCACACCGAGAAGGGCATCGTGAAGGCCGTGTTCGGCTGGCCCGCCATCCACGTGCGCAACGGCAAGAACGACCCGGTGCCCGCGCTGGACAACATCTTCCTGGACTGCGGCTGCAGCAGCAAGGAGGAGGTGGAGAAGCTGGGCGTGCACGTGGGCTGCGTGATCACTTATGAGGACGAGTTCATGGTGCTGAACGGGCGCCACTTCGTGGGCCGGGCCCTGGACAACCGCATCGGCGGCTTCATGATCGCCGAGGTGGCCCGCCTGCTGCATGCCGAGCGCAAGCGTCTGCCCTTCGGACTGTACATCACCAACAGCGTGCAGGAGGAGGTGGGCCTGCGCGGTGCCGAGATGATCGTGGAGCGCATCCGCCCGAACGTGGCCATCGTGACCGATGTGACGCACGACACGCAGACGCCGCTGATGAACAAGGTGCAGAACGGTGACATCGCCTGCGGGCAGGGTCCCGTGCTGAGCTACGCGCCCGCCGTGCACAACAACCTGCTGAAGCTGATCGTGGACACCGCGACACGGAACAAGATCCCCTTCCAGCGCATGGCCGCCAGCCGCGCCACGGGCACGGACACCGATGCCTTCGCCTATGGCGCCGCCGGTGTGCCCAGTGCGCTCATCAGCCTGCCCCTGCGCTACATGCACACCACGGTGGAGAGCGTGCACCGCAACGACGTGGAGCAGGTGATCAAGCTGATCCACGCCAGCCTGCGCGCCCTGCGCAACGACCACGACCTGCGCTACATCCGCTGATCACACCGCGTGCATGAGGCCCTCGCTGGACGAGAACACGCGTTCGGCGTTGCACTTCACGCTGCTGGGGCTGGGCCTGGTGGGCGGCGCCCGGCTGGCCTACTGGTGGGTGGGGAAGCTGCTGCTGGACGGGCATCCAGGCTCGGCCTTCCTGCTGCCCTGGCGGGCGGGCTACCTGCTCGCCGATCCGTACACCGTGGTGCATGCGGCGCCGACCCTGCCCTTGCGGCTGGCCGTGGCGGTGGGCTACGCCTTGTTGTCCGGTGCGTTGGCCGCGGTGATCGCATCCGCGTTCCGCATCCCGGCCTGGGTGGCCGTCGGCCGTGTGGTCGGGCTGTTGGTCCTCCCGATGGCCCTCGCGTCGGCGCTCGTGTTCCCGCCCCGCAGCGCCACCCCCGATCCGACGACAGGGTCCTGGCGGGTGTGCGAGCGGACCGCACTGCCGGGCGGCCTCACCCTGCCCGGCACGGCCCGCTGCACGACCATCGAGGTGGACACGGTGCACGTCCATCTGGCGACCGACGCGGCGCAGCTCATGCTCGGCGGCCGCGTGATCGGCGAGGCGCCGCACACGGGTGTGGGGCTGATCGACAGCACGCGCGCCGCGTTGGCGGTGGAGGTGTTGGACGAGCGCTTGGGAACCCGGCGGCCGCGTTGATCCACGCGACCTATTTTGCACGCATGCGCACCACCCGGATCCCCGCCCGGGCCACCTGGCCCCTGCGCCAGCTGGTGCTGCGGCCCGGCCGGCCGGTGGAGGACTGCGACTTTCCGCACGACACCGATGCGAGCACCATCCACCTCGGCGCCTGGGCCGATGACGCGCTCGTGGGCATCGCATCGGTGTATGCCGAAGCCTGTGCCCAGCTTCCTGCGGCGAAGCCGTTCCGGCTGCGTGGCATGGCCGTGCATCCCGACAGGCAGGGGCAGGGGGTGGGCGCCCTGCTCGTGCATGAAGCACTGGAGGCCGTGCGCGCCGAAGGGGGCGACCTGCTGTGGTGCAACGCCCGCACCTCCGCCAGCGGGTTCTACTCCGGTCTCGGGTTCGCCGTGGAAGGAGAGGCCTTCGTGCTGCCGGGCATCGGTCCGCACCACCTGATGCACCGGCGACCATGAAGCGCCTGCCTGCGGACGCCCTGGCGATGGTCGCGTTGGTGGCGCTGGCGCTGGTGGTGCGCAGCCTCTTCGTAGGCCTGGTGGGCCTGGCGCACGACGAACCCTTCACCGTGTACTGGGCGCACCGTCCGCTGGCCGAGCTCTTCGCGCAGCTGCGCCAGGAGAACAACCCGCCGCTCCATTTCCTGCTGGTGAAGGCCGTGCTGCCGTTCGCCGGTCACGATGTGGCCTGGCTTCGGATGCCCAGCGTGGTGGCTTCCGGCCTCACCGCCTGGCCGCTCTTCCTGATCGGTCGTGCGCTCGGTGGGCGGGTGACCGGGTTCGCGGCCGTCCTGCTCTTCATCTGCAGCAGCTACCAGCAGGGGTTCGCCCATGAAGTGCGGGCCTATCCGCTGTTCCAGCTCCTTGCTGTGGCCGGTGTATGGCAGCTGGTGCGGGTGGCGCAGGCCGTCCCGCGGCCTCCACGTGCCGCCCTGCCCGTGCTCGCCCTGCTCAACGTGGCCATGGTGTACGCCCACTTCTTCGGCTGGCTGATGCTGGGCGTGCAGGCCCTGCTGGTGCTGCTGGTGCCCGCCCTGCGGCCGGCCCGTCGCACCCTGGCCCTTGCCGCCGGGGTGGCACTGCTCGCGTACATCCCCTATGCCGCCGTGCTGTTCGAGCGCTTCAGCCGGTCCGTGGGACAGGGCACCTGGCTCACCGTGCCGCCGCCCGAGGAGGTGTACAACATGCTCTGGCGGTGGAGCAACGCCCCGGTGCTGGTGCTGCTCTTCCTCGCGGCGATCGCGGCGGCCTCCCTTCGGCGCGAAGGACGTGGAGCGCTGTGGTCCGTGGGCCTGCTGTGGGCGCTGCTCCCGCTGCTGGGCCTCTTCGTGCTGAGCCAACGGGTGCCGGTGTTCCTGGATCGCTACCTGCTCTTCGCGGCGCCGGGCTGGTGCCTGCTGGTGGCCCATGCCCTGTTGAACGCGGCCCCGTGGCGGCAGGTGGGTTGGGCTCTCGCGGCCGTGGGTGTGGGCGGCATGGCCCTCACCTTCGAACCGGGACGTGGTCCTGAGGGGCGGCCCGAGCGGGTTGTGGCGGTGGCGCAGGCCATGGCCAAGGGCCGCGCTCCGGTGCTGCTGATCCCCGCCTGGTACGCCCACACCTATGCCTGGCACGTGGATCCCGCCCTGTTCGCCCACACCGCCACCTGGACCGAGGCCCTCGCGGCCCGCGGCATCCATCCGGTCGATGATCCCGCGCAGCCGCCCGCCGTGGCCACCCTGGAGGACACCCTGGTGCTGGTGGACGCCGGTGCGCGGCTTGTGGATCCCGAGCTGGCGCTGGAGCACGCCCTGCGGCAACGTCTGGGCGAGCCTGATGCCGTGGAGGCGGACCGGGGGGTGCGCGTCCTCCGCTACCGGCGCTGACCGCCGTTCATCCACCGGGCCAACGGTCCATCCCACCGGACAACGTTCCATGGATCGTGCGGTGGGGATGGGGTGCGGGCGAAGACCTTTGCTCCCCACCAAACCCCCGATGATGCGCTACCTCCTTCCTCTCGGTCTGTTCGCCGGCCTGTTGCTGGCCTCGTGCGGCGACGCCGATCAGCCCGCCGGCCGGTCCACGGCCGCCGTGCAACCGCCACCCGTGATCGACATGAAGCTCTTCTTCAAGAACCCCGAGAAGGCCGGCTTCCAGATCAGCCCCGACGGCAGCCATTTCAGCTACCGGGCTCCGTGGAAGAACCGCATGAACCTCTTCGTGCAGCGCATCGGCGACAGCGTGGCCACCCAGGTGACCCACGACACGGTGCGCGACATCGGCGGCTACTTCTGGAAGGGCGACCGCCTGGTGTACAGCCGCGACGTGAACGGCGATGAGAACTTCATCGTGTTCAGCGCCAGCATCGACGGCAAGGATGCCAAGGCCCTGACCCCCCTCTCCGGTGTGCGGGCCGGCACCCTCGACCGCCTGCACAACGTGCCGGGCATGGAGACCAAGGTGATGCTGCAGATGAACCAGCGCAATCCCCAGGTCTTCGATCCCTACCTGTGCGACATCGCCACCGGCGAGCTGAAGCCCCTCTACGACAACAGCAAGGAGAACTTCGAAGGCTGGATCACCGACCACAATGGCGTGATCCGCATGGCCACCAAGACCGACGGCACCGACCAGGTGGTGTACTACCGCGCGACGGACAAGGAGCCCTTCACCGAGTACATGCGCACCGGGTTCAAGGACAGCTGGAACCCGCTGTTCTTCACCTTCGACAACGCCAACCTGTACGTGAGCCACAACCTCAACGGCCGCGACAAGACCGCCGTGGTGGAGTGGGACCTGGCCGGGAAGAAGGAAACGCGCCTCATCCACGAGGAGAAGGACTACGACGTGTCCAGCCTGGACTACAGCGACAAGCGCAAGGTGCTCACCATGGTGACCTGGACCGGGTGGAAGGAGGAACGCCGCATCCTGGACCCGCAGACCCAGGCGCTGTACGACAAGCTCGCCCCCAAGTTCGAGGGCTACGACCACTGGATCTATGGGGAGAACGACGACGAGACCAAGTTCATGGTGTGGGCCGGCAGCGACCGCCAGCCGGGCCGCTACTACTTCTATGATGTCACGGCCGACAAGCTGGAACTGATGGCCGTGCAGCGTCCGTGGATCGACGAGGACCAGATGGCCGAGATGAAGCCCATCAGCTACACCACCCGCGACGGCCTTACGGTGCACGGCTACCTCACGCTGCCTGTGGGGCGCGAGGCGAAGGACCTGCCCGTGGTGATCAACCCGCACGGCGGTCCCTGGGCCCGCGACGAGTGGGGCTTCAACCCCGAGGTGCAGATGCTGGCCAACCGCGGCTATGCCGTGCTGCAGATGAACTTCCGCGGAAGCACAGGCTACGGCCGCGCCTTCTGGGAGAAGAGCTTCAAGCAGTGGGGCAAGACCATGCAGGACGACATCACGGACGGTGTGGAATGGCTGAAGGACCAGGGCATCGCCGACAGCACCCGCATCGCCATTTACGGCGGCAGCTACGGCGGCTATGCCACCCTGGCGGGCATCACCTACACCCCCGACCTCTACGCCTGCGCCGTGGACTATGTGGGCGTGAGCAACATGTTCACCTTCATGAACACCGTGCCGCCCTATTGGGAGCCCTTCAAGAAGATGATGTACGAGATGGTGGGCGACCCCAAGGCGGACAGCCTGCTGCTGCGTGAGGCCAGCCCGGTGTTCTTCGTGGACCGCATCAAGTGCCCCCTCTTCATCGCGCAGGGCGCCACCGACCCGCGTGTGAACAAGGCCGAGAGCGACCAGGTGGTGGAGGCCTTGCAGGCCCGCGGCGTGGAGGTGAAGTACATGGTGAAGGACAACGAGGGCCACGGCTTCCGCAATGAGGAGAACCGCTTCGAGTTCTACGGCGCCATGGAGAAGTTCCTCGAGCAGCACATCGGCACCAAGCCCACGCCCGTGAAGGGCTGAGGCCTGCGGCCCGAGCATGCCGCCCCGGCCTCCCATACGTGGGGGCCGGGGCGGCTTTTTTTCGGTCCCGGGCGCCGCGTTACCGGAACCTTGCGTCATGCCTCCAAGAGGCATGCGACAGGCCTCCGCGGATCCCCCGAACCTTGTGCCGCTCAGCATGTTCCATGCAGTAACGTTCGCTTAACTTGGTCGTCCCCGACCGAACCCCATGGCCCTGACGCCGTTCCACCGCATCCTCCCGCTCCTGCTCCTCTGTGCCGCCCCCTTCGGCGCCCGCGCCCAGGTGGTGCTCAACGAGGTGAGCGCCAGCAACCTCTCCAGCTTCGCCGACAACAACGGCGAGTTCGAGGATTGGGTGGAGCTCTACAACACCACCGGTGCACCGGTGGACATCAGCGGCTGGCACTTGAGCGACAATCCCAACAACCCCACCAAGTGGGCCTTCCCGGTGGGCACCCAGGTGCCGGCGAATGGTCGTCTGATGGTGTTCTGTTCCAGCCGGGACATGTTCACCCTGCCGCTCATCTTCCATACCAACTTCAAGCTCAGCCAGGGCCAGAACGAGTGGATCCTCCTGGCCGATGCGGGCGGCAACGTCATGGACGACTTCCAGCTCTCGGCCCGTTGCAAGGAGAACCACAGCCGGGGCCGCACCACCGACGGTGCCGCGACCTGGTCGCTCTTCCAGACCCCCACGCCCAATGCGGCCAATGCCGGTGCCTCCGCGGACTATGAGCCCAAGCCCCAGTTCAGCCTGCCTGCCGGTGTGTACGCCGGTCCCCAGAGCGTGGCGTTGAGCTCGCCTTCGGGCGCCACCATCCGGTACACGCTGGACGGCACCACGCCCACGGCCACCAGCACGCCCTACGCCGCCCCGCTCAACATCGCCGCCACCACCGTGGTGCGCGCCGCCTGCTTCAGCACCACCCCGGGCGTGCCGCCCAGCTTCATCGAGACCAACACCTACTTCATCGGTGTGAACCACACGGTGCCCATCCTCAGCGTGTCCGGGGATGAGGTGGACGACCTGTTGCTCGGCAACGGCGGCATCGAGCCCGTGTCCTCCCTGGAGTACTTCGGCCCCAACGGGGTGCTGCGCGACGAGGCGGTGGGCACCTGCGATGAACACGGCCAGGACTCGTGGGCGTATGACCAGCGCGGCTTCGATTGGGTCACGCGCGACCAGTACGGCTACAACGACGCCATCCACTATCCGATCTTCCGGACCAAGGACCGCGACGAGTATCAGCGCCTCATCGTAAAGGCGGCCGCCGGCGACAACTACGAGTTCGGTCCGGGTCAACCGGCGCACATCCGTGATGCCTATGTGCAGGCCTTGAGCCAGGTGGGCAACCTGCGCGTGGACGAACGCAGCTATGAGCCCTGCGTGGTGTACATCAACGGGCAGTACTGGGGCGTGTACGACCTGCGCGAGAAGGTGGACGACTCGGACTTCACCCGGTACTACTACGACCAGGGCGAGTACGACATCCAGTTCATCAAGACCTGGGGCGGCACCTGGAGCGAGTACGGCGGCGCGCAGGCCCAGACGGACTGGGACGCCCTGCGCACCTTCATCGCCACCAACAACATGGGCGACCCCACCGCCTTTGCCTATGTGGACAGCGTGTTCAACTGGAAGAGCCTGGTGGATTACTTCTGCCTGAACAGCTATACGGTCTGCGCCGACTGGTTGAACTGGAACACCGGCTGGTGGCGTGGCCTGAACCCCAACGGGGACCACAAGAAATGGGGCTACATCCTGTGGGACATGGACGCCACCTTCGGCCACTACGCCAACTTCACAGGCATCCCGGACCAGAGCCCGAACGCCGACCCCTGCACGGTGGAGGACCTGCCCGATCCCGGCGGCCAGGGCCACACGGAGATCATCGAGAAGCTGATCCAGGAGAACCCCATGGTGCACGACTACTACGTGAACCGCTACATCGACCTGGGCAACACGCTCTTCAGCTGCGACTTCATGATCCCCTTCCTGGACAGCCTCATCGGCAACATCGCGCCCGAGATGCCCGCGCAGATCGCGCGTTGGGGCGGCAGCATGGCCGACTGGCAGAACAACGTGCAGGTGCTGCGTGACTACATCGAAACGCGATGCGTCACCATCCAGGATGGCTTGATCGATTGCTACGACCTGAGCGGTCCCTATGACGTGCAGTTCGATGTGGACCCGCCCCTGAGCGGCAGCATCCAGGTGAACTCGCAGGTGCTGCCCACCTATCCCTTCACGGGCACCTACTACGGCGGCATCACCACCACGCTGGCCCCGATCCCCGAGCCGGGCTGGGCCTTCAGCCATTGGACGATCCAGAACGACACCATCTGGCCCAGCCTGAACGACAGCCTGGTGACCCTCACCACGGATACCACGGACCGCATCGTGGCGCACTTCATCCCGCCCATCGCCTACAGTGTGATGCTGGACGTGGAACCCCGCAACAGTGCCCGCATCGAGTTCGACGGGGTCATCTACGACGCCTTCCCCACGGTGGTGCAGGTGCCCGAGGGTGTGGCCAAGCCCATCAAGGTGCTGCCGGCGCTCTATTACGACTTCCTGAACTGGAGCATCAAGAACAACTATCCCAGCCCGGCGGACACCACCCTGCCAGAGCTGAGCATCACCTTCTTCAGCCCGGACACGGTGGTGGCCCACCTTCAGCCGCAGGACTACGCCTACTGGATCCCCAACTCCTTCACCCCCAACAACGACGGCATCAATGACGTGTGGCAGCCCTGGGGCAATGTGATCGACCTGGAGTCCTTCGACCTGAAGATCTTCGACCGCTGGGGGCAGCTCATGTTCCAAAGCAACGACCCCAACCTGCCGTGGGACGGCACTGGCAGCGGTGGCCAGATCGGCGTGGGGGTCTATGCCTACCGTGCGTTCGTGATCGAGGGCATCACCAAGGAGCGGCACGAGCTCTTCGGCCATGTGACCGTGGTGCGCTGAGCCTGCCTTGCTTCCGGTTCCGAGGCCCTCCGCAAGGGGGGCCTCGTCCTGTTTGTCATGAAATGTTCATCTGTTTTCGCGGAACGATGAACAAAAGTCGGACCTTCGTGTTCCCCTTCCCGTACGACAAAACCCATCGTCATGCTTACAAGAACAACCCTGATCGGAGCCGCGCTTGCGGCCGGGATCCCCGCAACGGCCCAGGTGGCGCGATTGCAGGTGATCCACAACAGTGCCGACGCGGCCGCCTCCGTGGTGGACGTGTACGTGAACGGCAGCCTCCTCATCGATGACTTCGCCTTCCGCACCGCGTGGGGCTATAACGACGTGCCCGCCGGCGTGGACCTGCAGGTCGGCATCGCCCCGGGCACCAGCACCAGCGCGGCCGACACCATCCCCGGCCTGGGCGCCACCTACAACCTGCCTGATGGCGGCACCTTCGTGCTGGTGGCCAACGGCATTGTGAGCGGCTCGGGCTACACCCCGTCCCCCGCCTTCGACCTCTACGCCAATGGCGGCGAGGAGAGCACGACCGCCGGCAACACCGGCGTTCTGGTGTTCCATGGGGCCACTGATGCCCCGGCCGTGGACGTGTTCGAGAGCGCCGTGCTCGGCGCCAACGCGGTGAGCAACCTCGCCTATGGTGAGTTCGCCGGTTACCTGAACCTGCCGACGGACGACTATGTGCTGGAGGTGCGCGCCGCTGGCGATCCCAACACCCTGGTCGCCTACAGCGCTCCGCTGCAGACCCTGGGTCTGGACGGCCTCAGCCTGGCCGTGGTGGCCAGCGGTTTCCTGGACCCCGCGCAGAACAGCAATGGCCCGGCCTTCGGCCTGTTCGCTGCGCCCCCCTTCACCGGCCCGCTCGTGGAGCTGCCGGTGTTCACCGCCCCCTCGGCGCGCCTGCAGGTGATCCACAACAGCGCTGACGCTGCGGCCAGCGTGGTGGACGTGTACGTGAACGGCGCCCTGCTGATCGACGACTTCACCTTTCGCACCGCCTGGGGCTACAACGATGTGCCCGCCGGCGTGGACCTGCAGATCGGCATCGCCCCGGGCACCAGCACCAGCGCCGCGGACACCATCCCCGGCCTGGGCGCCACCTACAACCTGCCTGATGGCGGCACCTTCATCCTGGTGGCCAACGGCATCGTGAGCGGCTCGGGGTACAACCCGGCGCCCGCCTTCCAGCTGTACGCCAACGGCGGCACGGAGACCAGCACCGCCGGAAGCACCAACGTGCTCGTGTTCCACGGGGCCACGGATGCCCCGGCCGTGGACGTGTTCGAGAGCGCCGTGCTCGGCGCCAACGCCGTGAGCAACCTGGCCTACGGACAGTTCGCCGGCTACCTGAACCTGCCCACCGACGACTATGTGCTGGAGGTGCGCGCCGCCGGCGACCCCAACACCCTGGTGGCCTACAGCGCTCCTCTTCAAACCCTGGGTCTCGATGGCCTCGGTCTGGCCGTGGTGGCCAGTGGCTTCCTGGACCCCTCCCAGAACAGCAATGGTCCGGGCTTCGGCCTTTGGGTGGCCCTGCCCTCCGGCGGTGCCATGGTGGAGCTGCCGGTCTTCACCGCGCCCACCGCCCGCCTCCAGGTGATCCACAACAGCGCTGATGCCGCCGCCGCTTCGGTGGACGTGTACGTCAACGGCGCCCTGCTGATCGACGACTTCGGCTTCCGCACGGCCTGGGGCTTCGAGGATGTGCCTGCCGGGGTGGCCCTGCAGATCGGTGTCGCCCCCGGCACCAGCACCAGCGCGGCGGATACGATCCCCGGACTGGGTGCCACCTTCGTGCTGGCCGACGACGAGCGCTATGTGCTCATCGCCAACGGCATCGTGAGCGGCACGGGCTACAACCCCTCGCCGGCCTTCTCGCTGAACGCCTTCGCTCCCGCCCGTGAGGCCGCCGCCACCGCCGGCAACACCGATATCCTGGTGTTCCATGGCAGCACCGACGCCCCCGTGGTCGACGTGTACGAGAGCGCTGTGCTGGAGGCCACGGCCGTGAACGACCTGGCCTACGGTTCCTTCGCCGGCTACCTGCCCCTGCCCACCGCCGACTACACCATCCAGGTGCGCACCGCGGACAACAGTGCCATCGCCGCCGCTTTCAGCGCGCCGCTGCAGACCCTCTCCCTGCAGGACCTGGCCCTCACCGTGGTGGCCAGCGGCTTCCTCGACCCCGCGCAGAACAGCAACGGTCCGGCCTTCGGCCTCTGGGTGGCCCTGCCCACCGGCGGTGCCCTGGTGCAACTGCCCGCCGCGCCGATCCCGACCGCCCGTGTGCAGGTGATCCACAACAGCGCTGACGCCGCCGCCTCCACCGTGGATGTGTGGCTCAACGACAGCCCGCTGATCGACGACTTCGGTTTCCGCACCGCCAGCCCCTTCGTGGATGTGCAGGCCGGCGTGGACCTGAACGTGGGTGTGGCCCCGGCCAACAGCACCGATCCGGCCGATGCCATCGCCAACTTCAGCTACAATCTGGAGGAGGGCGGCACCTACATCCTGGTGGCCAACGGCATCGTGAGCGGCACGGGCTACAACCCTGCCACGCCCTTCAACATCTACGTGTACACCCCGGCCCGGGAGACGGCCACCTCGGGTGCCAACAACACCGACATCCTGGTGTTCCATGGCAGCACGGATGCGCCCACGGTGAACGTGAACGAGACCGCCGTGCTCGGTGGTGCCACGCTGATCAACGGTCTGTCCTATGGCGAGTTCAGCAACTACCTGGAGCCGCCCACCGACGACTACGTGCTGGAGATCACCGCCGGCGGCACGCCCGTGGTGAGCTACCAGGCCCCGCTGGCCAGCCTTGGCCTGCAGGGTGATGCCATCACCGTGGTGGCCAGCGGCTTCCTCGACCCTGCCCAGAACAGCAACGGACCGGCCTTCGGCCTCTGGGTGGCCCAGGCCGCCGGTGGTGCGCTCGTCGAACTGCCCATCTTCACGGGTGTGAACGAGAACGCCGGCATCCTCGCGGCCACCACCCTGTGGCCCAACCCCGCGAACGACCTGCTCAACATCCTGGTGCCCGCCCTGGGCGACCGCAACCTGGAGGCCGAACTGCTGGATGCCAGCGGCCGCATCGTGCGCGCCCTCGGCAACAGCGCCATGGTGCGCAGCAATGACCGCGTGACGCTCGCGACCGGCGACCTCGCCGCCGGCACCTACGTGCTGCGCCTGCGCAGCCAGGACAACAGTGTGGCCCTGCCCGTGAGCATCGCCCGCTAAGGTCCCGCCCTCTTTGGAACGGAAGGCCCCTGCCACCTGGCAGGGGCCTTTCTGTTCCCGGACCGAACTACTTCGCCCCGCTGGTGTTGTTCAACATCCGTTCATGCACGCTGAACAGCTAGTTTCGCCCGCGCCCATGTCCCCCAGTCCCTACCAATGGCGGTTCCAGATCCGCGACCTGGAGGAGTTCTCCGGGGTGAAGGCGCACACCATCCGCATCTGGGAGAAGCGCTACGGACTTCTCCGCCCGGACCGCACGGACACCAACATCCGCACTTACGGGCTGGAGGAACTGAAGGCCCTGCTGAACGTCGCCTACCTCAACCAGCACGGGAAGAAGATCTCCGCCATCGCCAAGCTGAGCCTGGCCGAGCGCGAGCAGCTGGTGCGGGAGATGAGCGTGGTCCAGAAGGACCTGGACGGGGCCTTGAACACCTTGAAGATGGCGATGCTCTCCTTCGACGAGGCCCTCTTCGACGGCACCTGCGCCCGGTTCCGGGCCAAGGAGGGCTTCCGTGCATTGGTGGAGAAGCTCTTCCTGCCGCTGCTGGAGCACATCGGCATGCTGTGGCAGACCAACTCGATCTGCCCGAGCCACGAACATTTTGTGAGCAACCTGGTGCGGCAGAAGCTCTGCGCCGAGGTGGATGCGATACCGCCTCCGGCCATCGGGCAGGGGCCCCTCACCGTGCTCTACCTGCCGGAGAGCGAGATCCACGAGCTGGGACTGCTGTATGTGCTCTACCTGCTGCGGGCCTCCGGAAAGCCCACCGTCTATCTGGGGCAGAGCGTGCCGATGGACGACCTGGCCCAGCTGGCGGCCCTCACCAACGGCCCATTGCGCTACATCAGCTTCATCACCGCCTTCCCCAGTGCGGAGCACCTCCCGGTCTACGCCAAAGGGCTGACCAACCTGCTGCCGATGGACCGTGCCACCATCTGGTTCTGCGGTTCGCAGGTGGGTCGTGCCGGCGATGTGCGGTGGCCCTCCGGTGTGCATGCCTTCCGCCACGTGCGCGACCTGCTCGCGGAGCTGGACCGCGTCATGGCCTGATCCCGCGCGACCTTTGCGCGATGCGCATCGCGACCGCCCGGGTCATCCCGTGCCTCCTCTGCATCCTGCAGTGCGCCTGCGGCACGGGCGGGCCGGACCGGGATCCGGGTGCGGCCACCCCCCATCGGGCCTCCGCTCCCCCGGCCGAGGTGTCCTTCGTGGAGGGCACCAAACATGGCGTGGCCCGCATCCGCGATGCGGAGGGCCGCGTGCGCAAGGAGGGCCGCTACGAGCACGACCGGAAGACGGGACCCTGGACCGCCTTCGACGACCAGGGGGATACGCTTGAGGTGGTGAACTACCGCGATGGTCTGCTCGACGGCGAAAGCAGGTCCTATGGGCGGGGTGGTGTGCTGCTCCGGAAGGTCACCTACCGCCGGGGTCGCATGCACGGCCCGTATGCCGATCACTTCCCGGACGGTGCGTTGCATGAGCGGGTGGGCTACCGCGACGGGTTGAGGGAGGGAGCCTACCTGCGCTTCACACGGACGGACACCGTGGAGAACGGACCGCGGCTGGAGGGCCAGTACCACAGGGGACGACGCACCGGCATCTGGCGGCGCTATTACGGCAATGGGGTGCAGAGCGAGGAAGGCCCGCTGGTGGACGACGTCTTCGACGGTCGGTGGACCTACTGGGACCGACAGGGACGCCCTGTCCTGGAGCGTGTGTACCTGCGCGGTGCGCTGGTGTACGAAGGGCCGCCGCGCTAGGGCAGCACCTTGCCGGGGTTCAGGATCCCCTTGGGGTCGAAGAGGCGTTTCAGCCCGCGCATGAGGTCCAGTTGCGCAGCGTTGAACGCGATGTCCATGTACGGGCGTTGCACGAGCCCGATGCCGTGCTCTCCGCTCAGGGTTCCGCCGAGGGAGACGGTGAGCTCGAAGATCTCGCGGATGGCCTTGGGCAGCTCGCGCTCCCAGAAGGTGTCGCTGAGGTCGCCCTTGAGGATGTTGACGTGCAGGTTGCCGTCGCCGGCATGCCCGTAGCACACGCTGCTGAACCCGTGGCGCGCACCGATCGCTTTTACGCCCGCCAGGAGCCGCGGCAGGGCGAAGCGTGGCACCACCGTGTCCTCCTCCTTGTAGACGCTGTGGGCCTTCACGCTCACCGGCACGCTCCGGCGCATGTGCCAGAGGGCGGCCTTCTCCGAGGGGTGCTCCGCGAACAGCACCTCGCCGCATCCGTGCCCCTCCATCACGCCCAGGATCGTCTCGCAGTCGCGCATGAGCGCATCGTCGTGGTCGCCGTCCACCTCGATGAGCAGGTAGGCGCCCGGTCCGGTGGAGAGCTGCGCAGGAAGACCATCGGTGTGCTGCATCGTCCAAGCGATGGCATCGCGTTCGATGAACTCCATCGCACTGGGCGTGACGCCGGCGCGGAAGGTGGCGCTGACCGCGGTGCATGCGTCCTCGGCGTTGTTGAACGGCACCAGCATCAGGCGGGTCGACCGTGGCATGGGCACCAGCTTCAGCACGGCCTTGGTGATCACCGCAAGGGTGCCCTCGCTGCCCACGATGAGGCGGGTGAGGTCATATCCAGTGGCGTTCTTCAGGGTGTTGGCGCCGGTCCACATCACCGTGCCGTCGGCCAGCACCACCTCCAGGTTCAGCACGAAGTCGCGGGTGACGCCGTACTTCACCGCACGCGGCCCACCGGCGTTCTCGGCCAGGTTGCCGCCGATGGTGCAGCTTCCGCGGCTGCTGGGATCGGGGGGGTAGTACAGCCCCTTGGCGGCCACGGCGTCCTGCAGCACCTGGGTGATCACGCCCGCCTCCACGGTCACCTGCAGGTTGCCCTCATCGATCGCCACGATCCGGTCCATGCGGTCGAGGGCCAGGCCCACACCGCCCTGGACGCAGAGGGCGCCGCCGCTCAGCCCGGTCCTTCCGCCGATGGGGGTCACCGGAACCTCGAGGGCATGGCAGATGCGCAGCACCGCGGACACCTCCTCCGTGGTGCGCGGCCTGACCACCACATCGGGAGGGTGGTTCAGATCCTCCGTCTCATCGTGCCCGTAGGCCCGGCGCTGCTCCTCGTCAGCGAACACGGCATCGGCGGGCAGGGCATTGCGCAGGGTGTGGAGCAGGTCGGTGGACATGGGCGTTCGGCTGTCGAAAGATCGGCTAACTTTCCAAGGCCACCATCAGGGATGGCAGTACGTCATCCTGTAAAGCCCATCTGCATGCGCGGTCCATCGCTCTTAGTGATCGGCCTCATCGCCGGCCCCACCTTCGGCCAGAACATCGGGATCAACGCGAGCGGCGCGGCGCCGGATGCCAGCGCACTGCTGGACCTGGATGCCGCAGCGCATCCTGCCAACGACAAAAAGGGCCTGCTGGTGCCCCGCATCGCGCTCACCGCAGCCAACGTGGCCGCCCCGGTGGTGGCGCCGGCGACCTCGCTTTTGGTGTACAACACGGCCACGGCGGGCGTTGTGCCGAACAACGTCACCCCGGGCTTCTACTATTGGGGCGGTGCCTCGTGGATCCGCTTCGGGACGGGGACGACCGATTGGTCGCTGACGGGGAACGCCGGCACCACCCCGGTGACCAATTTCCTGGGCACGACGGACAACCAGGACCTTGTGGTGCGCACGAACAACGTGGAACGCTTCCGCACCTTGGGAGCCACCGGCCGGATCGGATGGGGAACCACCACCCCGCTGGCGCCGATCGAGGTGAACAGTGGTGCGCTGGCCGATGCCATCTATGGCCACAGCAACAACGTGGGCGGCTGGCTGGGACGCGAAACGAACATCACCTTCGGCGTGCCCTTGCAGACCGTGCAGGGGGCCGGGGTGTACGCCAACAACCCCAGCGCGGGCTACACGTCCATTTACTCCCAGTCCACGGGTGCGGCCACGGTGGCGGCCTCCATCAACTACAGCGATGTCTGGATCTCGTCCTACAACTATGTGCAGAACGCCAGCGGCACGGTGAACCCGCCCGGTTCCTACTCGCAGTTGAACGTGACCAATGCGGCGCTGGGCGGCGATCAGGTTGGCTTCCGTGCCTACAGCGGCCGCGGGGCCACGGCGGGCAATCCCGGTTTCACCATCGGGTCCAGCTCCACGGCCGACGCGGCGAACCAGGACGCCATCGGTGTGGAGGGCCAGGCCTTCTCCAACAGCACCACGCGCGCCGGTGGCTACTTCGAATCCTTCAACTACGCCGGTGTTTCGCAGGCGTTCGCGTGGGTGGGCACCACCGTGGGCGGCATCGCACGCAAGATCACCGGTACGGCGGCCGTCAGCGAGATCATCCCCACGGCGGACCATGGCCGCATCATGCTCACCTGCCCGGAGTCGCCCGAGTACTGGTATCAGGACTATGGAACGGTGCAGCTGGTGAACGGTCGCGCGCACGTGGACCTGGACCCCATCCTGGCGGACATCATCATGGTGACACCGGAGTATCCGGTGCGCGTGTTCTGCACGCCGGTGGACATGCCGGCGTTCAACGGTGTGGCGCAGATGAACCGCACGGCCACCGGCTTCGATCTGGTGGAGCTGAACGGGGGCACGCACAGCGGCACGCTGGACTATCAGATCGTGGTGAAGCCGAAGACCGGTTTCGGCGAGGGCCGCTTCCCCCAGGCGCCCGGGCCGGCCTGGTTGAAGAAGGAACAGGAGCCGGAGCAGGCGCGCGCGGCCAATCAGCCCGATCCCGACCGGATCTTCCACTGGCCGAGCGATCATGAGGTGTATGGCTACGATGTGGCCAAGGTGACGCCGGTGGGTTCGCGGGTTCCGGCGGGCCGCCATGCGGGCAAGTTCAAAGTGGCCGAGGGCGTCTTCATGGACCACCTGCCGGCCCAGCGGCCCGGTCAGTGATCACCGCCGAAGGCGATCCCGTTCCTTCGTGGCGATGATCGCCCACGACCCACGCGACTGGTGCAGGCCTGTCTTTCATTTCCACCGCAGCGACACGTTCCGCAAGCTGCTCCCCTTGATCATGCTCATGGGCGTGATCACGGCGGCAGTGGCCTGGCTGGAGAACTCGTGGCTGCATCTGGCCCAGGACCACAGCGTGAGGAACATCACCCTGATGCACAATATCCTGGGGTTCGCCATCAGCATGCTCCTGGTCTTCCGCACCAACACGGCCTACGACCGGTGGTGGGAGGGACGCAAGCTTTGGGGTGCACTGGTGAACGTGAGCCGCAACCTGGCGGTGAAGGTGGGCTCGTGGCTTCGTCCCGAGGACATCGAGGACCGCGTGCACTTTGCCCGTCTGATCACCTCGTTCGCCATGGAACTGGGACGACACCTGCTGCGCGAGGAAACGCGCCTCGGCCTGGATGAGGAACCCCATCCCGAACTGCGCATTGACCGCCGCCACCACGTGCCCTCACAGGTGGTGGGGCTGATGCATGCGCGCACGGCCCGCCTCGTGCGCGAGGGCCGGATCACGCAGGAACAGCTCATCGTGCTGTCCACGGACATCAACGCCTTCCTCGACATCTGCGGGGCGTGCGAGCGGATCAAGAACACACCGATCCCCTTCTCCTACAGCACCTTCATCAAGAAGTTCATCGTGCTCTACACCGTCACCCTGCCGTTCGGCTTCGCCCTGGTGATGGGGTGGATGGCCGTGCCGGTGGTCATGTTCATCTTCTATGTGCTCGCCAGCCTGGAGCTCATCGCCGAGGAGATCGAGGATCCCTTCGGGCGTGACACCAACGACCTGCCGATGGACCGCCTTGCGGACACCATCGGCGACAATGTGCGCGAGATCCTCGCCTGAAGATGGAACGAAGCCGCCTGCAACACCGTCTGGAACGCATCGTGTTCGGCACGGACACCCGCGCGGGGCGCCTGTTCGATGTGGTGCTGCTCTGGACCATCGTGCTGAGCGTGGCGCTGGTGCTGCTCGAGAGCGTGCGCGAGGTCCAGGTCCGATATGGCCGCTGGTTGTTGCTGGCCGAGTGGGCGGTGACCATCCTGTTCACCATCGAGTACGCGGTGCGGGTGTGGGTGAGCCGCGACCGCCGCACGTACGTGCTGAGCTTCTATGGCCTGGTGGACCTGCTGGCCGCGCTGCCCACCTACCTCAGCCTTTTCGTGCCCGGCACCCAGGCGCTGACCATCATCCGCGCCATCCGCCTCACCAGGGTGTTCCGCATCCTGCGCCTCACCACGTACACGCGGGAGGCCTCGCATCTGCTCCTGGCCCTGTACGCGAGCCGTCACCGGATCATCGTGTTCTCCCTGGCCGTACTGGCGCTGGTCACCGTGTTCGGTACGGTGATGTACCTGGTGGAGGGTCCGGAGCACGGGTTCACCAGCATCCCGCGCAGCATCTACTGGGCCATCGTCACCTTGACCACGGTGGGGTACGGTGACATCGCCCCGCGCACGGCGTTCGGCCAGGCCCTGGCCTCGGCGATCATGATCCTGGGCTACGCCATCATCGCGATCCCCACCGGCATCGTCAGCGCCGAGATCGCCCGCCGGGAGCACCAGCGTGAGGTGTCCATCTGCCCGACCTGTAGGACCGGCGTTGCACAGCAGGATGCGCGTTTCTGCCCGCATTGCGGCGCATCGATGAAGCCGGACTGAGGTTACTCGCGGGCCCGCATCGGGTAACATGCGATCACCGGGGTGCGCCCCTTGCCCTCGCTGCTGAGCACGAGCTCGCCATCAGGCAGAAAGGTGATGCCCTCCGGCTTGGGGAGCACACCGGCATCCAGCACGGCGAGGTCGATGAGCCCGCCCTTGCGGTCCACCACCGTCAGTGTGCGGTCCACCGCGCTGAGCAGGTAGAAATGCCCGGTGCGGGGATGAGCGGCCACGGAGGAGAAGCGCAGCTTGAGCGCCGGTGCGGTGCGGCCGTTCTCCGTGGTCCGCTCGGGGAGGCGCAGCCCCATGGCCCTGGCTTCGCCCAGCAACGCTGCCATGGAAAGCCGCAGCATGGGCACGCAGCGATGTTCCGGATCGTCCGGATCGAAGGCGTGCACCACGCGGGCATCCCGCAGCTCCGGGCCGCCCTTGGTGATGTCCTTCGGTGCCACGAGCACCAAGCCGGTGCTGTCGTCGAAGCCGAGGCCCTCGATGTTGCGGTGCGGAAGGTCCAGCCGGAAGGTGTCCACGCTGGTCCAGCGCCCATCCAGCAAGCGCAGGCGGTGGATGAGCCCGTCGCTCCGCAGGACCAGGTACGTATCATGTACGCGTGTCAGCCCTTCCATGTCGCCGGGTCCTCCGAAGGCCTCGGTCCGCAGCACGCGGCCTTCCTTCAGCCCGATGAAATACAGGGTCGCCGCCTCATCCTGCACGCAGGCCACGCTGCCCTGGTCCACATCCGTCAACGCGCTCACTTCCACCAGCTGATCGGGCAGGGTGATCACCTGGGCCGGGTGCCGCAGGTCGTAGGGCATGGACGATGCGGGCCGTTGCGCCGCCATCGTGATGGCGAGGAGGCTGGCCGACAGGAGCAGGGCGGAGCGCATGCGCGAAGATCGCTCCCGGTGTGCGGTTTGCACCGTGCCTGCTGTTGCGTTTCCTTCGCCACCGCACATGAGGCACATCTTCCCCGGTCGTTCCCTGCTGCTCGTGGTGGTGGCCGCGCTGGGGTATTTCGTGGACATCTACGACCTGGTGCTCTTCAACGTGGTGAAGCGGGAGAGCCTAGAGTTCATCCTGGGCGCCGGCGATCCCCGGATCAAGGATGTGGGCATCGACCTGTTCAACTGGCAGATGCTGGGCATGCTGGTGGGCGGCATCCTCTGGGGCGTGTGGGGTGACCGCAAGGGCCGGATCACCGTGCTCTTCGGCAGCATCCTGCTCTACAGTGCGGCGAACATCGCCAACGCCTTCACCTACGACCTCACGATGTACGCCATCGTGCGGTTCATCGCCGGTGTCGGTCTGGCGGGTGAGCTGGGTGCGGGCATCACACTGATCACCGAGACCATGCCGCGGGACAAGCGTGGCTACGGCACCCTCATCGTGGTGACCTTCGGCGCGCTCGGGGCCGTGTTCGCAGCGGAGGTGGCCGACAAGGGCGCCTGGTTCGGGCGGCTGTGGTCGTCGATGACCGGCCGGGCGCTGATGAGCTGGCAGATCACCTACCTCGTGGGCGGCCTGATGGGTCTTGTGCTGCTGGTGATGCGTGTGGGCACCTTCGAGAGCGGCCTCTTCCAGGAGGTGCGTGGCCGGGCGGTGCGCAAGGGCGATCTGCGGATGCTGTTCAACGATCGGGGCCGCTTCCTGCGCTATGTGGGATGCATCCTCATCGGGGTGCCCGTATGGTATGTCATCGGTGTCCTTGTCAGCCTCAGCCAGGATGTCTTCGTGCCGGAGCTGGGCATCGACACCAGTGCACTTGACGCCGAAGGCATGAAGCGCATCAACGGGGATGCGATCAAGTACGCCTATATCGGGCTCAGCATCGGCGACCTGTTGAGCGGGCTGCTGAGCCAGTTGTTGCGGAGCCGGCGCAAGGTGATCCTGATCTATCTGGCCGCCAACCTGGTGCTCACGCTGGTCTTCCTCTTCGGCATGCGGGGCGCACCGATCGCCACCTACAACTGGATGTGCCTGGCATTGGGCACCGCCACGGGCTACTGGGTCATCTTCGTCACCGTGGCCGGCGAGCAGTTCGGCACGAACATCCGCAGCACGGTGGCCACCACCACGCCGAACTTTGTGCGTGGGGCCGTGCTGCCGGTCACCAACGCGTTCAAGTACCTGGCCCTGCCGCTGGGCAACGTCACGGGAGCGCTGGTGGTGGGACTGGTGTGCATCGGCGCGGCCTTCTGGGCCACGTTCCGTGTGCGCGAGACCTTCCACACGGACATGGACTTCGTGGAGGAGTAGCGTCAGCTCCGTCCGGCCTCGATGGCGCGACGCACGCTGCCGTGCTGCTTGAGCAGGGCGTTCGCCTCGTCGTGATCGATGCCCAGGCCTTCCATGACCATGCGGGTGCCCCGGTCGATCAGCTTCACGTTGCTGAGCTGCATGTCCACCATCCGATTGCCCTTCACCCGTCCCAGCCGGATCATCACGCCCGTGCTGATCATGTTCAGCACCAGTTTCTGTGCGGTGCCGCTCTTCATGCGCGTGCTGCCGGTGATGAACTCGGGGCCCACCACCACCACGATGGGATGGTCACTGACGGCGGTGACCGGAGCGCCGGGGTTGCACGTGATGCAGGCCGTGAGGATGCCATGTCGCCGGCAGGTCTCCAGCGCTTCCACCACATAGGGCGTACCACCACTGGCGGCGATGCCCAAGACGGTGTCGTCCGCGCCGATGGCGTGCTCCTGAAGGTCCTTCCAGCCTTGCTCGCGGTCGTCCTCGGCGAACTCCACGGCCCTGCGTATCGCGCGGTCGCCACCGGCGATGAGGCCCACGACCAGGCCATGCGGCACACCGAAGGTGGGCGGGCATTCGCTGGCGTCCACGATGCCCAGCCGGCCGCTGGTGCCCGCCCCGAGGTAGAAGAGTCGGCCTCCTCGCCGCATGCGTTCGGCGATGGCGTCCACCAACGCGGCGATCCCGGGCAGCACGCGGCCCACGGCGTCGGGCACGCGTCGGTCCTCCGTATTGATGTGGCCGAGCAGCTCGGCGGTGGTCATGTGTTCCAGCCCGTCGTAGAGGGAGGGGCTTTCGGTGATCTTCTCCATGCGTGGCACAAAGGTGTGGGATGTACCGGCATGCCCGGAACGCAGCGGGCCGCCCCGAAGGACGGCCCGCTACACCAATGTGGTCAGTGTCAGTTGAAGGCGATCCGCCGCACTGCGCGGCCGTCCACGAATTCCAGGGTGATGAAGTAGGCACCGCCGTCCAGGGTTCCGCGCTCCAGCAGGATCACGTCAGCGTTCACCGTGCTGTTGCGCACCAGGCGACCGTCGGGCGTGTGCAGCGTGTAGCTCAGCACCCGTCCTGCCGGGCTGCTGATGCGCACGGCATCGATCGCGGGGTTCGGTGCGATCACGAGCGCCGAAGCGGCGGCGGGCTCCGCGATGCCGACCGGTTGGCCCACGCAGTCGCAATTGACCGTCCACGCGTCGTTGATGGTGTTCGCGTTGCCGTCATCGCACGGCTGTCCCGGCTGGTCCGGTCCATCGATCACGCCCAGGCAGTCGGGCGTGCCCAACGCACAGGGGCCCAGCTGCAGGGCGCACACGATGCGCGGGGTCATATAGCCCATCACCGTATCGAGGTAGGCACGGCCCTTGGCGCCGCTCATGTCCGGATTGCTGGCCAGGCTCGCCTGGTGCGTGGTGATGCCCAGGCCGGGGATCACCGTAGTGGCCGCCGGGCTGTTGGGGTCCCACCATTGCCAGGGGCTGGCCTCGTCGCTGGCGGGCGGGGTCCACCGCGGACGCACCACGGGGAACAAACCTTCCGCCCCGGCCGAGATGGTCACACCGTCGATCGTCTGGCCGTAGAGCGAGCGCGCCCGTGCCGTGAAGGGGTCGTTCGAGAGGTTCTCGAAGCTGGCCTGGTTGCCGAGGTCCTTCACCCAGGGGATGAAGTAATTGCTGCCGGGAACATCCACCACCGGACCACCCGTGGTGGGCACGATCACGATGCCGTAGGTGAACGGGGCGAACGGATCGAACACGGTGTGGAAGGCCACCATCGGGGCGTCACCCGCTTCGGCCCAAGTGGTGTCGGCGAGCGCACCGCCCATGTTCACGCAGAAATGCGTGGCATGGTCGAACCCATTGGGGCGGTAGAGGGTGAGCTGACCATTGAATCCGGCCAGGTCGCCTACCGTGTTCGTGTCCACGTAGCTCACGTTCGGGTTGAAGGGGTCGGGGCGGAACTTCTCGACGAAGAGCTCGCTGCCCTTGTCCAAGGTGGTGTGGGCCAGCGCGATGTAGCCGCCGGTGCCTTCACCCAGCACCACGATCTTGTCCGGGTCGATCCCGTATGTGTTGGCGCCCGCGGCCTCGGCCTTGTGGGTGCGGACGCACTGGCGCACGTCGTGTATGGCGCGGTAGATGGCGTTGAGCAACTGCCCCCGGCGTTCCTCTTCCGTGGCGGCCAGCGGGTTCCAACCCAGGCGGTAGCTCATGCTCACGGCCACATACCCGCGGCGTGCCATCCGCTTGCAGGTCTCCACGGCACAGCTGTCCGTCCGCGTTCCGACCGGGCTGCCGTTCTGCGGCGGTGGCAATGCATTCCCCGTGTGGATGTAGAGCACCATCGGGCGTTCGGTCACGACGTCGACGTTCTGGTCAGGTTCGTAGATGTCCATCCGCAGTTCGCGCACTTTCACAGCGGTGCTTCCGTCGGTGGGGTCGAAGAAGGGGGCCGGGATGGGCTGCTGGGTGCTCACCAGTGTCTGCAGTTGGGTGACCTCTGCGGGCACGTTGGGGCTGGCCAGGTTGCTGGTGAGGAAGTCGATGTTGGTACCGAAGGGCACGTTGGGGGTGATCACGACCTGGGCATCGGTGAACACCTCGTCGATGTAGCGCTGCTGGGCGGCGACCATCATGGGCAGACCGAGCAACAGCAAGGGTAGGCTTCGTTTCATGGGTCCTGGTTTGTGGAACAGGTTCCGAATATAGGGGTAGGGGAGGGCAGCAGCCGTTGCAGGTTCGGAAGTATGTATGGCCATACAAGTGTTGAGGCCGAGCACCGATCATGGCGGTCATCGTGCATTGGTTCCCGCGGGTCGTGGCGGGAAAGGCCGGTTACCCGACCGAGGAAGTGCGCCACCGGTGTTTTGCGGAGACACCTGCGGGGGGCGGCGGATCGGCCGCTCCATGGGGCCGACCTGTGCAATTGGTGGGTCACGGAAGTGCTGGCAGCACTGAATACGGACATGTTGAAGTATGTATGGCCATACATACTTTGAGTGACCCGGTGACCGGATCCCACATCGTTCGGGAAACCATGCTGGTCGGGCCCGAGACGGGTGTTGGGCGGACGCTATCCACCATTAACAAATGTATGTCCATACATACGTCATTGAGCTGGGACATTTGCAGCTAGTCTATGGATCCAGCAGGAATGATGCGTTCCGCAGGAGGGAATAAGGGCATCGGATGTCACTTGACGACGTATGTATGGCCATGCATATGTCAGCCTCCGCGGATCCATCGCGCAGCGGCTATCGATCCCCCCTGGCGCAACTCGTGGACTCCCCGCCGACCCGTGCGGTCCGCGTTCACAACATATGTATGGCCATACATATGTTGTGAACGGTCTCATCCCCTTTCTCCGGCCTCATCGCCGGTCCAGCTCGTAGATCAGCTGCAGGTAGCCCAGTCGTCCCACGGCCGGGCCACCATAGACCAGGTACACGTTGTTGTTCCACATCCGGTCGAGCCGCTCGCTCTCGGGTACGCGTCCGTCGAACAGTGGAACGATCCCGAACAGGTTGCTGCAGCCCACTTTCACCGTCAGCCCGGGCTTGGGGAACTTCACGTTCACCTGGGCGTCCACCATGTCGTAGCTCGGGATGGCGCCGGTGAACTGGGGCGAACCCTCGAACGTGAAGCCCTCCACGAACTTGTAGTTGATGCCGAAGCCCAGATCACGCCGGTCCGTCCACGGGATCCGCAGGTCGTGACCCGTGAAGCCCACGTTGAACTTGTTCAGCGGCGTGTTGAAGGCGGGAATGATGGGGTCGTCCTCTCCCGTGATCAACCGGTTGTAACTGTAGTTGACGCTGTAGGTCATCCGCTTCCGGTAGTAGTTCAGGCCCACGTTGGCACCCAAGGTCCGCACTGTGCTGGTGCTGTTCGCCGCCACGCGGTAGACCTGCAATTCCTCTGGGAAGCCGGTCACTTCGTCGAAGCTGCCGTCGATGCCGATGAGGTAGCCGATGAAATCGGTGTACCAGCTCGTGTACGCGCTCGCGTCCACATAGAACTTCTCCTTCAGGGTGCCGCGGTAGCCGGCCTCCGCGGTCAGCACCTTTTCCGGCCGGATGCGGTCCACGTTGAAGTACTCGAGCTGGTCCAGGCCTTCCAGCAGGGTGGGCGAGCTCCGGTAGGCGTTGAAGCTCTCGATGGTGATGAGGCTGTCGCGGCCCTCCTCGAACTGGCCGTCGATGTTGCCCAGCAGGATGGCACGCCCCACGTTGTAGTAGAGGTACTGGTCGGCCAGCGTCGGATTGCGCACGCCGCGGCTCACGCTAACCCGCAGCACATGGTCGGGGTTCGGCGTGTACACGGCGCTGAGGGCGGGCGACACCTGCGGCTCGAAGTTCTCGTTCTTGTCCACCCGCACGGTCAGCGCCAGGCGCAGCTTGTCCTCCGCGAGCTTCTTCTCCAGGCCTGCATAGCCGCCCACCTCCCAGTTGGTGATCACCACGTCCGCCGTGTCCTTGAAGATGGTGCCCGCGCTGTTGGGCCGGTACAGCCGGCCGTTGCCGCCCACGATGATCTCGGCGAACCTCGGTTTGAACCGGTACTCCCCCATGGCGTGGTAGAGGGCTGACCGGTCGAAGAACAGCGAGCCGCCATCCGTGAAGCGACGCGACCGGATCTCGTCGAGCTTCGCGTTGAAGCGATCGGTGCCGACGACATAGGCCGGATCTTGGGATGGCGTGTCTTCACGACCAATACTGTCAGAAACAAATTGGTGATAGGATCCAAAGAGTTCGGAGTTGTCCGCAACGAACTGCGCTAGATACGCATCGTAGGCCTCCTGCGTGGTGATGCCCTGGGCGATCGCCTCGCTCGGGGTAAGGTAGCCTGGCTGGGTGGCATTCAGCAGTGGTTTTATATACGTCTCCCAGATCGTATAGTACCGCTCGTTCCATTTCACGGTTTGGGCGCTGGCCTCCTGCAGGCGCAGTCCGGTGGTGTAGATGTCGTACGTGTCCCCGGCATCCTCATGCGTCACGTAGCTCCGGAAGAACCAGCGTCCTTCCTGGCGAAGCTCAAGCCGATGCTGATAGAACTGCACCCCCTCCAAGCGGTACCGGTTGTCGCCTTGATACACCGTGCTCCCGCGGCTGTAGTTGGTGGCCAGCTGGACCTCCACGCTGTCGGTGATCCTGTAATGCAGGCTCAGGCCCGCCTTCAGGTTGTTGGTGCCGTAATCCACCAGGTCCACTTCGCGGTAGCCCGGCCGCAGGAACAGCCCCAGGCCAGGGTACTGCCGCCGGCTGAAGAGGGATACGCTGAAATCGTTGTTCGCCGTCACCCACTCATCACCGTAGCTGTTCACCGCGTCGTAGCGCCCCGGGTTGTCCACGCCGGTGGGGCTGTTGCTCGTGGGGTCGTAGTTCTCGGCGTACCAGTCCTCGGCGCGCATGGCGAAGAGGTTCAGTTTGTACGCGAAGCGTTCGCGACCCTCCTTGTTCTTGAACACCTGGGCCCAGCGCACGGCCCCTTCCAGCAGGTCGCGCTCGCCGGCCTTTGCGCTCACGCTCAGCCCCGGGAAGGCCCACGGGCTCTTGGTGGTCATGTTGATCACTCCGTTGAAGGCGCCCGGGCCATAGAACGCGCTGCTCGCCCCCGCGATCACGTCCACCTTCATCACGTCCAGATCGCTCGCCCCCAGGAAATTCCCCAGGCTGAAGTTGAGCCCGGGGCTCTGGTTGTCCACGCCGTCGATGAGCTGCAGGCTGCGCACCGGACTGGTGCTGTTGAACCCGCGCGTGTTGATCACCTTGAAGCCGAAGCTCGCGGCCGTCATGTCCACACCTTTCAGGGTGCCCAGGCTCTCGTAGAAATCGCCGCTCGGGGCCTCGCGGATGGCGATGATGTCCATGCTCTCCACCGTGAGCGGTGCCTGCTTCTGCTTCTCGCTGATGCGGCTGCCCACCACCTCGGCCTCCTGCAGCAGCACCTGGTCCGTGCTCAGCTTGAACTTGAGCTCCTGATCAGGGCTCTTCACCTCCACTTCAAGGTCGGTGTAGCCCACGTAGCTGATCAGCAGCACGTACGGCGGCAGTTCGTTCACCAGCAGTTCGAACCGCCCTTCGAGGTCGGTCTGTGTCACGGCCTTCGTGCCCTTCACCGCCACGGTGGCACCGATCAGGGTCTCGCCGTTCGCCGCATCGCTCACCACGCCGCGCAGCTTGTACTGCTGGGCCATGGTGTTCAATGACAGCAGAAGCAGCAGTATCGGAAGCAGTGCCTTCACCGCGGACCGCGGCGCGTGGGGCAGGGGCTTGGGCGGGTGCATGGGATGGTCTGCGCACAAGATAGGAGGCGCTGCCCGTCAGCATCGGGGCGGCATCCGCATTGAACCACGGACGCCGCCTGTGCGTTCTTTCGCACCTTCGCCCATCTCATGCGCCGACTCCCTCTTCTGATGGCCGCCTGGTCGGTCCATACGCTCTGCACCGCCCAGCTCCGGCCAGGCTTCGACAGGACCGAGTACACCGAGCTGCTCCGCGTCTTCGCCGCTCAGGCTGATACCACCATGGAAGGGTTCAACCTTCCGAAGCCGGAACGGTTCAGCCTTGCGTGGAAAAGCCCGGTGGTGGGGCTGGATAACCGGTGGGACCTCTATACGGACAGCGCTGGGACCGCTGCGGTCGTGGTGCGCGGCACCACCGCCCAGCTGGCCAGTTGGCTGGAGAACTTCCACTCGGTGCTCGTTCCCGCGCAGGGCGAACTGGACCTGGATGGAGGAGAGCCCTTCCGTTACACCCTGAGCGACGATCCCGCCGCCCGCGTCCACCTTGGCTGGCTCATCGGCCTGGGTCATCTGCAGCGGACCATCCTGCCCGCCATCGACTCCCTCTACACGGCCGGCACCCGTGAGCTTATTCTCTGCGGACACAGCCAGGGCGGCGCCATCACCTATCTGCTCACCGCCCATCTGTGGCAGTTGCGCGCCAGCGGCCGGCTGCCGGCCGACCTGGTGATGAAGACCTACTGCAGCGCCGCACCCAAACCCGGCAACCTGCCCTTCGCCTATGGGTACGAGGCCACCCACCGTGAAGGCTGGGCCATGAACGTGGTGAACAGTGCCGATTGGGTGCCGGAGGTGCCCGTCACCGTGCAGACGGTGGACGACTTCAACCCGGTGAACCCCTTCCGCAATGCGCGCAAGGCCATCCGTGCGCTGCCCTTCCCGCAGGACATCGGCCTGCGCATCCTCTTCAACCGCCTCGACCGGCCCACGCGCAAGGCCCGCCGGAACTACCAACGCGTGCTGGGACGCACCATCGGCCGCTTGGCCGCGAAGAACCTGCCCGGCTACACGGCCCCCGAACTGCCGGAAGGCACGCACTTCGTGCGCACAGGCCCCTTTGTGGTGTTGCGCCCCGACGCGACCTACCGGGCGCGTTTCGTGGACGATCCGAAGAAGGTGTTCATGCACCATCTCATGGAGCCGTACCATGACCTGATGATGCGCTTCCCGGACCGCGTGTGCATGCCCTGACACCCGGGCCCGGTGTGCGCCGGTGCACTGTGTAGCTTGCACCCATGGCCATTGCGATCACCTTCCACGGGGCTGCCGGCACCGTCACCGGCAGCAAACACCTGCTCGAGGTCCGGCATCCGGATGGTGCCGTGCACCGTGTGCTGCTCGACTGCGGCATGTTCCAGGGCGAGGCGGTGGCCCGCTCCAAGGGTGACCCCAACCGCCACTTCGGCTTCGATCCCGCTGCGGTGGACGCCGTGGTGCTCAGCCACGCGCACATCGACCACAGCGGGCTGCTGCCGCGCCTGGTGGCCGAAGGCTTCGGCGGGCCCATCCACAGCACCCCGGCCACGCGCGACCTCTGCGCCATCATGCTGGAGGACAGCGCGCGCATCCAGGAGGCGGACCATGCCTACGACCTCAAACGCGCCAAACGGCAGGGCCGCACCCTCGACGAGCCCGGCCCGCTCTACACCGTGGATGAGGTGCGTCCCGCGCTGGAGCGCTTCGAGGCCCACGACCTGAACGCTCCGTTCCCGGTGGTGCCCGGGGTCACGTGCACCTTCACCGAGGCGGGCCACATCCTCGGCAGCGCGGCGGTGAACCTCACCATCGATGATGGTGAACGCGTCCTTCGGCTCACCTTCACCGGTGACGTGGGCCGCTATGTCGATCGGCTGCTCCCTGAACCGGCCCCCTTTCCGCAGGCCGACGTCATCATCTGTGAAAGCACCTACGGTGACCGCGATCATCCCGGCATCGCCGAGGCCGAGGAGGAGCTGCTCCGCCATGTCACCGAGGCCTGTGTGGAGCGCCGTGGCAAGCTGCTCATCCCGGCCTTCAGCATCGGCAAAACGCAGGAGATCCTGTACACCCTCAACAGCCTCAGCAATCAGGGGCGCCTGCCCCGCATCCCCGTCTTCGTGGACAGCCCCCTGGCGATCAGCGCTACGGGCATCGTGCGCCAGTACAGCGCCGCCTTCCGTCCCGAGGTGCGCGCCGAGCTGGAACACGACGCCGACCTGTTCAGCTTCCCCGGGGTGGAGTTCGTGCGCAACCCCGAGCGCAGCAAGCAGCTCAACGCGCGGCAGGAGCCGTGCATCGTGATCGCGGCCAGTGGCATGATGGAGGCCGGGCGCATCCGCCACCACCTGCGCCACAGCCTGTCCAATCCCCGAAACACCGTGCTGGCGGTGGGGTTCTGTGCGCCCGGCACGCTGGGGCACGACATCCTCAGCGGTCGGCAGGTGGTGCACATCTTCGGGGAGCCCGTGCCGGTGAAGGCCGCCGTCCTCCGCATGGAGTTCTACAGTGCCCATGCCGATCGCGGTGAACTGGTCCGCTACCTCGCCTGTCAGGATCCCGCCCGTGTTCGCCAGCTGTTCCTGGTGCACGGCATCACCTCCTCGCTGAACGGGCTGCAGGATCGGCTTTCCGCCGCCGGCCATCACACCATCGCCATCCCGCAGAAGGGACAGCGCTTCGTGCTCTGAGCTCAGCGTGTGCTGCGGCCCAGCACGATCCCGGCCGTGGCGTACCACGTCAGGTTGCGCGGATCGTCGTAGGCGTTGTTGAGCCCATCATCGTCGAGCACCTTGTTCAGCCCGACGCTCACTCCGCCCTCCACGGTCACGAACCAGATGTCCAGACCGACCCCCGCATCCAGGTTGAAGGACCCGGCCGTAAGGTCATCCCGGTTCCACGCGATGTCGTCGTTGCTGTTGTCCACGCTCAATAGCAGGTCGTAGCTGGGGCCCGCGTTCAGCCGCAGCTTGAAGCCGTCCTTGTGCACCAGGTTGAAGCCCACGAGCGCCTTGGCCTTCAGCACGGTGCGCACCAGGTCGTTCTCCACCAGGAAGGTGTCCAGCAGCAGGGGCACCTGGACCTGCACGACGGTGGCCTGACGGCCGATGTGAACGCCCGGTTGGAAGTACAGCCGCCGGCCCAGCCGGATGTCCACGCCCGCCTGCCACCCCATGTTGCCTCGGTAGTCGCCGTTGTCGGGGTCGCCCTGAAGGGTCTGGGCCAGCAGGCCCACCTGGGGGTTCACCTGGATCTGGGCGTGTGCGCCGTTCGTGGCGCTGAGCAGGGCGAAGGCGGGTAGGAGGAGGCTGTGGATGCGGCGCATGGCGGTTCGGATGGTGTGAAGCTACCATCGCGCCGCCGCTTCCCACCTTTGCCCCATGCCCGCCGTCACCGTCCGCGACCTGCGCCGCCGCCGCACCACCGTGGCCACGGTCGTGTTCCTGGTGGTGGCCTTCGGCATCCTGTGGTGGGGCCAGGTGATGGGCGACCTCGATGGCACCATCGCGCTGGGCATGATCGGTGCCTGCGCGACGGTCTACATCGGCCTGCTGAACTACTGGCTGCAGCGCGACAAGGTGATGCAGGACCTGTTCACGGCCTTCAACGCGCGCTACGATCGGCTGAACGGCGACCTGCTCGCCATCCAGAAGGGCGCGTACATGGACGGCGACCCCGATCGCGTGATCCTGGACTACCTGAACCTGTGTGCCGAGGAGTACTTCTGGTACACGCGCGGTCGCATCGATACCGCCATCTGGCTCGCCTGGCGCAACGGCATGGAGAACTGGTTGCAGTTGCCCTCCGTGCGGGAAGTGGCCCGTCGTGAAGCCGCCCAGCGCGACAGCTACTACGGCCTGTTCGACACCGTGCCGGTGGATTGATCAGGCGTTGAACCGCAGTGCGTCCTTCACCTGCGACGGCAGCGGCGGAAGCTTGCGGCGCTCGAACAGGAAGCTGCTCAGGTCCGCCACTTCATTGAAGATGTAGTGGCTGTCCATGGCGCCGCGCAGATAGGCCTTGCCCGTGCTTCCGCCCGTGCCCACCCGCAGGCCGATCATGCGGTGCACCATGTTCAGGTGACGCCCTCTCCACGCCGCCATGGCCTCGTCGATGTCCAGCAGCGCCTCCAGGAACCGGAAGGGCTGCTGGAAGATGGGCTCATCGCGATAGAGCATGATGAAGAGCGCACTGCGACAGGCCTTCGGGCTCAATTTCCGCTCGGGCGTTCCCTCAATGAAGATCTTGCGCCACAACGCGGCGTTGGCCTCTTCGCCCTGGACCAGGCTGGCGTTGTAGATGCGCTCCAGCTGCTCGAAGAACGTGGCCTGGCCCTCGGGCCAGTAGCGGGACTCGAGGAACGGCATGCGTTCCAACCACGCGTTCACCAGTTCCAGCAGCGTGGGCAGTTGCTCCAGCGCCTCGATCTCCGCCTTGTGCCCCGGCTTCAGCTGGCTGGTGTAGTACTGTTTGCCGAAGCGGGCCTCCATCCGCAGTCCCAGCCGCGCCTCCAGCACCTTGAACTGCATGCTCTGGAAACCGCTCGCCGGCCGCAGCATGTCCCGGAAATCCAGGAAGTCCAGCGGCGTCATCGTCTCCATGATGTCCATCTGGTGGACCAGCACGTCAAGGATGGTCTTCACGCGCTGCAGCCGGTGCACGGCGATGTTCAACTCCCCATTGTTGTCGTCCACATGGTGGTCGGCGAACATCGCGATGACGCTGCCCGCTTCGTGAAGGATCTGCTTGAACCAAAGCTCGTATGCCTGGTGGATCACGATGAACAGCATCTCATCGTGCGCGTGCTGGCCGTGTTTATCGCTCTCCAGCGCCTGCGCGCCCAGGATCTTGTCGAGCTGCAGGTAGTCGGGGTAGTAGACGTTGGACATGGTGATGTGCCCGCGTATCCATGTGTTCATGTGCGCATGCGCTCATGAGAACATGAGCTCAGGTGCATGTGGTCCGGGACGTGGCGAATGTAGGCGGCTCCACCCGCGGCCGGCTAACTTTGGTCAACCATGCGCGGTCCGCTTTTCGTGCTCGTCCTTCTTGTCCCTGCCAGCCTGGCCGCGCAACAAGGCACCGCACCTGTGCGCACCGACGCGGATGCGGGTCAGGCGCTCTTCGAACGGGGCTTCCGGAAGGACAGCGCCACGATCTCTGTCGTGGAGGTGATGCCCGCCTTTCCTGGAGGGGAACCGGAACTGTACCGCAGGATCAAGGAGGAGACCCGCTACCCGAAGGAGGCGCTCAGGAACGGCATCACCGGCCGGGTGATGGTGCACTTCATGGTGGAGAAGGATGGCCGTGTGGACAGCGTATGGGTGCCGCGCCCGGTGGACCCGCTGCTTGACGCGGAGGCCGTGCGGGTGGTGCGCGCCCTTTCGGGGTGGTCACCCGGCACGATGGACGGTCGGCCGGTCCGTGTGCTGTTCCGCCTGCCGATCGCCTTCACCATGGACCCTGCCGCCGCGGAGAAGCGCCGCAGGAAGGCCACCCGTCGACGCGGGTAGCGCGCACCCCTCAGGCCACCTTCACCTTCAGCACGTCGCCGGCCACCTCCACCGGGTAGGTCTTCAGCCCTTGCTGCGAAGGACCTTTGGTCACCTGGCCGTCCATGTCGAAGGCACTGCCGTGCCAGCCGCAGACCAGCTTGTCACCGTCGGGCTTCACCGGTCCGCCCTTGTGCGGGCAGTTCAATACCAGCGCCTTGTAGGTGCCGTCAGCGCCCTTGCTGATGTAGAGCTTGTCGCCCAAGCCTTTGGCGCTCACGAGGCCCACGCCGTTGGACAGGCTGGACATCGGGATGCTGAGCACGCCGTTCTCCACGGCCAGCGCGGCCGACGCGGAGGAGCCGGCTGCCGCGGTCTTGCCGGAGGAACAGCTTTCGAGGGAGGCCAGGGCGGGCACGGCGGCCAGCGCGGCGCAGGCCTTGCAGCCCGCGAGCAGGAAGTTGCGACGATCCATGGACGTGGGGTTGGTCGAGCGGAAAGATAGACGCTCCCTTTGGAACAGCGGCGCAGGGCCTGAGGTTCACAACCCTTAACAGGTCCACGCACCTTCCGGCACACGAATGGCTTACCTTGCGTTCAAATCAGACCCCATTCCATGCGCATCCTCCTGAGCATCGCGGCCTCCCTGGCCTTCCTGGCCACGGCCTCCGCACAAAGCACCACCACCGACAAGGTGGCCACCGACAAGGCCACTGCCGTCGCCCCGGCCAGCCCCGAGAAGGCGACCGCCGTGGCGCCTGCGACCGCCATCGCCCCCGCCGGTGAGACCAAGGCGCTGTCCTGCGCCGGTGGCGCCAAGACCGCGGGCGCGGGCTGCTGCGCCGGCAAAGCGGGCGCCGATGCCAAGGCCGCCTGTGCCGGTCACGACCACAAGGCCCAAGGGCACGCCCACGCCGAGCATGGAGCCCATGGCGATGCCAAGGCTGCCGGTTGTGCCGGCGGTGCCAAGGCCGCCTGCTGCGCCGGCAAGGCCGGTGCGAAGGCCGAGGCCACGCCTGCTCCGGAGACCAAGTAAGTTCCTTCCGACCGACATGACGGGGCCCTCCGACCTGCGGTCGGGGGGCTTCGTACTTCTACCCCAGGAACACCACCTCCATCCGCTCCTCCGGGCCCAGCCGCAGGTCGCGCAGGCGCAGCTCCAGCAGCCAACCCATCACGGGTGGGGCATCCGCGCGGAGCTCCACGGGCACGTAGGTCCAGTTGCGGATGTTCCTGAACAGCGGATCCGGCCAGGTGGCATTGAACAGCGCGCTGAAGCGGAACACCTGATGGTCGGCCACCAATTCACGCCCGCGGTCGTCGTAGGCCCGGGTGGTGACGATCAGCGCGGCGCGGTTCAGCCGCCGCTGCCAGTCGGGGTCGGACGTGACGAAGAAGGCCTGGCGCAGGGCGATGCGCGGGCGTTCCGTGGCGCTGAAGCGCGCTTCGGGATGCCCGGGGTCCAGGGTGATGTGCCGCGCTCCCATCGGGTTCAGAACCTCACCCGCACCTGCACCTTCACATCGCTGCGCGTGCTGCCCGCGATCTCCTGCAGGCCCGAACTGATGCGGTCGGTGTCCTGGAAGATGAACGCACCGTAGCGCAGCCACACATCCACCCGGCGCAGCGGCGTGAGGCGCAGCATCGCGTACCACCGCATGCCGCGGCCGTAGTACGGCGGGATGCTGAACACGCCGATGAGGTCGTTCTCGTACGCGTACAGCCGGGCGTCGTAGCCGTCCGTGTCGAAGAGCGCGAAGCGCAATGACAGCTCCCACCAGCTCCGCAGGGGCCGGTGCACCAGGTCCTGATACACGAGGAAGCCATGCTCCACCGGGCTGTCGCCGCGCTGCACGTCCACCAGTTCCACCCGGGTGCGCAGGCTCACCGAGGGGGTCACTTTGTAGGTGGCGTTGACGCGCCACTGCGTCTGCCTGCGACGCACCAGCGGATCGATCCCGTCCACCGGAGCCTCGCTGTTGTAGCCTTTCTGTTCGTGCCGGCCGCGCAGGTACACCTCCACCTGCTTGCTGGGCCGCCAGGTCACCTGCGCCAGCACGTCGTGGCCGTCGCTCGGGGCGTTCACCTGGTAGCGCAACCACGGGAACCGGTACTGGTCGAAGTAGGCGTTGATGGTCCACCTGCGGTCCGGCCGGATCTCGAGACCGGTGTACAGCCCGCGTTCGTTCCACGGGTTGCCGCCTTCCGCGAAGCCCACGCTATAGAGCCCGTGGAAGTCCCGCTGATAGTCGCGGTACAGCAGGGCCAGTGTCACGCGGCGGTCCAGGGCCACCAGGGTGCCGAGGTTCAGGGCCCAGCCCGTGTTGCCATCGGCCTGCGGCAGGCTCGCCGCCACTTCACCGAAGAAGCTGGCGTTGCGGAACAGCCAGCTGAAGTCGCTGCCCACGGTGGTGTTCTCCTGCCCGTTGAACTCGAACCGGTTGTAGGGCCGCAGCGTGCGCGTCAGCGGCACATCGTAGCCCACGTGCGCCCCGGTGAGGCCCCAGCTGAAGGTGCGTCGGCGGTAGCGGAGGTGGCCACCGTAGGCCTGTTCCAGGATGGCGTCCTTCTTCACAAGCTCGTTGAAGGTGCGATGATAGCCGTCCTCCTGGAAGCTGCTGAAGCTCACCTGCGCATCGTCCACATCGCTGGTGTCCACCTCCTGCTGCACGTTGGCGTCGAGGTCCTTGCGGCTGTAGAAGACCGTGAGGTCGAGGTCGCGGTGCAGTTCGACGGTGGCCGCCACGCCGCGGTTGAAGAGGTTCTCGTTGACGCTGGTGTACGGCGCGAGCCCGGCCGCATTGCGCTTCACGTTGAGGCTGAAGGAGGACTTGCTGGCGAAGGCGAGGCCCGTCCAGTAGGTGAGCCCCAGCCCGAACTGCGCCTGGTAGTCGCCGACGGCCAGCGCCTTCAGCCGACCGAAATGCCGCAGGAAGAGGTGCGCGCTGTAGAAGTCGAAGCCCTGTTGCTGCGTGCCGCGGAAGAACTCCTCGCCCTCGTCCTTCTCGGCGGTGATGCCCAGGCTGATGTTGTTGCGGTAGCGGAAGCGGTAGCGGGCGTAGAGCTTGTACGGATCGCCGAGGTAGAGACGGCTTTCACGGCGAAGGCTGTCGCGCACCGCCTCGTTCCCCGCGTCCGGCAGCTCGTCGCCGTCCGGATCGGTGTAGCGGCCGCCGAACAGCCCCGGACGGTCCTGGCCACCGCGTCGCGCCTCCACGTTCACGATGGTGCGCAGCATCACCTCATGCTCACCGTTGCGCAGGATCTCCTTCAGCCCGGCCCGCGACCGCAGCGGGTCCTCGCGCACGGTGATGAAGGGCCGCACCAGGGCCATCGTGCGCGCGTCCCACGCATCGATCGTCTGCACTTCATAAAGGCTCAGCAGCTTGCCGTTCTTCCGGATGTGCGCGAACAGGGCGCCGATCTGGACGTCGGTGAGCAGCGCCAGGCTGTTGAGCTCCTCGGCATCGGTGTGGTTGAGGTCGATGGGGTCGCGGTAGCGGTCCGTGAGCACATCGAACAGGTTGGTGAGGTCCAGGTCGCTGTCGTCGCCCAGCTGTTCGGTGGCGGCCTCGATGCGCTGCTCGATGAGGTCGCGTGGCACCCCCTGGTCCTCCTGGGCCCATGCCGGTGCCCCGGTCGCCGCCATGACGAGCACTGCGGCGCACCGTTTCATGGAAAGCGGTAGCTGAGCCCCAGCTGGGGCGTGGGACCGAGCAGGCTGCGGAAGGCCACGGCCAGGTCCAGGTCGAAGCCCTTCAGCCGCACGCCCACGCCGAAGTGGCCCTGTGTGGGGCCGGTGCTGACGCCCGTGCGCAGGAACAAGGCGTTCACCGGGTGGTACTCCAGGCCCGCATGGAAGCGTTCGGCCTCGTCGATGTCCTTCACCACCTCGCCCGTCACCACCAGCTTGTCGCTGAAGGTGTAGCCCAGGCCCGCCTTCAGCACGGTGGGCACCCGTTCCTCATAGGGGCCGCCCAGCTCGGTGCGCGACGGGTTGTACAGGTGCGCGCCGGCCCACAGCCGTTCGGTGAGGCGGGCCTGTACGCCCACCTCGCCGGTGACCATCCCCCGGCTGCCGTAGCCCTCGCCAAGGCGCACGCCCAGATAATCCAGTTGAACGCCCACACGCAGCCCGTCGCCGAAGCGCATGGCATAGGCCACGCCCACTTTCGTTTCGCGGTACAGGTCGTAGCCCAGGGTATTGGCGTTCACGGCGATGGTGCCACGGCCCAACGGAAGGGCCACCGCCAGGGCTTGATGGTCCAGCGACTCGCTCAACCAGTGCCGCTGCATGAACACACCCACGGCGGGCCGGGTGAGACCGGCCAGACCGGCCTGGTTGTGCTGAGCGCTCCACAGGTCGATGAGCGTAAGCCCCGCCTGGCCCATGCCCGCGATCCGGGCACCCACGGGATGGTTGTCGCCGCCCGCATGTGCGGTGGCGACCACGGCCAGGGCGAAGGCGGACAGCACGCGGCGCATGGCGCCGAATGTAGGCGGAAAGGGGATGAGCGCGCCCGATCCCCGCGCCGGCACCGTTGCCTACCTTCGCATCCCTTTCCCCGCATGCCCGAGCCTGCCACCGCCGCCCGCGTCCGCCTGCACGACAAGGATTTCGTACCGTACATCCCGGCGGCCGACCTGGATGCCGCCATCGACCGCGTGGCCGCTGCGCTTCAGGCACGCTACGCCGGCAAGCGACCGCTCTTCCTGGGCGTGTTGAACGGGGCCTTCTTCTTCGCCGCCGAGCTCATGAAACGGCTGGAGATGGAGTGCGAGATCACCTTCATCAAGGTGGCCAGCTACCACGGCACCAGCAGCACCGGCACCGTCACCCAGCTCATCGGCCTCAGCGAACGGCTGGACGGCCGCCACGTGGTGATCGTGGAGGACATCGTGGACACCGGCGGCACCATCGCCCACATCATGGACGCGCTCTCCGGCCTGCACCCGGCGAGCATCAGCGTGGCGGCGCTGCTCTTCAAGCCGGAGGCCTACTCGCGCCCCTGGCCCATCGAGCATGTGGCGCTGCGCATCCCCAACGCCTTCGTGGTGGGCTCCGGCCTCGACCACGACGGATTGGGCCGCAACCTGCCAGGCATCTGGCGCATCACCGAACCCACCCCATGAGCAAGCTGAACCTTGTGCTCTTCGGCCCCCCGGGCGCCGGCAAAGGCACCCAGAGCACCTTCCTCATCGAACGTTACAAGCTGGTCCACCTCAGCACCGGCGACCTGCTTCGTGCGGAGATCAAGGCCGAGAGCGAACTGGGCGTGCAGGCCAAGGAGCTCATGGACCGCGGTGAGCTGGTGGCCGACCACATCGTCATCGGCATGATCCGCAACGCCATGGAGGCCAACCTCGAGGCCCGCGGCTTCATCTTCGACGGCTTCCCCCGCACCAAGGCCCAGGCCGTGGCGCTGGACGAGATGCTCGCCTCCAAGAACGAACCCATCACCCACATGCTCGCCCTCGAAGTGCCCGAGGCCGAGCTCGTGCAGCGGCTTCTGGGGCGTGGTGCCACCAGCGGACGCACCGACGACCGCGACGAGGCCGTCATCCGCAACCGCATCCGCGAGTACGAGCAGAAGACCGCGCCGCTCAAGGACCACTACGCCGCCCAAGGGAAGTTCACCTCCATCGACGGCGTGGGCAGCGTGTCCGACATCACCGCCCGGCTGGTGAAGGCGATCGGCTAAGGACGGAAGCCCATGTGCACATGCCCACATGAGCACGTATGCACATGTGACCATATGCACATGTGCACATGGGTGCTCCATACCCTGGGTCCGGTTCACCTCCAGGCGACGCGCCTTCACTCCTTCACGAACCGCACGGCCTGAGCCCGCTGTGGCGTGCGCACCTCCAGCAGGTAGGTGCCGGGCCGCAGGTCGGCCACGTCCAGCAGGGCGGGTGCAGAGCCGCGCGCGCTGCGCAACAGGCGACCGCTGAGGTCCAGCACGCGCAGCGCGGCGGTGCCCGCAAAGCCACCGATCAACAGGCGGTCGCGCGTGGGGTTGGGCATCACCGTGAGGGTGCCCACGGCCTGTTCCTGCAGGCCGGTGCTCATGTCCACGCGGAAGGTGGCCGGCGGGGTGACGATGGGTGTGTTGAAGTCGAAGACGATGTGTGCGATGTTGTCCACCTGGTCGCCGTTGGTGAGCTGTGTGGAGGGCCGCATGCGGAAGCGCACGAAACCGTGGCTGGCGGGCTCGTTGCTGCCGCTGTCGGGCAGCAGGATGGGGTCGAAGATGAAGTGGAGCACACCGTCCAGCATGTACCACTGGCAGGGATGGCTGCTGGAGAGGAACTCGAAGCTGTTCCACTGCAGGTCGTCGCTCAGGGAGTCCAGGATCACTACGCGCTCGGCGGGATAGGTGCCGGTGTTCTGGAAGCGGATGGTGTAGGTGAGGGTGATGGCGTCGGCCTGCACATCGGCGGGTGTGGCGGCGGGGATGTCCAGCAACTTGTCGTTGGGGTCGTAGGCGCCCACCACGGTGTCGGTCCACAAGGTGGTGTTGTTGGAGGGCACCGTGTCACCGGCCACCGGATCGATCACCGCAGTGTGCTGCACCGGTGTGCCCAAGGGGACGGTCGCGTCAGTGTGCAGGGTGACCAGCACCTGGCCTTGCGCGCCCAAGGGTAGGGTGCCGAGGTCCCAGGTGGCGCTGTTGCCCACCAGGGTGGTGGGAGCGGGGCTGCTGCCCACGAAGCTCTGGTCGGCGTCCACGGCCAGCTGCAGGGTGGCGGGGAGGCTGGTCGTTCCGAAGTTGCGGTAGGAGAGGATCAGGTCGTTGTTGAAGCCGGGGCGCGGGGGGACGGCGTAAGCGCTTACCTGCAGATCGTTCACCCCGGGCAGCAGGGTGTGTGCGAAGTGGTTGGTGCTGTCCACCTCGCCCAACGCCACGAAGGTGGCGGTGTGCTGTGCCGGGGCTGAACTGATGAGGTATGGATAGGTGCTGTTGGGCTCGATGGTGTAGGTGCCGGGCTGGGCGCCGCGCTCCCACCATCCACCGGCACCGGCCGGCACCAGCGCGTTCATGGGCTGGATGAGCACGCGGCCCCAGGGGAAGGCGGGTTCACCGGCATCCAACAGACCATTGCCGTTGTCGTCGATCGCGTGGCGACCGGCGATGGCGGAAGCACTGCCCGGACAGTCGGAGTTGAGAACTGTACAGAAGACCGTGTCGCCGACCTGCCAAAGGAATGGTCCTGTGAGAGACTGGACCGACCCAGGAATATCTGGCACGCAATTCACTCCATGTTGCACAGTCAGGGTGAGTAGGCCATTCGGAAGCGCAGGTAGACAAAGTTCATCAATCACCTCAATGATCAAATGAAGTAATGTCGGCGGAAGTGCGGGTAAGGGCGAAGACGCGTATCCGCTGATCGAAAGTTGGGTCAGCTCGAGCGGCCAGGACAGATGATCATAGCGCCCATAAGTCGTAGCAAGAGCATTCACAATGGATCCATCGAGGTCAATACTGATGTTGTGCATGTTCCCATTGATGTAAAGTAAGCCGCATTCCCAACCTGGAAGAGATATATTTGTTGTATCAATTAAATTGCTGGATAAGCTAATGCTCATTGAATTAATATATCCAGTGAATGAATCGCATGAGATACTTCGGAAAGAGTTGATTGATAAATTCTCAATTGAATCCGAAATGGACCCAATATTGACATCAATTCGACCGGTAGGTCCACCACCAATGCCAAGGTACTGCAACGAATGATCGATCGATGGAAGGTTGACCGATGCGATGCCCTCTCCGCAATGAAGGTTCACTTTCTTTATTGATATCGGCATGACAGGTAGATGGAAAAAGGTTGTCTTGTCGGGCGCCATTACATGGTACGTAATAAACAGAACATTTAGAGAATCAAGATATTGAATACCTTGTAAATCGATGACCAAGGTGTCTGAATTGAGATCAGTTCCAGACCATAGCACCGAATCACACCCCGCGATCCCTGCATGCGTGGTGTCCATGATGCCGTTGGCGTCCACGATGCCGGGGATGCTCTGGTTCAGCCAGGCGCGCACCAGCGTGTCGGGGATGAAGACCTGGGCGCGCAACGCGGTCGTGGTCAGCAGCAGGCAGCTCCACAGGACAAGGCGGCGGATGGTGGTCATGGCATCAGGGGTTCGGTGAATGAAGGTACGCGTGCATGGGATAGACGAGATGACGCTGCAGAGGGCTGCCTCGAGGTGGAGCGGTCGATCGTTCCCGACCAGCCGCCCCGTCCGGAAATAGTGAAGCGCCCTCCGTCGTTCGGCTTATCTCCGTGGCGCGAAGCCCCGTCTGCCGCATACCCCGTCATCCGAGGGTCCAACCGAGTGCGCTTCGGGGGGAAGGTAGGGAGAGGACGTGGTTGGCTTTGTTAAGGTCGAGCGATAGCAGCGGGTCTTCGTGCTCGCTCTCGGAGGTGCTGGTTTCAATCCGCGCCCGACCCGAAGGTCGAGCGATAGTTCCACGCGGTACTGTGGCCGCGCCAAGTTGGACAGGTTTCAATCCGCGCCCGACCCGAAGGTCGAGCGATAGGGCCATCCTTGTGCGGTCCACGTTCGCCCGTGCGCGTTTCAATCTGCGCCCGACCCGAAGGTCGAGCGATAGGCCGGTCGCCCAGCCGCTCGCTGTACTCCGCATAGTTTCAATCCGCGCCCGACCCGAAGGTCGAGCGATAGCGCCTGTCGTTGTGGGACGCCCTGCTCACCGTGGCGTTTCAATCCGCGCCCGACCCGAAGGTCGAGCGATAGTGCCAAGCGGCCGGACCGGCGTTCGTCGGGTGGTGGTTTCAATCCGCGCCCGACCCGAAGGTCGAGCGATAGTGTGCGAGATCCCCAACTGCGGCAGGACGACCGCGTTTCAATCCGCGCCCGACCCGAAGGTCGAGCGATAGATCAGCCTCGGCGTCCGTGGTGCCGCCCGGAAACTGTTTCAATCCGCGCCCGACCCGAAGGTCGAGCGATAGTTGGAGCTCTACGCGCCGTCCTACCTGCAGCTGGTGTTTCAATCCGCGCCCGACCCGAAGGTCGAGCGATAGAGCGAAGCCCCGCCACAGGGGCGGGGCCTCACCGGTTTCAATCCGCGCCCGACCCGAAGGTCGAGCGATAGTGGTCATCGTGGGCGCCCTTGACGTATACGTGCTGTTTCAATCCGCGCCCGACCCGAAGGTCGAGCGATAGAAGGCGGCGTGAGGCCCGGTAGCTGCCGGAGGTCGTTTCAATCCGCGCCCGACCCGAAGGTCAAGCGATAGTCCAGGCAGTACGGCAGCACCCGCACGGCCGGAGTTTCAATCCGCGCCCGACCCGAAGGTCAAGCGATAGTTCGTCAACGCTCGCACAGCGTTTGCGGGCCGGTGTTTCAATCCGCGCCCGACCCGAAGGTCAAGCGATAGCCTCTTCTGGGGTCGCACCCTTGGCGCTCGTCATGTTTCAATCCGCGCCCGACCCGAAGGTCAAGCGATAGCATTGCCCTCGATGGCCTCGCCCCATTCGTTCACGTTTCAATCCGCGCCCGACCCGAAGGTCAAGCGATAGGAGCCCTGGTACGGCTCCGACACGGTGCCGACGCTGTTTCAATCCGCGCCCGACCCGAAGGTCAAGCGATAGATTCGTCCTTTAGTGACCACCAGGTCTGCGACGCGTTTCAATCCGCGCCCGACCCGAAGGTCAAGCGATAGAGACGTTAAGTGGAGCCGTGCGGTCGCGGTACGGCGTTTCAATCCGCGCCCGACCCGAAGGTCAAGCGATAGCGAAGGCTCACGAGTACATCTTCCTGTTGAGTAAGTTTCAATCCGCGCCCGACCCGAAGGTCAAGCGATAGTCCACGTCCTGTTCGGTGTCGCTGCCGACATGATGTTTCAATCCGCGCCCGACCCGAAGGTCAAGCGATAGATCAGCCTCGGCGTCCGTGGTGCCGCCCGGAAGCTGTTTCAATCCGCGCCCGACCCGAAGGTCAAGCGATAGACGGTGCGGGTGGTGGCATCGTCAAGGATCTCGCGGTTTCAATCCGCGCCCGACCCGAAGGTCAAGCGATAGCAATGGTCGCCGTGTAGCCGGTGCGGATGACGGTGTTTCAATCCGCGCCCGACCCGAAGGTCAAGCGATAGCTCGTTCTCCAGGGCGGCGCTCTCCACGTGCTTGTTTCAATCCGCGCCCGACCCGAAGGTCAAGCGATAGTGCTCACGATCGACCTGGCCCGCCCGGTGATCCTGTTTCAATCCGCGCCCGACCCGAAGGTCAAGCGATAGGGATGTGCTGGCAGTTGTAGCCCCCCAGCAGGTCGTTTCAATCCGCGCCCGACCCGAAGGTCAAGCGATAGCTGCCGCACGATGAGCTGGTGTGGTGGCGCATCGTTTCAATCCGCGCCCGACCCGAAGGTCAAGCGATAGCACATTACCGGCTTCCTTGCCACGGAGGACAATGTTTCAATCCGCGCCCGACCCGAAGGTCAAGCGATAGTGCCGTCCGGGTGGTCCCGGCCCTGCAGGCTCATGTTTCAATCCGCGCCCGACCCGAAGGTCAAGCGATAGAGGCCGGCCTTCTTCGGAGAGCGGTCGTCCACCACGTTTCAATCCGCGCCCGACCCGAAGGTCAAGCGATAGCTCCTTTTCCGGCTGCGCTGATGTCCTGGCAAGGGTTTCAATCCGCGCCCGACCCGAAGGTCAAGCGATAGGCCACATCGATGTGGTCGGTGGGGTCCACCTCCAGTTTCAATCCGCGCCCGACCCGAAGGTCAAGCGATAGGGGTGTAGGCGGCCGTGCCGGTGTCCATCAGGAAGTTTCAATCCGCGCCCGACCCGAAGGTCAAGCGATAGTAGTCCTGGGTGGGGATCGTCACCCCGCACTCGTCGTTTCAATCCGCGCCCGACCCGAAGGTCAAGCGATAGTGGCGGACCCGAAGCTCATCTTCGCCGCCGCCCTGTTTCAATCCGCGCCCGACCCGAAGGTCAAGCGATAGCCCATCTGCGGCGCGGACCCGAACCCCAGAGAGGAGTTTCAATCCGCGCCCGACCCGAAGGTCAAGCGATAGCATGCCTTCGTTGAGGGCCATGGAGGCGATGGTGTTTCAATCCGCGCCCGACCCGAAGGTCAAGCGATAGGCCCAGGGCCCGCTCGTTCATCTCCAGGGTGATGTTTCAATCCGCGCCCGACCCGAAGGTCAAGCGATAGGTGCACAGGGCACGCCAGTAGCGGTCGCCTTCCTTGTTTCAATCCGCGCCCGACCCGAAGGTCAAGCGATAGACCTGTACGAACTTGGCCAAGAGTTCCACGGCCTGTTTCAATCCGCGCCCGACCCGAAGGTCAAGCGATAGAGCGCGCGGGCTCGTAGTCGTCCTCGGTGTCGAAGTTTCAATCCGCGCCCGACCCGAAGGTCAAGCGATAGCCCAAGCCGCGAAGCAAGGCCAAGGGGTACTACGTGTTTCAATCCGCGCCCGACCCGAAGGTCAAGCGATAGCACCGATGCGCAGGTGGCGGCCTTCACCGGCCTGTTTCAATCCGCGCCCGACCCGAAGGTCAAGCGATAGGCCGGAAGGTGTTCTACCGTACCGAAGACGAGCAGTTTCAATCCGCGCCCGACCCGAAGGTCAAGCGATAGACCATGCCGCCACGCCCACCGGCAGGCCGGCCACGTTTCAATCCGCGCCCGACCCGAAGGTCAAGCGATAGTTGAGCCGCCCGGTACCGGGTGGGAGTTGTACCAGTTTCAATCCGCGCCCGACCCGAAGGTCAAGCGATAGGGGTGCGAGAGGCCATGATGAGCGTGTTCTGCAAGTTTCAATCCGCGCCCGACCCGAAGGTCAAGCGATAGGCAGGGCGGTGAGCGAGCTACTGTCTGACCTTGGTTTCAATCCGCGCCCGACCCGAAGGTCAAGCGATAGCGCGGTGCTGTGGGCGATGTACCGGAACGCCGAGTTTCAATCCGCGCCCGACCCGAAGGTCAAGCGATAGTGTAGGCGCTGAACAAGCTGTGCCCCGTCTGCGGTTTCAATCCGCGCCCGACCCGAAGGTCAAGCGATAGGCTGGTACGGGAGACGGAGGAACTGCTGGCCGCGAAGTTTCAATCCGCGCCCGACCCGAAGGTCAAGCGATAGCCGGTTCCCGAGCGGCAAGCTTTCAATCCGCGCCCGACCCGAAGGTCAAGCGATAGCGCGCCTGTTCGGTCAGGACCACGGCCGCGACGTTTCAATCCGCGCCCGACCCGAAGGTCAAGCGATAGGCCGCCTTGTTCAGCCGGCTTGCACCAAGCTGAACAGGACGTACTTGCGCGAAAGTAGCTCAGCCGTACCCGGATCAACGTAGCGGGCACAGCGTTCGTTCCCCAAACCGCACTCGCATTGGCTTGCACCGTTGCGCGGATCGCCTGACTTTTTCCGGTCACTTGAGGTTCGCGCAGAGCGCGTCGCCTCAAGTTATACGATAAGCGGCTTCTCGAAGTCGGTGCTCCTGAAATTCCCGAATTGCTTCACCCGCAGATGCGCCGGCTCGGTGAGCCGGTAGAACCTGAGGCTGTCCTCCAACTCGTCGATCTCGGCCAGCAACTCCCGCTCCAACTGCTCGTACTGCATTTGGTCCACCTCGAACTCGAATACGCTCTTCTGGACCCGTTGCCCCATGCGCTCGCAGATCTTGGCCACTCTGCGGAGGCGCTTCCGGCCACCTGCGGTTTCGGTCGACACGTCGTAGGTGGCGATGATGAGCATGTTACTTCGATAAGTAGGGGATATAGCCTTCCATCTCACCGCGGATGGTCCGGGCCAGGAAGCGTGCCTGCAGGAAGGGCAATAGCCCGATCGGTGTTTTCGTGCCGGTGAGCGGGTGTTGCACCTCTTCCTGTTTGCGCTCCTGCCAGGCCACCACCACCGTCTTGCGCCCCTTCTCGGTCAACGAGACCGCCCCACCTTCCCGCGTTTCAAAATCTCCTGCGTTCACTTGGCCACGGTTGATGAGCGTTAGCGCGAAACGGTCCACGATGACCGAACGGAACTCTTCCTGAAGGTCCAAGGCCAAGGCAGCACGGCCTGGGCGGACCGTGTGCAAGAAGCCGAGCTGTGGATCGAGGCCCACGGCTTCCAGGGCGCTGCGGCAGTCGTTCATGAGCATGGCGTAGAGGAAGGAGAGCAGAGCATTTGTGCGGTCCAGTGGCGGACGGCGGGTGCGGCCGTTGAGCGCAAAGGCTTCGCGGTGTTGCGGCTTGATGATGAGGGGAAGCACACCGAAGTAGTTCTTGGCCGCTTCGCCTTCGAGGCCGCGCACGGTATCCACGTCGGTGGCGTGTTTCAGGTTGCTCAAGGTCTGGGCGAGGCTCAGGGCCACGGCATCGAGCTTGGCGATGTCGTTCGCATGGTCGGTTTCCCGAGCCCCGCGCAGCAGTACGGTACGGCTGTTCTTGATCTTGCCCGCGATGATGGCGCGTGCTATTTCCAAGATGGCGGCCGGGTCATCTGCTGTTTTGTATTGGGCCTTGCGCAGCAGGATGTTGCCGCTGATGCCGCCTTCCAAGCGCGCTTTGAAACGGCCATTGAAGTCGAGCAGCACAAGGCTTTTGCCCTCGTCGGCCAACTTGTGCATAAGGGCAGGAGAGACCATGACATTGCCGAAGGTGACCAGCCCGGCCAGGTGGTGCAGGGGCACTTGCAGCTTCTTCACCTTCTCCACGTCGATGCGGACGGTGGCGTTCTCCAAATGCGCGTAGGCATTGGGGGTCATCACGTAGAGGGTGTTCTCCAGATGGTGCATCAGCTATCGATATCAAAGAGCGTATCGCGCAAGCGCGCTTGGGCCCGCTTGTCATCCAGCACATCGGGTTGACAGATCTCCTTCAAGGAACAGTGCTCGCAGCGATCATCGTTCACAGGCGGTGGCAAGCGGCCTTCTTGAATGCAGGTGCGAACGGCCTCGGTGGTGACTTCCACCAGCTTGCGCAGGTCGGCATCGATGTCCACATCGCGACGCCTGCGGCTGCTGGCGTGGTAGATCGCACCTTGTGGTACGGGCTTGACCAGCATTTCCTCCAGGCACATGGCCTGTGCCGCTAGTTGGATGTCGTCGTGGGTGTGTTTGCGCTTGGGCCCATGCTTGAACTCCACCGGGAACACGCTGCCATCCGGGTAGAACTCCACCAGGTCAGCCTTGCCGATGAGGCCGATGCGGTCGCTCCACAGGGGAAGCGACCGCTCGACTTTCACACCCTTCTTCAGCTCGTACCCCGGCTCGTCCACCAGCGCATGCACGGCGTTGCCGCGTGCGGTATGCACGTTGTCCGCGAACACCTGCTCCACATGGATCAAAGCGCACTGCCGGGGGCAGTACATCCAGTGTTGCAGGGCGGAGATGGGGATAGGGTCGAGTGCTTGCATCAAGCCATTTCCATGGCGACAGATTCGTACACGCGCTCCAGTTTCACGCCGTTGGGCATGTTGGCTTCGTTGATGGTCACATCGTAATCGCTCCAATCGCGAGCGATGTCGACGCCGTCCTTGCGCTTCACATGGATACGGCTGAACAGGTCATGGGCGGGTGCGTTGCCCAGGTCGCTGTCGTGCTTGAAGACGTAGAGGCCGCGTGTGGCCATCTGGCCGCGCGCTGCCGACCGGTCATGTTCGAACATGCTGGTGAGCGCCTGCCAGAGCAGCTTGAGGTCTTCTTCGGAGAAACCCGTCTGCTTGGCGAGGAACGAGGACACGAAACCATGCGCTACATAGACACCGTAGGGTACGGTGTGTTTGCGACCCATGGTGCGGTTGTCGCCTTCCTGCTTTTCCGCCTCTTCCTTGGTCGCTACCGCCATCCGTGTTATGGAATGTTCCAGCGCGACGACCGGGTCAATGGAACGTGCGAACGTGAGTTGCACAGGTCCACGAACTTGGCCGCAGTTCACGCCTGTGGACATCACCGCGCCGAACGTGCGTACGTCGAAGAAGTTCTTGCACATCCAATTGCGCGCGTTGTTCACCTCGTCGCCGCCCCCTTTGCGTTTCTTCTTGTCGTCGCCATCAGTCTTCACGCCGATGGCTTCGTAAGCGCGTTCGTGCGTGAGGTTGAGCACGGCCTTCTCCTTCACGTAGATCTCGTACGGCGTTTGTTCGCCTTTCACAAGGCCGACGTAGTTCCGCACCTTGCGCTTGAGCGAAACATCGGTCACGAGGCCGTGGCCTGATTCGGCGTCGAGGCGCGGCAGGTTGCCTGCATCCGGGTCGCCATTGGGGTTGCCGTCCTTCACATCGAAGAGCAGGACGAAGTCGTAGCGGTTCTTGAGTTCCATGGGGTCAGTTGTTTGAAGGTTCGTTGGATTTGTCGGAGTTTGGGAACAGGGCTTGGCGCTGGTGGTAGTAACCGAGCGCAAAGCGGGCCTGCGCGGGCAGCGGCAGATGGCCGGGGAACTTGTCCAGCCCATCCATGATCTCGCCTATCAGCTTCTCTCGATTGATGGCTGTGCCTCTGTTTTCCATCTTCGAGATGTGATGATTCTTCATTCGCAGCAGCGTGGAGAATACGGTGGCCGGCGTGCTGGATGCCGCGCCGTAGTACCGGTCTCGGATGGTGGCATTCAGTCGCGTTGGCCAAAACGCATCCTCTTGTGTCTTTTCGAGCGCGGCAAAGAGGCGGCCCAAGCGGTAGGCGTTGTCGGGGTTGTTCGGGTCGAGCATGGCGGTGAATTCAGGTTGCGGTTCGTTGGCTGTTTGGTTGTTCAGGCGGATGGTTCGGTTGAGGCAGGCTTTAAGGAGTGCGGCCCGTTCACGGGGCACATTTTCACTTCCTCGCTTCTTGTCCCGTTTCGATTGCTCTGCCCGGCAGCGCATTACCGCAGCCGAGAGTAGAACTGGGGGGTATGGCAAGTCCCCGACTATGCACCGTACGAGGTCTGATGCCAAGCCATCTGGGATGTTCTCCTTCTCGCCACGCACGGCAATGGAACGGAGCAAGCGGCTTATTGAGTAGTGGATAGGCGTTTCCGTGACCTGCAAGTCCTCGAAATGTTGGAGCAAGCGCTTAGCGAGTGCCAACGATTCTGCTTCCTGATAGAAACGGATAGAGACGCGAGCCTTGGCCGGTGCCGCTACGCCAAGCACATGAAACGTTGCCGTAGGCTCACCAATGGTGAACCTTCCGCTCCGCGCTGCATTCAACATGGCCTGTAGTGCTTTGGTCCCGCGCTCCGGGTCGTCAACCATGATCTCCCCAAAGAGGTCCTCCATTTCGTGTTGCTCACTGGCCCAGAAGACAGTGGTAGCATCAGCGATCTGTAGCCTCTGATGGTCTGAGGTCAGTAATCCATTCAATGCCGTGGTGTACCCGAACGATGCTTCCTTGCTCACCGGCGCGTTCTCTCCTTTGCGCCCAGCTTTACCGTATGATTCGAATGACCTCTTGTTGAATGAGATGATGTTCACTCCAGCTGGCTGGCCACCTAAAATGGGCTTGATCACCGTTTCGTTCAAAGCGAGCGGGACATTCTCAGCACCTGTCACGAGGCAGTTGCCCATGACCTGCCTTTCACTAGTGCCATTCGTACGCTTCTGCTCATAAGCAGTGCGAACAGCACGTCGGTTGTGGACTGGTTCCACGTCCCCATGTAGTTTGAACGCAAAGACAAAATCGCGCTCATCGAAGAGTTCCTTCAAGTTGAAGCGGGTCAACAGTTCATCTCTCGAACCGGGTCTTTCGAGCATCAACCGAGTGAATGACCGTATGGCAGACACACCTTCGTCCTGGGTGCCAGGGAACCACTCATCGAGCGTAGCGACAAATGATTCCACCTTGGTCCGGCCCTTTCCTGCACCACCGAGAACGAAGCTGCCGTTGTCCCAAAGCAGGTTAGCGTCCTTGCCGCTGTTGGTGTGCTTCAATGCCTGCTTACCGATGTGAGGTACCAACATCTGATGTGCAATGGCCTTCCCTTTCACTTGGTCTTGGATGCACTCCACATTGGTGCAATTCCCTTGCTTGTCCAGCACGATCAAATAGTCCACACCACGGCGCACCCATCCTTCGGGGGCGAGATTCTCCGCGCGCTTGTAGTAATCGTTAAGTGCTTGCAGGATCATGCGCGTACGGTGTTGTGGTTCAAATCGGGAACGAGCATGACACCACCAACGACTTCGGCCTTGAAGAACTTGGGCTGCGGGTCGCTGGGGTTCGTGAAGTCCAGGTCGTGCAGCATGTAACCGAGCTTTTCGTCCATACCGATGGGTGCAGGCTCCTTGGCCGCATTCTCCACCAGTCGGAAGTGTGCGGCGAACTCACGGCAGCCGAGGTAGGGCTGGTTCACACACTGGCCCTTTGCTGCGCGCCGCTCGAACATCTCCTCGTATTTACGCGCATTGCCCTCCTTGTCCTTGTCACGCAGGAACTCCAGGTCGGCATGAAGCCGATAGGCCACATCCCGCAGGAAGAGTCCGGCGCGTTGCTGTCGGTCGTCCTCGATATAGAGGCCAAGGTCGCCGCGACCGGTCTTCATGGCTGTTTCCACATTGCGGGTGCTTACCACGCTGGCCACTTCGTTTCGCCTCAAACTCATCCAGCGAATAGGTTTGAGCACTTCCACTTTGCGCACATGCCAGCGGATGGCGGGTTTCCACAGGATGGACTCGAACACGGCGCGTGCGGCGGAGGGTGTGATCACATCGTAGCTCACACGCTCCACCTTCATTTCGGGGCGGGTGAAGCAGGCGTAATCGCCGGTCACTTCAAGGCAATAGGTCTTCATGGCGGTTCAGGCTAGGTAGTGTTCAGGAGTCAAGCGCACTTCATCGGTTTGTAGGCCGAGGTGCGGGTGGTAAAGGCCATCGGCGGTTTGCACGAAGAGGCCGGGTATCATCTCGGTGAGGGCACCGGTGCCCAGCAAGCGCAGGGCATCGCGCCGATGGACGTTCACCGTGTAGCGTTGGAGTTTTCGCATCAGCCAGCGTTCGGGCCCTTTGTTCTTCAGCGTGCGCAACAGGTCGTCCACGGTAACATCCGTGCCATCTTTTCCCCGGTACAGCACCACCACGGAAACACGGTCTTCGTCCTCGATGAGCCGATACTTGTCCGCTGCGCTTCGGAAACTCACGGCCAGCGTGGCTCCATCCACTTTCAGCAGGTCGCAGATGTGTTGCCTGTCCAGGTCGCATGAGTAGTAGAGGTGCTGGAAGTACTTGCTGAACAGTGCCCGGTCCAGTGGATCGCCCGCATAGCCGTGCAGCAGTGAACGGCAGGCATCCTCGCCTTTGCGCAGTAGTCCACGTGGTGAAGCTTGTGGTGGCACGAACACATGGACCTCACCCCGTTCCAGGGTGCCTTCGCGATTGCAGCGCCCCGCCGCCTGTGCGATGGAATCGAGACCTGCCATGGCGCGGTAAACCACTGGAAAGTCAAGGTCCACACCAGCTTCAACCAGTTGGGTGGACACGACTCGAGTGGGTACCTTGTCCTTGATGCGTTGCTTGATGTCGCCGATGACCACCGAGCGATGGGCTCCGCACATGAGGGCGGATAGGTGCAGGGTGCCTTCCGGCATCAGGGCATGCAGTTCATGCGCATGCTTCCGCATGTTCACGATGGCGAGCACACTCTCATGCGTCTTCAACCGCTCGGCAAGGTCTTCCCAAGCGGTAGGCGTATCCATCTGCTCAGGCATGCGGACATTCACCCGCTTCAACACGTGGTAGAGCGCATCGGGGTCGTCCATCAATTCCCTGGCGCCATCCAGCCCGCGGATGTGTTTCTGCGGGTCGGTGTATTCGGTGACAGTAGCGAGCGCCGGTTGTGTTGCCGTGCTGAGCACCACGCTGACACCGTAGTACTTGGTGAGCAGGTCGAGGACATCCAGCGTGGGTTGCAGGAACTCGGGGTGCAGCATCTGCGCCTCGTCGATGACCACCACGCTGTTCACGATGTTGTGCAGCTTGCGGCACCGGCTGGTCTTGGCAGCAAAGAGCGACTCGAAGAATTGCACATTCGTGGTAACCACGATGGGCGCATCCCAATTCTCGCAAGCAAGCCGACTGCTCGGCGTTTCCTTGTTCTCGGCCACATCAGCGTTGCTATGGTGCTCGATCACCGCGTGTCCGAGTTCGCCAAAGGCCCTTCGGAACTCATCGGCGGTCTGCTCGATGATGCTCGTGTAGGGTATCACATAGATGATGCGGCTCTTCCCGTGCGCCTTGGCGTGGTCCAACGCGAAGGCTAGGGAGGATAGGGTCTTGCCACCGCCGGTGGGTACAGTGAGTGAGAACAGGCCAGGTGCGTTCGTGGCCTTGGCTCGGCATTGCGTAAGGATGCCCGCGCGCAGTGTGTTCACTGTTGATGGCTTCGCACCGCGCACCTTTTCGGCCATATAGGCGTCGAAGCGCTCTTTCAATTCACCGAGCGAAGGCCAGCCACCCCGCCCGTTGGCCTTGTCCGGGTCCATGTAGCCTTCCGTGTCGAGGAAGTCGGCATCCACGAGACAGGAGAAGACCATGCGCAGCCAAAGAGCGAAGCCATGCGCTTTGCCGGGTATCGTCTTCAGGTCCGGTGGCGGTGCGCTCGGTAGTAATATGCTGTCCGGTATGTCGCCCTTCAGGCTGTCGGTGAGTTCGCCCCGACTTGCTTCCAATTCAAGTCTTGCTTGTAGGCTATGATCCTCGGTGTTCCAATCGCTAAGTCCGGCATGGTGCCCTGCGATCAAGTAGGCCAGCACTCTTCCTTCCTTCTTGTAGCGGTCGCAAGCGTGCAGCGCGCCAGCCGTGGAGTGGTTCGGGTGGCCCGGCTTGTCCTCGATGTGCGCATCGGCTTGGTAGCCGCTGGCCTTGCGGATGAATTGCTGCCAGCGGGGCTGGTATTTGCCGAGGTCGTGCCACAGGGCGGCGTGGCGGGCGATCTCTTGGCCGCTGAATTCTTTGGCAAAACGCGCTGCCAGTTCAGCGACACCTTGGATGTGTGCTTCCAGGTCGTGCGGTTCACGCCAGCGACCAGTGGCATCTTGGGCGGCGTGCGCGATGGGTTGCATGTCGAGAAATATGGCAGTATCAGGTTTCTAAGATGCGATAAAGTCGAGTGAATTCTGTCTGATGTTAATAAATAGTAAAACGAAAGAGCAGCTATCCAATTGAGCCGATCCGCTCCATGGCGGCATGAACAAGGGGACGTGGATCTGCGGAGCGATGTTGGGCCCGTGTTCTTCAGACCCAGACCGTTACAGTGAACGCAACATCCCCGGTGCGTCCATGCGGGCGAAACCCCGACCTCAGCGGTGATGGGCACGGTCACACCCCGATCCTGAGCCGTTGGTTCGGGTTCCAGCACGGTGCTGCCAGGGTAAGCTGGCTGGTGGCCGGGAATACCCTTGTTCGACGCGGTTTGCTCGCTGCCTGAAAGCAGGTCCGGTATCAGTCGTAGTGGATCTTTTTCCCGTCACGTACAGTGATCGGCGGCCCTTGGAGGTGGTACTCGGCGTCCCGTCGGCTCCACCCTCTTACCTTCATGAGGTACTGGAGTTTATCCTCGTGGGTGGTGAGCGTGCCGTTCTCGAGCATGCGCTCCAGTTCCGCTTTGGTCTTCTTGCGGCGCGTGGTCATGTGTCGTTGGGGGGCTGTCTGGACCGGTTCAGCGCCTTGAAGTTCGGGATTTTGCGTGACCCTTCAACGTGGTCAGTTCGCTTCTCCGGTCGCCCCCCCGCCCCCCTTCCTCCGCCAATGCCGACCTTTGCGCCGCCGTGAACTTCATCGACCACATCCGCATTGAGTGCCGCAGCGGCAAGGGCGGCGCCGGCTCGCGCCATCTGCGCCGGGAGAAGTACATTCCCAAGGGCGGTCCCGATGGCGGCGACGGCGGCCGCGGTGGGCACGTGATCCTGCGCGGCAACGCCCAGCTGTGGACCCTGCTGCACCTGCGCTACACCAAGCACGTGATCGCCGGCGACGGCGAGAGCGGCGGCGCCAACCAGTGCAGCGGCAAGGCCGGCCGCGATGTGGTGATCGAAGTGCCCCTGGGCACCGTGGTGCGCAACAGCGATACGGAGGAGGTGATGGCCGAGGTGATGAAGGACGGGGAGGAGGTGGTGCTGCTGTCCGGCGGCCGCGGCGGCCTGGGCAACCAGCACTTCAAGACCAGCACCAACCAGACCCCGCGCTTCGCCCAACCCGGTGAACCCGGCATCAGCCAGTGGGTGGCCATGGAGCTGAAGGTGCTGGCCGACGTGGGCCTGGTGGGCTTCCCCAACGCCGGCAAGAGCACCCTGCTGGCCGCCATCACCGCCGCCAAGCCCAAGATCGCCGACTACGCCTTCACCACGCTGACACCCAACCTCGGCATCGTGCCCTACCGCGACCACAAGAGCTTCGTGATGGCCGACATCCCCGGCATCATCGAAGGGGCGCACGAAGGCCGCGGTCTCGGCCTGCGCTTCCTGCGCCACATCGAACGCAACAGCGTGCTGCTGTTCATGATCCCCGCCGACAGCACCGACATCCGACACGACTACCAGGTGCTGTTGAACGAACTGAAACAGTACAGCCCCGAACTGCTGGACAAGGACCGCCTGCTGGCCGTCACCAAGTGCGACATGCTGGACAGCGGGATGATGGAGGAGCTTCGCCGCGAGCTGCCCGCCGATGTGGACAGTGTGCTGATCAGCAGCGTGGCCGGCATCGGCCTCGACGAGCTGAAGGACAAGTTGTGGACGCTCCTGCACCGTCCGGTGGCGCAGCGCACGGAGTTCCCCGAGTGGAGCGTGTGACCATGGTCCAGCGCCTCGACGAACTGGACCGCGCGGCCTTCCTGGCGATCAACGGGGCGCACGCCCCCTGGGCCGACGGGGTGATGGTGCTGGCCTCGGCCATGCCCACCTGGTTCCCGGTGTACGCCCTGCTGCTGGTGCTGCTGCAGCGCCGCTACGGCTGGACCGCCTTCGCTTGGTGCCTGCCGGTGATCGCCGTGATGATCCTCTGCAGCGACAGCGGCAGCGTGGTGCTGTTCAAGAACACGGTGCAGCGGCTGCGTCCCTGCCATGAACCCGCCCTGCAGGGGCTTGTGCAGGTGGTGGACGGCCACTGTGGCGGCCGCTTCGGCTTCGTGTCGTCGCACGCCAGCAACCATTTCGCCATCGCGGTCTTCGTGGCGCGCGCCCTGCAGGGAAGACCCGTGTGGGCCACCGGTGCGCTGCTGGGCTGGGCCGCCTTCGTGGCCTACAGCCGCATCTATCTCGGCGTGCACTACCCGGGTGACGTGCTCGTGGGCGGGCTCTACGGCGCGGCGGTCGGAGCGCTCTTCTTCGCCATCTTTCGGGGCGTGCTGCGGTGGCGCGCCTTGGCACAACGGAGCTCGGTATGAACCTCTGGCTGGCGGTCTTCCTCGGCGGCGGGCTGGGCAGCGTGGCCCGTTTCGGCGTCAGCCGTGCGGTGCTCGCTCTCGGCCTCCGAAGTGCCTTCCCCTGGGCCACCCTGGCCTCCAACCTGCTGGCCACCGCCCTGCTCGCCTGGCTCGTGCTGCGCCTGCACCCGCATCTGGAGGGGCGCGATGCGCTCAAGGCCTTCCTCGCCGCCGGCTTCTGCGGCGGCTTCAGCACCTTCAGCACCTTCAGCTACGAGAACTTCCTCCTGCTTCGCGAAGGCCAGCATCTGCTGGTCGCGGCCAACATCGCCGTCAGCGTCATCGCCGGCGTCGCCCTCTTCCATCTCATCGCCCGCTCCGCATGATCCGCGTCCTCCTACCCGGCATCGCCCTGGCCCTGGCATCCTCCGTTGCCGCGCAGCAACCCGCCTGGCAGGCCCCACCCAAGCTGGTGGTGGGCATCGTGGTGGACCAGATGCGCGCCGACTTCATCTACCGCTATTGGGACAACTTCGGTGAGGGTGGCTTCAAACGCCTGGTGGGTGAAGGGGCTTTCCTGCGGAACGCACACTTCCCCTACATGCCCACGGTGACCGGGCCCGGCCACGCCAGTGTGTACACCGGCACCACACCGTCCCACCATGGCATCACGGGCAATGACCTGGTGGACCGCGCCAGCGGCCGGGTGCGCTATTGCGCGGAGGATCCATCGTCCACCGTGGTCGGTGCGGCCTCGGGTGCGGCCCGCTCGCCGTTGAACCTCCTCAGCACCACCATCGCCGATGAGCTGGAGCGCCGCACGGACGGACGCAGCATCACGCTGGGCCTGTCGATCAAGGATCGCGGCGCCATCCTGCCCATCGGCCGCACGGGCGATGCGGCCTACTGGTTCGCCGGTGGAGCGGAAGGGGCCTTCGTCACCAGCCGGTGGTATGCGGATTCCCTGCCGGCCTGGCTCGCGACGTTCAATGGCCGGAGGCTCGCCGCGTCATACCTGAAGAGCACCTGGGACCTGCTGCTTCCGCGCGAGCGCTATCACCAGGCCCTGCCGGACGACAACCCGTACGAGATCCCGCTGAACGGCGCCGCCTCGGCCACATTGCCGCAGGACCTCGCCGCGCTCTCGGCCAACGGGGCCAACACGGGCCTCATCGGCTACGTGCCCGCCGGCAACACCCTGCTCACCGATGCCGCCCTGGCGGCCCTGGAAGGAGAGGGCCTGGGGCGTGACGCCATTCCCGACCTGCTGGCCGTGAGCTACAGTTCGCCCGACCTGCTCGGCCATCGCATGGGCCCCCGCGCCTTGGAGATCGAGGACATGTACCTGCGCCTGGACCGCGAGCTGGCCCGCCTGCTGAAGGCCTTGGACGAGCGTGTGGGGGCGGGCCGCTACACGGTCTTCCTCACCGCCGATCATGGCGCGGTGGACGTGCCCGCCTACCTGCGGGACCTGAAGGGCAGCGCCGGCTATGTGCCCGTCGCGCGCCTGGAGGCCGCGATCGAACGGGCCATCGCCGAACGCCATGGCGATGGCGATTGGGTGCGCCGCCTGATGAACGACCAGGTCTGGTTGAACGACTCCCTGATGAAGGCCCGCAAGGTCGATCCCGCAGCGATGCGGCGCCTGGCGGCGGATGCCCTCCTGTCCGAACCGCTCGTGGCCGAGGCCCTCACCTCCGACGACCTTGTGCGAACGGCCTATCCAGGCGGCATCCGGGCCATGGTCCAGCAGGGCTTCATGCCTGCGCGGAGCGGGGACGTGTGCTACGTGCTGCGACCCGGATACTTCGAACGCGAGGACTGGTCCGACGGAAGGGGCACCACGCACGGAAGCCCATGGACCTACGACACCCACGTGCCCATCCTCTTCTATGGCCAGGGCATTCGGCCCGGCGAGGTCGTGCGGCGCACCTCCATCACCGACATCGCACCCACCCTGGCCGTGCTGTTGGGGACGGCTTTCCCCGATGCCTGCTCCGGCCACCCCGTGCACGAGGTCCTGGCCCCCTGAGCTGTCCACAGCGGTCGGGGGATATTGCGAAGGGACCCATCGGTCGCACGGATCCGTTGGTCGAATACATTCGGCGCCGTGAGCGACGTGTCGATCGCCCTCGAGGTGGCCCCTTATGAGCTGTGGCGGGAGGAAGGTGTGCTGCGCGTGCGCCTGAAGGCCCGCACCCGGGTGGATCTGCGCGAGATGCGCGACCTGCTGCGCCTGGCACAGGCGGTGGACCCCGGCGGACGCATGCCCCTGGTGGTGGAGCTGCGCGAGCAGGTGCGCGTGGCGCCCGAGGCCCGCACCCTGCTGGTCCGGTGCAGCCGTCTCCGCGGCCGCCCCGTCGCCTTCCTGGCCACCGACCGCAGCGACCGCCTGCAGGCCGAGTTCTTCCTGCGCTTCAACCGGCCCACCTTCCCCTTCCGCGTGTGCACCGACCTGGAGGACGCCGCCGACTGGGTGATCCGGTGGGCCCCCGCGCACGTGCCCGGTCGCTGATGTGTTGATCGGCTTGTGGGGATCTTGTCCGCAGCGGCTGTGAAGCCCGCCCGCGCACGAGGCTATGTTCACGCCTTCGGAGCGATGCGTGCCTTCATCCTGCCCCTGCTGCTGGTCCCCGCCGTGATGAGCGCCCAGGACCTGGTGCTGCGTGTGCAGGCCGATGCCTCGCTGGTGGAGGTGCGCGGCGTGTCGACCGACAGCCTGGCCCCGGCCCCTGTCTTCCACGCCACCTGGCGGTTCGCGCCCAACACGGCCGAACCGGTCTTCGGCTTCACCCCCACCGACCGCGAGGCCACGGGACAGCTGCACCTCGACCGGTTGGTGGAGGCCGCCATCGGCGCTTTCCTTGACCAGCACGTGCAGTTCACCCGCACCGGTGTCAGCACCGACCTGCCCGCCGCAGTGATCGCCGACCGCATCGAGGCCATGGCCCGCACCGCGGCCGCCGCGTTCCACGCCGCGGACCTCTTCCCCGGCCTGGGGACCCCCACGCGCGATCAACTGGGCCGCGTGCTCCAGCTCGACTGGAGCCAGGCCACCCTGCCCATCGACGCCGGTGGTGAAGGCGACCGCTATCTGGCCATCTACCGGTTCGTGCGGATGCAGCGCGATGAACTGGAACGGCAGCTGCGCGCCGACCTCCTCGACCTCTCCACCGTGCCGGTGCTTGGCGCTGCCACGGACGATCCGCGGACCAGCGTGCAGGTGCCCTCCGTGTGCGGCACCGTGTTCGACCAGGAGAACTTCCTGTGCGCGCTTGACCTCTCGCTGGCCGCGGAGGGTGGGGGAGCGGTGGAGCCTTCGCTGAGCCTGTCCGCGCTGCCCGGGCCCGCACCGACCGAAACGGCGGAGCCCACCCTGGAGCAACCCCGCATCCGCAAGCGTGACCGCTGGTTGAAGGCCGAGCTCGACGCCATCCACGACCGCATCGACCGCATGGACCAGCGGAGGGAACTGTGGACCTTGCGCGACCGCATGGACGACATCGAGGGTCGCCTCGACGATATGCAGGGGCAGGTGGATGACCTGCGCTCGGGGAAGGAGGAAGAACCCCGTTCGGACAACCCCCTGGCCAACCTCAGCGACCTCACCGGCGAGGAGCTCACCGTGCGCTTCCCCCGCAATGGCGCCGACCTGGGCCCCGAGCAGCGCATCATGCTCAACGAGGTGTTCGAGCAGCTCGCGCGCTCCTCGAAGGACCGCGTGCTGATCACCGGGTATACCGACCGCAGCGGCGATCCCGCCCTCAATCTCGCCTTGAGCGAGCAGCGTGCGCGGGCGGTACGGGACTACCTGCTGGCCCGGGGCATCGCCCCGGAACGCCTGATGGTGAACTACTACGGGGACAGCCGGAGCCTGGGGCGCGACCCGAGCGAACGGCGCGTGGAGATCGAGTGGCTCAGCGAGTGAGCCGCGCCATGTGGTTCATTCCTCGCGCAGGGGCACCAGCTTGAACACCACATCGGCGATGGTGCCATGGTCCGTGGTGATGGAGAACTGCCCGTCCAGCTTCTCCGCCAGGGCCTCCACCACGTCCAATCCGAGACGGCCCGTGCCGTCCACCACTGCGGGCATGCCCCGTCCGTTGTCCCGGACGCGCAGCCGCACCAGGCCGTTCGAAAGCGGTTCCAGCCGCAGATCGATGTGCCCGCCCGTCACCAGCGGGAAGGCGTGCTGGTAGCAATTGCTCATCAGCTCGCACAGCACGATCCCGAGGTCGATCGCTTGGTCCGGATCGCAGCGCAGGCCCGCGGCGTCCACCTCATGGCTCACGGACCGGCTCCGTGGATCGTGCAGTTTGGCCATCTGGCCCGCCAGGTCGCTGAAGAAGCGGTCGAGGGGGATGCCGCGCAGGTCGGGCAGTGCGTACAGCTTGTTGTGCACCAGCGCCATGATGTCGATGCGCTGCTTGCCCCGGACGAACTCATCGCGCGCGGGGCCTTCCGGCAGGCGCTGTGCCTGCATGTTCAGCAGGCTGCTCACCACCTGCAGGTTGTTCTTCACCCGGTGGTGCACCTCGCGGTCCAGCACGTCCCGCTCTCCGATCACCTTGGCCAGCTTGCGCTCCTGGGTACGCGACCGCTTGGCCTGGGCGCGCATGCGGCGGCGGTCGCTCTGGCTGCGGATGAAGGTGAGGGTGAGCAGCACCAGCAGCGTCAGCAGCGCGGCCAGCATGGCCGAGAGGAAGCGCCGTTCGGTGCCCAGCCATGGTTCCAACTGGCCCATGTCCACGATGGCCCCGAGGTGCAGGGTGACCCCGTTCAGCGAAAAGGGGAGCAGTTGCAGCATGTGCCTGTCCGGGCCAGCTCCGATGCGGACCACACGTCGGTCCATGCGCTCGGCCCAGCGCTCCAGTCCGATGCGGCTGGCCCGGCCGATCGCTGAGCTGTCGGCTGGCAGGGCCAGCAGCGGCCGTCCGTCCGGCCACAGCACCATGGGGTGGTTGGAGCGACCGGGCCCGGGGGTCAGCGTTCTGTTCACCAGTGCCGCGGCGTCCACGCGGAAGCCCATCACGCGGAACGGCCGTCCTTGTTTCACGGCACGGATCAGCTGGCTGACGAGCACCTCATTGACGATGGTATCCCTTTCCGCAGAGCGCTCCGCTGTGCTCCACACCGGTTCCGCTTTCCGCTCGCTCAAGGCCCGGCTGAACCAAGCTTCCATCCGGGGGTCGTACAGCGTGCTGTCGATGCGGGCCCGTTCGAGCGGGGCCTCCGGCACCAGTGCCCAGCTCACGGGAAAGCCATGGCCCGGGCCTTCCAGTTGCCGGCGCACCCGGATGCCGCTCGCTGTGCGCAGCAGCGCCACCTCCGCGCCACGTTCGTTGGCCAGGTACACGGCGTTCAGGGACGGCTCGGTCGCGAGCAGCGCCTGCCAGCGGTCCACCAGCTCGGGCACCCGCATCGAATCGTGCAGCGCCACGAAGGCGGCCTCCTTCTGAAGGTCCATCGCCAGCCGTTCGAACTCCCCCTGCACCTTGGTGCGCAGGTTGCGGATGGTGCGTTCCAGCCCCATTCGCGCCAGTTCCTCGGTGCGCCGCGGGAACTGCGTCAACGACAGGACCGTGTACCCCAGGGCCGCCAACAGCACCACCGCGATCAGCAGGTAGGACCAGGTAGGGGAGCGTGCCGGTGCGGACATGGGCCTGCAAGTGTACGCGAAGCCTCCGGGCGGGCCGGTCAGTCCGCCATCGATCGCAGGCGGTCCACGACACGGTCGATCGCTGCGTCATCCACGTCCAGGTGCGTCACCATGCGCACCTGACGGGGGCCGATGGCCAGGCAGCGGATGCCTTCGCGGGCGAGGGCGGCCACGTGGTCGGCGGCGCTGTGGCCCTCACGCAGGGTGTAGATCACGATGTTCGTCACCACCGGCATCACCTCGTCCACCCGGGGCATGGTGTGCAGGGCTTCGCCGATGCGCCGGGCCCGGAGGTGGTCGTCCGGCAGCCGTGCCACGTGGTGCTCCAGGGCGTGGAGCCCGGCAGCGGCCAGGATACCGGCCTGCCGCATGCCACCGCCCAGGCGTTTGCGCACGCGCCGAGCCTGGTGGATGAACGGGGCCGGGCCGATGAGCACACTGCCCGCCGGTGCGCCGAGCCCTTTGCTGAGGCAGATCGAGAGGCTCTCGAACAACGCTCCCCACTGCGTCGCCGCGCTGCCGTCCACGGCCATCGCATTGAACAGCCGTGCGCCGTCCAGGTGCAGGCGCAGGTCGTGCGCATCGCACGCCTCTCGGATCCGGCGCACTGCGGCCATGTCCCAGATGGCGCCACCACCGCGGTTCGCGGTGTTCTCCACCACCACCATCCGGCTGTTCGCCAGATAGGCGGCGCTGCGGTCGTTCACGGCCTCGATCACCGCTTCCGCCGTGAAGCGACCCCGATCGGCCGGCACATGCTTCACGCTGCAGCCACTGGTCGCCATCATGCCGCCACCCTCGTAGCGGTACACGTGCGCGCCCTCCTCGCAGATCACCTCGTCCCCCGGGCGCGTGTGCACGTTGATCGCGATCTGGTTCGTCATGGTGCCGCTCGGGCAGAGGACCGCGGCCTCGTGCCCGAACATCGCGGCCAACCGTTCCTCCAGGGCGTTCACCGTGGGGTCCTCGCCGAACACATCGTCGCCCACCTCCGCGCGCAGCATCGCTTCGAGCATGGCCGGGGTGGGGCGCGTGACGGTATCGCTGCGCAGGTCGATGAGGGGCGCGGTCATGCGCCCAAGGTAGCGGTGGCCGGTCAGCCCAGGTGCCGGTGCAGGTCCACCAGCAGGGGGAACTCCTTCGCGCCCACCCCGTGCACCGCCCGGGCCACGGCGTGCGCACAGGCGTAGATGAGGTCGCGGCGCTCCCCGCCCAGGTCATTGCGGTGCCGGGCCATGTACGCGATGAACGACGTGTAGGCCTCCTCACTGGTGGCATTGCGCTCGGCCAGCACATCGAACTCGAACTCCGTGATGTACGCCTGGTCGCTGCCGAAATGGTCCATGCCCGCCTCCACGGGCACCAGCCGCTCCTTCACCACGCGTTTCAAGGTGTCGACCTCCTTCGGGCTCACCTTCCCGTCCACCGCGGCCACGGCGTACAACAGCCGTCCAAGTTCCTTGTAGAACAATTGTGCTTCCATGATGCGTTGAAGGTCGGAAGGCACGCATCCCCCGCACCTGACATCGGTCAGCGTCGTCGGGCGATCATCAGCCCGTCGCGGAGGGGTACGATCACCGGCTCCACCCGCGGATCCCCGTTCACGCGATGTGCATAGGCCACGAGGGCCGCCGTTTGGTGGTCCTGCTCCCCGGTGGGTTGAAGCACCCTGCCGCTCCACAGCACGTTGTCGGCGATGATGAGCCCGCCCGGCCGCACGCGGTCCACCACGGCATCGAAGTAGGCGGGATAGGCCGGTTTGTCGGCGTCGATGAACACAAGGTCGAACGGGGTGGGCAGCGTGGGGATGACCTCCAGCGCCGACCGGTGGTGCGTGGTGATGCGGTCGTGGAAGCCCGCCGCCGCGATGTGGCGCGCCACGAAGGGCGGCAGGTGCGGGTCGATGTCGATGGTGTGCAACATGCCGCCGGGCGCAAGCCCTTCCGCGAGGCAGAGCGCACTGTAGCCGGTGTAGGTGCCGATCTCCACGATCACCTTCGGGCGCACCAGGTGGCTGAGCATCGAAAGGAAGCGGCCCTGCAGGTGCCCGCTGCACATCTGCGGCATGTACACCCCCGCATAGGTCTCCTCCCGCAAGGCACGCAGGTGGGGGGCTTCGATGCCGCTGTGCGCCTCGCAGTACGCGTCGAGCTCGGGGTCGATGAGGTCCATGGGTCAGGGGATGCGGATGAACCGCACGGTGTGAGGGCCACCCGGCGCGTGCAGCACAAGGTGATAGGTGCCGGGTGGAAGGCCGGACACGTCCACGATGCGGTCCGCAGCGTACGTCCCCGTACGCACAGCTCGTCCAGCGGGATCCAGGATGCTGAGCGGCAGTGGAGCGCCTGAGCGGATGCCGGTGAGATGAAGGTCGCCGGCGGTCGGGTTCGGATGGGCCACGATCCGGGTGGGCACATCGGCCTGCTGGAGGCCCACATCCGCATGCAGGGCCCACCAATCCGCGTAGCGCTGCGTGCCGTCGCTTCCCGTGCCATAGTGGACCACCCCGTCGACCACCGCGCCGGTGCCACCCTTCCGTGCGGCGCCCGGGAACTCGGGCAGGGGGGACCAGCTGTCCGTGGCCTCATCATAGCGCCAGCACTCGCGCAGGAAGGTGCTGTCCGACGTGGCGCCAGCCAGCACGATGCCGCCACCGGGCCATCGGAAGCCCTCGGCCCCGAAACGTCCAGCGGCCGGCAATGGCGCGATGGCCGACCAACTGTCGGTGATGCCGTCGTAACACCAGCCATCGTTCAGGGCGCTGCCGTCGCCCGCGCGTCCGCCCACCACATAGGCCTTGCTTCCCTGGGCGAACACCGCGGCGAGGTGCCGGGGCGGACCGGGCATCGGTGGACGCGGCAGCCAGGTGTTCAGGAACGGGAAGTACTCCCACAGCTCGTCGGTCAGGGTCGTGCCCGGTCCCACCCGCCCTCCCACGATGAAGGCGCGCACACCGAGCACGAAGGACGCGCTGCCGCTCCGCGGCAGGCCCGGCATGGTGTCGAGCGCGTACCACACCTCGTTCACGGGAAGGTACACGAAGAGCTCGTTGCTGAGCCCCGCCGCTTCCACACCGCCGAAGTGGTATCCGAAGCCGCCCACGCTGAAGCCCGTACCGTACTGCCGCGGCGTGGCGGGCATCGGTGCGATCGTGCTCCAGGTGGCCGTGGCCGGGTCCCACCGGTGCCAGTCGTTCGTCAGCTGGAACCCCACGTCCATGCCCGTGCCGACGAACACCGCACTGTCCGCCGCAAAGGCCGATGCATCATCCCGGGCCACGGCGGGCAGGTCGGGCAGCTGCACCCAGCCCTGGGCGCCGGATGGTCCGGCGTGCAGCAGGGCGGTGACCAGCAGTGAACGCATGCGCATGAGCGAAAGCTAGCTCACTGACGGACCTTTGCGTTGCATGTGGATCCCCGCTGTCGCACTTCCGCTGGCCGTGGTGCTGGCCGTCCTGCTCTATTTCCGCACCGCCGATCGCATCGGTGGCGACCCCGCGGGCGAACGCCTCGAACGGATCAGGTCCCTGCCGAACTATCGTGAGGGCAAGCTCCACAACCTGGAACCCACCGACATGAACATGCCCTTCACCGTGATGCTGAAGGTGATGTGGACCATGCTGAAGGGCGCTGACGGCCGCGAACCCATGGCAGCACTGCCCACCGTGGCCTTCGATCGTGGAGCTTGGGATAAGGTGCCGGCCGATGAGGTCGCGGTCTGCTGGCTCGGGCATTCGTGCGTGCTCATCAAGCTGAACGGGATCACCTTCCTCACGGATCCCGTCTTCGGCGAGCGGGCCAGCACCTTCACGTTCGCCGGCCCGAAGCGCTTCCCGTACACGGAGCGGGTCACCGTCGACCAGCTGCCGCCGATCGATGTGCTGCTGCTCTCGCACGATCACTACGATCATCTCTGCCACGAGACCATCACCCAGCTTGTCGCCAAGGACAAGGTGGGCCGGACCATCACCGCACTGGGTGTGGGCGCCCATCTGGAGCGGTGGGGTGTGAAGGCGGCCTCGATCACGGAGCTGGCCTGGTGGGAGGAGGTCGTCGTCGGGCCTGTGAAGCTCACGTTCGCCCCCACACGCCACTTCACCGGCCGCGGGCTCACCAACCGGTTCAGCACCCTTTGGGGTTCGTTCGTGCTGGAGGGGTCCAAGCGTATCTACTTCGGTGCCGATTCAGGGTACTCCAAGACCTTCAAGGAGCTTGGTGACCGCTTCGGCCGCTTCGACCTCGCCATGCTGGAATGCGGGGCGTACAGTGAATACTGGCCGCAGATCCACATGTTCCCCGAGCAGACCGCACAGGCTGCCAGGGACATGAACGCGGATGTGCTCATGCCGATCCACTGGGCGCAGTTCGCGCTCGGTCTGCACCCGTGGAAGGAGTCCATCCAACGCATCACGGGAACTGCGGGGGAAATGCGTCTGCCTCTGTTCACCCCCCGGATCGGGCGGATCGTCAGCACGCTGGGGCCTGTCTCGAGCGAGCGGTGGTGGGAGGAGGTGCGGTGAACCGGATTCACCATGCGGTTTAACCAATTGGTTAATATTGCGGCCGCATGTCCGGTACCGCCAGGGAACAAGGTGCCCAGGAGCGCATCCTGGAAGCGGCCCGCCGCGTGTTCACGCGCAAGGGCATGGCCGGCGCGCGCATGCAGGAGGTGGCCGACGAGGCCGGCATCAACAAGGCGCTGCTGCACTACTATTACCGCGACAAGCAACGCCTGTTCGAAGGGGTGTTCAAGGGCAGCGCCGAGCGGCAGTTCACCTGCATCTGGCAGGTGCTGGAAAGGAGCAACGACCTGTTCGAGGGCATCGAGCAGTTCGTGTCCACCTACCTGGACCGCATGCTCGAGGAGCCCCTGTTGCCGCAGTTCCTCATCACCGAGCTCAACCGCGATCCGCAGCACCTGCTCGAGTTCATCGACCGGGGCAAGGCCGGGCGCGCGCACTACCTCAAGCTCTTCGAGCAGGCCCGGGAGCGAGGCGCCATCATCGACATCGATCCCCGCGAACTGCTGGTGAACATCATGGCGTTATGCGCCCACCCCTTCATCGCGCGGCCCATGCTCACGCACCTTCATGGCATGAACGACGAGGCCTTCCGGCGCATGATCCTCAGGCGCCGCAGGACCGTCCCCGAATTCATCATCCGATCCATCCGCGCATGAACGACCTTCTCAAGCGTAGGCTCACCATCGTGCTCGGCCTCCTCCTCATCGTGGGGGGCGTGGGCACGTGCAACAAGTTGAAGGAGAGCCGCACGTCGCCGCCACGCACCGAGCCGCCCGCACAGACCCGCGCCGTGCGCACCCTTACTGCGGAGAACGGTCCGGTGCGGCTCAGCATTCCCATCACCGGTCGCCTGCGGGCCATGGACCGCATGCTCATCACCGCCGAGGTCGGCGGCACGCTCCAGCGCACCGGCAAGGCCTTCCGTGAAGGCATGACCTTCACCCGGGGCGAGGTGCTCTTCCGCATCGATGATGGGGAGGTGCGAGCCCAGATCAACGCGCAGCAGAGCGCCTTCCTGCGCACGCTGGTGCAGCTGGTGCCCGACCTCCGCATCGACCTGCCCGGGCAGGCCGTCAAGTGGGAGGACTATCTGAAGAGCGTTCCGGTGGATGGCGTGCTGCCCGAGCTCCCCAAGTTGGAGAGTGAGCAGGAGCGCAACTACCTGGCAGGTCGTGGCGTGCTCGATCAGTATTACAGCATCCGGGCGTTGTACGAGCGCCTCGGCAAGTATGCCATCCCCGCCGCCTTCGATGGGGTTGTGGCTGCGGCCGGTGTGGAACCCGGCACCATTGTTACTCCCGGCACCCGGCTGGGCGAGTTCATCGCCCCCACCTCGCTCGAACTGGAGACCGCCATCGGTGCAGGTGAACTGTCCCTGGTGAAGGTGGGCGATACCCTCCGGCTCACCAGCACCGAAGGCCCGGGCAGCTGGACCGGACGCATCCTGCGCCTCGGCGAGAGCATTGATGTCTCCACCCAGACCGTGAAGCTCTTCGTGCAGGTGGAGGGCAGGGGGCTGCGCGATGGCCAGTACCTCAGCGGACGCATCGAGGCGGGCTCCTTGAACGAGGCGGTGAGCGTGCCGCGCAGCGCACTCCTTGAGGATGGCGCGCTGTACACCGTGAAGGACAGTGTCCTCGCGAAGCAGCCGGTCTCCATTCTGCATCAAGGCGTGGAGCAGGCCGTGGTACAGGGCCTGAGCGATGGACAGGTGGTGGTGACCGACCGCCTCAGCGGGGCCTTTGAGGGCATGCGGGTAGCACCGGTGAAACCATGAAGGGACTCACTGCCTACTTCATCAGGTACAGCGTGGCGGTGGACACCGTCATGGTGCTCATCTTCATCTTCGGCTTCTTCGGCCTGAAGAGCACGCGCAGTTCGCTCTTCCCCGAGGTGGAGAGCCGCACCATCCAGGTGCAGATCCTCTATCCCGGTGCCGCTCCGGAAGAGGTGGAGGAGGGCGTGGTGCTGCGCATCGAGGACGACCTCAAGGGTGTCACCGGTGTCGAACGCATCAGCAGCATCAGCCAGGAGAACGGGGGTGTGATCACCGTGGAAGTGATCAAGGGCTACGATGTCGACGTGGTGCTGCAGGATGTGAAGAACGCGGTGGAGCGCATCCCCACGCTGCCCGACGGCATGGAGCCGATACGGACCTTCAAGCTGGAGAACATCCGCCCTGCGGTCACCTTCGCGCTCAGCGGCGATGGTGTGGACCTAAAGGCGCTGAAGCTGATCGCCCGCCGCGTGGAGCAGGACCTCCGGTCCATCGGGGGCATCAGCAAGGTGGAGGTCACCGGCTACCCGGATGAGGAGGTGGAGGTGGCCTTCCGTGAGGCCGATCTGCGGGCCAACGAGCTCAGCTTCGCCCAGGCGGCGGCCGCCGTGCGGGGCGCCAACCTCGACCTCACCGGTGGCAAGATCAAGACCAGCGACGAGGAGCTGTTGATCCGGGTGCGTGACAAGCGCCAGGATGCCGAGGGCCTGCGCAACGTGGTGCTCCGCGCCGGCAGTGATGGCCGCGTACTGCGCCTGAGGGACGTGGCCGATGTGCGCGACACCTGGGCGGAGGACCCGGCGCGCAACTTCGTGAACGGCAGCCCGGCCGTGGTGGTGAACGTGAGCAGCACGGTGAGCGAGGACATCCTGTTCATCGCGGAGAGCACCATGAAGTACATGGAGAGCTTCAATGAGCGTGGAGGGCCGGTCCGGGCCACGCTGATCAATGATGCGACCACCGTGCTGCGCCAGCGCATCGCCATGCTGCTGGAGAACGGCATCCAGGGCTTCTTCCTGGTGGTCATCGTGCTCGCGCTCTTCCTCAACTGGCGACTGGCCTTCTGGGTGGCCCTGAGCATCCCGGTGGCGTTCGCCGGCATGTTCATCCTCGCGCCCGGCTTCATCACCATCAATGTCATGAGCCTCTTCGGGATGATCCTCGTCGTGGGCATCCTGGTGGACGATGGCATCGTGATCACCGAGAGCATCTATCAGGAGTACGAGCGCGGGCTCCCGCCGATCAAGGCCGCGTTCGAGGGCATCAACAAGGTGTTGCCGGCGGTGATCAGCTCCGTCTTGACCACGATCGCGGCCTTCAGCACCTTCTTCTTCATCGAGGGACGGCTGGGCGATTTCGCCCCGGCACTTGCCTTCGTGGTCATCGCCACGCTCCTGTTCTCCCTCATTGAAGCGGCCTTCATCCTGCCCGCGCATGTCGCCCACTCGAAAGGCCTGAGCCGCGGGACCAGGAACAGGCTGGAGGCTTACATGGACGGCTTGATGACCAGGCTCCGCGATGTACGCTACGGTCGCTTCTACGACCGGTTCATGCGCCACCGTGTATTGACCCTTGGGATCGCCTTCTTCCTGCTGGCCATCACCATCGGTTCCGTGGGTGCCGGCATCATCCGGACCACCTTCTTTCCGGTGATCGAACGCGACGATGTGGCGGTCGATCTGGAGATGGTGACCGGTACGCGGGAGAACATCGTCTTCACCGAGCTTCAACGGATCGAGCAGCTGGCCTGGGCCATCAATGACGAACTCCGCGGGGCGCGGGAGGACAGCCTGGACGTGATCCTCAAGGTGCAGACCATCCTGGGGCCCCGGGCGGAGCAGGGCAAGCTCAATATCATCCTGCTTGATGGCGAGAAACGGGGCTTCCGCGCCGAGGAGATCACCAACCAGTTGCGTGAACGGGCCGGCCTCATGCCCGGTGTGCAGAACCTCACCTTCGGCCTGGCCACCCCGTTCGGCAAGCCCGTATCGGTCTCGCTGCGCAGCAACGACCTCGCCGAGCTCAACGCCGCGAAGGCCGAGCTGCGGGGCGAACTGCAGAAGCTACCCATGCTGCGCGATGTGGTGGACAGCGACCGCCCCGGCAACCGCGAGGTTGTCCTGAAGCTGAAGGACAAGGCCCATCTGCTCGGTCTGACGCTGCAGGATGTGGCGGCACAGGTCCGTCAGGGCTTTTTCGGATTGGAGACCCAGCGTGTGCAGCGCGGCGAGGACGAGGTGAAGATCTGGGTGCGCTATGCCGAGGAGGGCCGCGCGTCGCTCCGCGACCTGGAGGACATGCGCATCCGCACGGCCGACGGCCGGCAGTTGCCCCTGAGCGAGCTGGTCAGTTACCACATCGAACGGGGCATCCGAGCGATCAACCACCTGGACGGCAAGCGCGAAGTGCGCGTGGAGGCTGATCTGGCGAGCAGCGGTGCAAGTGCGACCGATGCACAGAGCGTGGTGGCGACCGAGATCATGGTCCCCTTGCTGGCGAAGTACCCGGGCCTCAGCTACAGCTTCGAGGGCCAGGGCGAGCAGAGCCGGAAGGTGGGCGCCAGTGCGCTGCGGGTGCTGCCGATCACGCTGATCATCATGTTCGCCCTGATCGTGCTCACGCTCCGCAGCTTCTGGCAGATGGTGACGGTGGTGCTCTGCCTGCCGCTCGGTTTCATCGGCATCGCCTGGGGCCATTGGATCCATGGCGTGCAGATCAGCCTCTTCAGCTTCTTCGGCATGATCGCGCTCATCGGGGTGATGGTGAACGACTCCCTGGTGTTGATCAGCACCTTCAATGCCAACCTGAAGACGGGCTTGGAGTTCAAGGAGGCACTGCGTCGAGCGGCCCTCTCTCGCCTTCGCCCCATCCTGCTCACCTCCCTCACCACCGTGGTGGGCCTGTTGCCGATCACGCTCAACAAGAGCTTCCAGGCGCAGTTCCTCATCCCCATGGCCATCACCGTCGCCTATGGGTTGGCCATCGCCACCTTCGTCACGCTCATCATCCTGCCCATCCTGCTGGCCGCGCTGAATGAAGGCCGCCGCTTGCTGGGCTGGGCCTGGAACGCCGAAATGCCCGACGCGGGATCCGTCGAACCCGCTGTGAAAGAACTGCCCTATGAGGACCTGGAGGAACATCGCGACTAGTCTGGCCCTTGGTGCCTGCGGGGTGGCAGCGGCCCAGGATACGCTGAGCCTGGATCAGGCCATCAGGCTGGCCCTGGCGAATGAGCATGGCATACGCATCGCACGGAATGAGGCCGCTGTCGCCCATGCTCAGGCCACGGCAGGCAACGCGGGCCTGTTTCCACGCCTCGATGCCACCGGGCGCGGCACCTACAGCAATCAGGACACCAGGCTGGATTTTGCCGAGGGCATTGCGGATGTGGAGCGGAACGGCGTCGTGAACACGGCCTTCAGCGGTCAGGTGGGGCTTGCCTACACGCTCTTCAACGGCATGGGCAACTTCGCCACGCTCGAGCGCAACCGCCTGGCCGCTGACATCGCCGACCTGCGCACGCGCGCGCAAGTGGAGGGCACGCTCGGCCAGGTGATCGCCCTGTACTACGCGCTGGCGGCACTGGACCAGGATGTGGCCATCACCCAACGGATCCTCGACATCTCCAACGACCGCTATGCCCGCCAGGAGGGCAGGGCGCTGCTCGGTGGTGCAGGCCGGCTCGACGTGCTCAACGCCGCGGTGGACCTCCAGGCCGACAGCACCAGCCACCTGCTCGCGCTCCAGCGCCGCGAGCGCACCGCGCGGGACCTCAACGTGCTGCTCGGACGCGCACCGGCGGAACCGGTCGTGGTGCAGCGTCGGGTCGACCATGCCCAAGGTCTGTCGGAGGACAAGCTGGTCCAGGACGCGCTTGCAGGTAACGTGCAATTGGCGAGCGCCACGGCACAGGTGCGCGCGGCCGAGGTGGATGAACGGATCGCCTCGTCCTTCCGTTGGCCGAGACTCGACCTCAATGCGAACTACGGGATCAGTGACCAGAAGAACGGCGTGGGACTGGTTTTGGGCACCTATACCCAGGGGTTGAACGGAGGTCTCACCCTCAGCATCCCATTGTTCGATGGTGGACGGATCAATACACAGGTGGAACAGGTGAGGTTGCGGGCCGAGAGCGCGCAGCTGGCCGAGGAACAGGCACGGATCCAGGTGGAACGCGATGTGCGCAACGCATACACCACCTGGCGTGCTCAGCGTGAAGTGCTCCGGATCCAGAAGGACGCAGTGCGCACGGCCACGCTCAACTTCGAGCGCACCCGGGAGCTCTTCCAGAGCGGCCAGGTCACCGGCCTCCAGTTCCGTCAGGCCCAGCTCGACATGGCCAATGCCGAGCGCCAGGCCGTGGTGGCCGGCTTCGACACGAAGGTCGCCGAGCTGACCCTGCTGCTCGCAAGCAGTGGTCTGTTGCCTGCGCTCGGCGTGCGACCGTAAGCCGACTTTCGTTCAGCCTCGTTACTGCTTCACCACGCGGAAGGTGTTCGTCGAGTCAGCCGACTCGATGCGCAGCAGGTATGGCCCACAAGGCAGGGTGCTCACATCCAGCACTAACACTACGCCGCTGCTCCGATGTGTATGGAGCGTGCGACCGGTGGAGTCAACGAGGCGGATGATCGAATTGTCACTGAGCCCCGAGACACGGAGCAGGCCTTCGGTCGGGTTGGGCATCAGGAGCACGCTGGAGACATTGGCGTTGTGGGCAAGGCCCAGGGTGGTCACAAGGAATGTCGTGGAGGTCGCCGTACCCGTGCATCCCGTGGAACCGGTGTAGGTGACGCTGTAGTTGCCGTTCGCGCTGATGGAGATGCTCCCTCCCGAGGCACCGGGGATCGGCGACCCATCAAGGAACCACTCGATGTCACCCCCAAAGGCCGGCGTGGCGATCAGGGAATCGCCGGATTGCGTGATGGTGGGTGTGGGCACACTGTCCGGAACGGCGGTGAAGGCACCCAGGAAGAAGCCGCGGTCCGCAACAACTGGCGTGCAGTTCAGTTCCCAGTTCGACAGGGTGTTCAGGAAGCCGGTGATGAGGTACTCCCCACCACCGGTGGAGCACAGTGCCTGCCCCCAGCTCTGTACCGGACCGGGCGGGATGCCGGGTGTACCGCTCGCATAGCCCGTGACGAAGGTGCCGTCGGGGGCCAGCTCGGTGATGAAGCCCCTGCCGGTGTTCCCAGGTGCAAGGGTGATGCTTCCGAAGGTGATGTTCGTGGTGAACTGCCCGCAAGCCAGCAGGCCGCTGTCGTCGTCCTTCCACGTGAGGGCGAAGGCATACGCGCTGTTCAAGGTGTTGGGCAGGGCACGCATCCAAAGCGGGGTGCCGTTCGCGTCCATCTTCACGATGGCGTCCAGGCCGTTGCCCAAGGTGCTGGTGATCTGGTCCGGTCCGAAGACGATCGGGGTGTTCGCGTTCAAAGTGACGGATGCGTAGACATGGTCCAGGCCGTCACGGATCAGGGGGATGTCATATTGGAAACGGTCTCGGAAGCTGCCGTGCGAGGTGAACCAATGGAGCGTGTCGAGCTCAGGGCCCAGTCGCAGAAAGAAGTAGCGGTTCAAGGCCGCTGCATTGGGGTCGCCCGGCAGGCTCGAGTTCGAGCCGAAGGCCAGTTCCCCCCGGTGCTCGCCGGCCACCACCACATCGCCATTGCTCAGGCGTACCGCGCTTTTGAACCACAGGTTCTGGAAAGCGGTCTGCGGCACGTAGCTGCTTGCGGAGAACGTGCCGATCGGAGCGCCCGACGTGTCGATGCACGCCATGGACAGGTTGCTGCTCTGGAAGTACAGCCTGCCGGCCGCCTGATGCAGAAGCGTCGTGCGGCCAAATCCGCCGGTCAGCGGCATTCCGGTGTCGTGGTGCCAGATCAGGTCCCCGTTGGGTGCGAACTTCAGCAGGTGGTTCCGGTTCGCGGTCACGCTCAGGACCGTGTCCGCCAGGATGATGTCGCTCACGAGCGTACGGCCCAGCAGGTAGATGCTGCCCGCCTCATCGCACTCGATCGAGAAGGGCTGGAAGAACGGGCCCACGGGGCGGATCCATTGAAGGATGCCATCGGCGTCGAACTTATGGATGAAGGTGTTCAGGCTTCCGCCTCCGCCCAAGGGCTGCACCGTATCCCCTGGCATTGCTGGGCGGTGTTCGCATCGTTGAAGAGGTACAGGTTGCCCAAGGGGTCCCTGGCGATGTCCATGGCCCCCAGGTAGGAGTTGCTGATGCCAACGGCACCGCCCGTGGTGGACCATTGGAAGCCTTGTGCCTGGATCGTACCGGTATGGAACAGGAGTGCGAGGGCGGCGATCGCTGCCGTGTGAACGTGGCGCATGGGTTTCTTCTTGCTGGGGACGAAGCAAGACCACCGGTGCGATGGGCACAATAGAACCTTTGTTAGGGGGCGGGTTCCTCGGAAAGCCACATGGCCGAGCTGACCCGGTCGCGGGCGAGCGGTGGGTTGATGCCGGCGTTGGGGGTGCAGCTAGGTGCGGCCCTTCAGGCTGGAACTACCGGTACTTGAACCATGCCCCCATGAACGGGTTGTACGGCGCGTAGATGGGCTTGCCGGCATCCTCCGTGTATCCCGTCACATGGATCAGCTCGCGGTCCACCAAGGCTTGGAGCGCATGCACCAGGGCTGCCGAGGAAGGCAGATCGTGCTTCTTGATGAACGCCCCTGCGGTGGGCGTATCCACTTCACCTTCGCGCGAGATCGCGGCGAACAGGTCCCACTGGTTCTTCGTGAGCGCGCTGCGCAGGGTGGCCATGATGGCATCCTGCTCGCGCACGATGGAAAGGAGGACCTGCACGACGGTGTCGCGCTCCAATGGACGGGCATCGCCGAAGAGCCGGTTGAACAGCACCTGGACGTAATAGGTGTGGCCCCGGCAGAGGTCGTAACAGAACAGGGCGTCCTCCAGCTTCAAGGTCCGCTTGTGGCGCTTCATCACCGCCACGGCGAAGGCGGCATAGGTGGCGCGGTCGATCCGTTGTAGTTCCACCTGGTCCGCACTGCCGAAGAACGGGTTCTTCACATCGTTGAAGAGGTCGAGCAGCAGGTGCCGCTGGCTGCCGGAGAAGATGCAGCGGACCTTCGGGCTGCGCTGGAGTTCGGTGCGCAGCACGGCGTCCATGCGGACATCCTTGAACGTGGCCACCTGTTGGAACTCGTCGATCGCCAGGAAGATGGTGCGGCCTTGGGCGTTCAGGATCCGGAAGATCTCGCGTGTGGTGGCCTCATCCTGCCGGGCGCTTCCCCGCTCCAGGGCGATGCTGGGCTTGCCGGAGAGCTCGTCGATGCTCACCACGGGACGCAGCGCGGAGAACCAGGCCATCACGTTCTTCAGGAAGAGCTTCGGCGAAGGGTTCAGCGCCTCATGCACCGCATTGAGCAGGATGGTGTTGAACTCATGGGCGTCGCGGGCCGCATACACGTCCGTGAACACCGTCCGCACACCCCGCGTCCGGGCCAGCCCGTTGAACACATGGTGGATCAGCCCGGTCTTGCCATAGCGGCGCGGGCTGTAGAGCATCACGTGCCGCCCGTTCCGCAACGCCGAGGTGATGGTGGCCGTCTCCGCCTCCCGGTCACAGAACAGCTGCGGGGAGACGTACGCGTTCACCGCGAAGGGGTTGTCGATGACCATGCCGCGAAGTTAAGTCCATCGACTAAGCATGTTCAACTAAATAAAGTTTAGTAACCTGATCTGTGGGTCGGTCCGCCTGGGTGCAAGACGGCCGGGAGCCGCCTGGGGCACCGGCCCAGCGCCGCTCGGGCCGGGGTCAGAAGCAGTACTTCCCCTCCGCGATCATCCTCTTCGCCACCGCCTTGCGCAGCTCGGCCGTGTTCAACGGCGTGTTCTTGCTCCAACGCTTGGCGCCCATCAGCATCGCCTGGCGCTCATCGCCCTCGGCGAAGTTGCACACCGCCTCCTTCGCCCACTTGTGGATGCGGTCGGCGGCGTCGTGGATGTACAGCTGGCACATGGCGATCTGCTCCTGCACGTTCGCGGCACCCTTCATTTCCGCGAGCTTCTGCGTGCGAAGCAGCGTGCTCTCCGCCAGGTAGGTGTCGATCACCATGTCGGCGATGTGCATCAGGGTCTCTTGGTGCTTCGCGAGCTCCAGACCCAGCTTCTGTGCAGCGCCACCGGCCACCATCAGCACGGCCTTCTTGAAGTTCGCCACCATGCGCTTTTCGTCGCCGAGCAGTGAATCGTCCGGCTCCGGCATGTCCGGAATGCCCATCAGCTCCGCGGCCACGGCCTGCGCCGGACCCATCAGGTCGAGCTGGCCTTTCATCGCGCGCTTCAGCAGCATGTCCACCGTGAGCATGCGGTTGATCTCGTTGGTGCCTTCGAAGATCCGGTTGATGCGGCTGTCGCGGTAGGCGCGCTCCACGGGGCTCTCGGCGCTGTAGCCCATGCCGCCGTAGATCTGCACGCCCTCGTCGCACACGTAGTCCAGGCATTCGCTGCCGGCCACCTTCAGGATCGCGGCCTCGGCAGCGTACTGTTCCACGCCCTTCAGCAGCGCCTTGGCATGATCCGCCCCGCCGGCCTCCAGGGCCTCGATCGCGTTCTCCATGTCCTGGCTGCAGCGGTAGGTGGCGCTCTCCACCACGTAGCAGTAGGTGGCCTGGTCGGCCAGCTTCTGGCGGATGGCGCCGAACGCGCTGATCGGCTTGCCGAACTGGATGCGCTCGTTGGCGTATTTCACGCTGGTGTCCACCACGGCCTTCGCACCGCCCAGCGCCGCACCGGCCAGCTTGATGCGGCCGATGTTCAGGATGTTCACCGCGATCTTGAAGCCGTTCTGCCGCTCGCTCAACATGTTCTCCACCGGCACCTTGCAGTCGTTGAAGAACACCTGCCGTGTGCTGCTGCCCTTGATCCCCATCTTCTTCTCCTCGGGGTTCAGCGTGATGCCGCCGAAGCTCTTCTCCACCAGGAAGGCCGTGAGGTTCTCGTCCTCCACGCCCGTCGCGGGGTCCACCACCTTGGCGAACACGGTGAACAGGTCCGCGAAGCCGCCGTTGGTGATCCACATCTTCTGCCCGTTCAGGATCCAGTGCTTGCCGTCGGGGCTCAGCACGGCCTTGGTCTTGCCGCTGTTGGCGTCGCTGCCGCTGCCGGGCTCGGTCAGGCAGTAGCAGGCCTTCCACTCGCCGGTGGCCAGCTTGGGCACGTACTTCGCCTTCTGCTCGGCGTTGCCGTAGTAGAGCAGGGGCAGGGTGCCGATGCCCGTGTGCGCCGCCATCGCCACGCTGTAGCTGTGCCCCGCGCCGGTCTTCTCCGTCACCAGCATGCCGGTCACGAAGTCCTTGCCGAAGCCGCCGTACTCCTCGGGGATCGAGATGCCCAGCAGCCCCAGCTCACCGGCCTTCTCCAGGATCTTCGGCATCAGCCCTTCCTCCATGCTGTCGATGCGGTCCAGGTGCGGCCACACCTCGGCGGCCAGGAAGTCCGTGGCCGTCTGCGCGATCATGCCCTGTTCCTCGTTGAACTCCTCGGGGATGAAGATGTCCTGCGGGTCGCTGGTGCGGATCAGGAATTCGCCGCCCTGGAGGGCTTTCTTCACATCGGTGCTCATGGCTCGTGCGGATGCTGGGTTCAACAGTGGGTCGTACGTCCCGTTCGGGATAAAGTTATGCACGCATAACAAATTTCCAACCGGGGAGGTTTGGATGCGGTGGCGAATGGCGAATGGTCATTGGCGACCGGGAGATGGTGCCAGGCGACCATGACGCCTTGATACTTGAGCCTTGTCACTTGGGACTTGTTCCGGGCGTGCCCCTCGGCCAAATGCGCCTCGGGTCGGGTCATCCGCTGTGGCTGCCTTGTCCCGCCCAGCATCCACGGCGCTCCGGGGTCTGCTCCTGCGTCGCAGCCTCCTCACTGCTCGTGGCTGCAAGGGCGTTCCATCGGCAGGCCGCCGCTGCTGCCCCTCACGCGGACCTCCCGTTTACGGATACGTTCCGCCTATTAGCGGATATTCACGGATACAACCACCCTCTTTTCGGATACGGAACGGATATTACCGTATAATTGCGGATATGTCCGCGGTCCACACCTTCCGCCTCGACCTCACCTGGGACCTGCTCCAGGCCATCAGCCGGGTGGACCGCTTCGCCGGGGAGTGGGCCGGCATCGAACGCCGCGAAGGCCGCTCGCTCAAGCACCTCAAGTCCATCGCCACCATTCAGAGCGTGGGCGCTTCCACCCGTATCGAGGGAAGCCGCCTCGACGATGCTGCTGTGGACGCCCTGCTGGCCCAGCTCGACATCACCAAACTGGAGGACCGCGACCAGCAGGAGGTGGCCGGCTACTTCGAGGCGCTCGATACGCTGAGTGAGGCTTATGCCGACATCCGCATTGGCGAGAGCGAACTGAAACACCTGCACAAGCTCACGCTCCAGTACAGCACCAAGGACGCTTGGCACCGCGGTGGCTACAAGCAGCGCTCCAACGCCGTGGAGGCCACCCTGCCGGACGGTAGTCGCACGGTGGTCTTCACCACCACTCCGCCCGGCGTGGAGACCGAGGACGCCATGCGTGCGCTGGTCGCGTGGTACGGTAAAGGCGATGCCGTGCATCCGCTGGTGCGTGTCGCGGCCTTCTGTTACGAGTTCGTCACCATCCATCCGTTCCAGGACGGCAACGGCCGCCTCAGCCGCCTGCTGGCCACCTTGCTCCTGCTGCAACAGGGCTATCCCTGGGTGCAGTACGTCAGCTTCGAGCACGAGATCGAGCGGCGCAAGCAGGAATACTACCGGGTGCTGCGCACCTGCCAGGCCAACCGCCCCGGCGAGGACATCGGCCCCTGGCTGCACTTCTTCCTGGACTGCCTGGTGGTGATGATGGAGAAGCTCCGCGCCAAGCTGGAGGCGAAGGGCGCCATCACCGACCTGAACGAACGCCAACGCAATATCCTGCGCTACGTGCAGGCGCATGCCGGGGCGCAGGCGGGCGGCATTGCGAAGGCCTTGGGCATACCACTACCCACGGTGAAGAAGGACCTGGAAACGATGGTGGCCGCAGAGGTGCTGGTCCGCGAAGGGGGTGGGGCGGGGGACGCACTATACCGCGCATTGAGTCATGCGCGAGGTGAACGGCATGTACAAGTGCGTTCCTTACCGCCGGAGTGAATTCCCACAAGCGGATCGGACGGTGTTGGCCGATTTCATGGAGTGCGGTGTTCGTGGGTTGTTCATGAGCCCTCGTCCTAGTTCCACGGCCCCTGCTTCCCCACCGGCGTGAACCGCGCCGTCTTCCGGTCGAAACGGAAGAGCCCACCGAGCCCCACGAACCAGAAACGACCTTCCCGGTCTTCCTTGATGGCCAGGATACCGCCCGACGTCAACCCGTCCTTGGGGCCGTAGTTCGTGAAGCTCGTGCCATCGTAGCGGAAAACGCCCTGGTGCTCCGCCGCGAACCAGATATGGCCCGACCGGTCTTCGTAGAACGCACCTGCTTCAACTCCTTGGATCACGCCGTCCTTCGTGAAGTTGGTGAACGCCTTGGTCCCTTTCTCCGCTAAGGCGGAAGGATCGAAGAGGCTCACGCCACTGTAGTTGGTGCCGATCCACAACCGGCCCTTGCTGTCCTCCATCAATCCGGTGACGCTGTTGTCCGGCAGGCCATCTTGCACGGTATAGTGCTTGAACGTTCTGGGAGCTCCGGTCTCCTTCGGGTCGAACAGGAAGAGCCCATCACCATCGCGCCCGAACCAGATCTTTCCATGGCTGCCCTCCAGGATGCACGTGATGCGGGTGGGTGCTAGTTGGACCAACGAGTCCACCGCTGTGGTCGCGGGCAGCTCGATGGTGGTGAAGGAGTGGCCGTCGTAGGTGCAAAGGCCGTTCATCGTGCCGATCCACAGCACGCCATCGCGGCCCATGGCCATGCTCCAGATCGCGTTGTCCGGTAGGCCATCCTTCGTGGTCAGTTGACTGAAGCCATGGCGAGCGGAGTAGCGCATTGAAGGGTCGTACTTGAACAGCCCTTCGCCATCCGTGGCGACCCAAAGGACGCCGTCCGGGCCCTCCACGATCCCGTTGATGCGGCCACTGGTGATGCCGGCACTGTCCGCGAGGTATTCCAGTGTATCGTTCGCGTAGCGGATCAGTCCGTAATGGTTGGTGCCGAACCAAAGCGTTCCGCTTTGGTCCTGGTGCATGTTGCGCACCCAATGGCAGAGCTGCCCTTCGTGGTTGAGGGGCAAGGGCCAGTTCATTGGAATTTGGACCGTATCGTTCGTGATCACCACGGGTGCTTTGCTCGTGGGCTGGCCGCTGCAGGCGTGGAGAAGCAGCGAGCTCAAGGCAAGGCTAATGATGGTGCGCATGACTTCAGTTGGATAATCCCAGGATCCAGTCCACCAATTCGTTCTCCTCCACGATCGACCACGCATGAGGATGCCGGTTGCCATGCTGCATCCCGCGCCCTTCCGTGGCGATGTATTCCGCCCGCGCATTCCCCACCGCCACCAGCGTGTCATGGATCCGCTTCATGGCGAAGGCGTTCAACTCCTCATAGCTGTCATCCCGGTTGGTGCGCCACCACGCGGTGTCCGGTTCGGTGTAGAAGCGGATCGGCAGCTCCTTCAGCGGAGCGACGCTCGAGGACGAGTTCAACAGGGGAGCGGCGCGTTCGTAGTTGGCTATACTGTCCGCGGGCGAGCCGAGAGTGCTGTCCAGAAAGGCCAGCACGTAGCGCGCCTCGTCCTTGTACTCCGGGAAGCTGCTCTTTGCCAGGTCGAGCTGCGAGCATTCGTACAGGTGCACCAGGTCCAGCGGACTGTCCACGGCGAAGACGCCCTCGAGGCCGATGCCCGGCCGTGGCGCGCGCACCAGCTCCTTCGCCAGCAGCACGCTCACGTTGCCGCCCGAGGAGAAGCCGCCGATGAAGGTGTTCGTCGCATCGACCCCATGCGCCTTCACCGCCGCTGCGATCGTATCGAGCACGTCCCGCTTCTCCGCATCGCTCATCAGGATGTGCTGGTTGAAGTTCATCATCAGCACCGCGATGCCGTTGGCCACCGCCGTGTCCGCGATGGGCGACTCCGACCGCGTGTCCGCCGCATCGCACGGGAAGCAGGGGAAGAGGTTCAGCAGGGCTTTCTCGCTTAGGAGGGACAGGTCCTGCTCGGCGGGGATGAGGAGGTCGTAATCGGCAGCGTGGATCTCGTTGGGCTCAGCGGCTTTTATTGGCGCAGGGGGGGGGGATGGCAAGCGCCCAAGAACAAGCTGCCCGCGAACAAGGCGACTAGGCAGGAATTGGCGGATGGCGTGGGGGCAACGCAGTTCAACTAGCCAAGAAGCTTAGCCTTCTGTTGCTCAAACTCCGCTTGGGTAAGGATACCTTTTGATCTGAGGTCGTCGAGCTTCAGTAGCTCATCAGAAAGCGACGCCTGTTGGGAAACACTCATGTGTCCGGCTTTGCGGTCTTCTTGATCAATGATGACCTCAATGGTCTCTTTCCATGTGTTTAAGTCGTCGATTGCCTTTCGCAGATTGGTGCCGTACACCGAATCGCTGTGCTTCACACTCTTCTTGGTGCGAGCCGTTTCTTCCCATGCGTCGAAGAAGCGGATGCGGAAGCTCGGATTGTTTGTGTCTCGCAAGAGCAATTTGAAGTCCACGGTCTTTACTTCTTTGTTCTCCTGACCCTTAGCTGTTACTCCGCCGATGATTGCGCCAGCGCCCCCAGCAATGATCCCGCCAACCACTGCCCGGCCAAGGGCTCCAGATTTGCGATAGGTTGTTTCACCATCCTCGATTACCTCGCATCCAATGATATCCGAGTAGCTGTACTTCTTAACGCTTCCATGGCCTTCCTTGAACGCAATCTGCTTACTGTCATTGTCTATGGCGATCAATCCCCAAGGACCGATGAGCTTCTTCGTACTCGAGAAGCCTTCAAGCCTCGCCAGTTCCCCGGTCAGTTGGTCGGTCAGTTCCTTGCGCTCTTTCTGCTTGTCGATGTTGTACCAAACGCCTCCAACCATGGCCAACAGAAGTATAAGACCAAAGGCACCGAAGCCACCTACAGCTTCTGTAAACACCAAGAGGAGAATTATCACGCCCGCGATGAGCATGAAGAGAATGCTGCCTTTCATGGTAACATGGGGTTGATTCAGTGTGAAAAGTACAAGCTACTCGTGTTGTTTCGCGTGACGGATCGGAGCGGCACCCCGCAGCGAGGAACGAGCGAGGAGTACAGCGAAGAGCCGGACCCCGCCTGCATTTGAGGCGGGGGCACGCCCAATGCAGGAAACAGATTGGCCATTGGACCCGAAGTCTTATTCACCAAGGATGAGGTCAATCTTGAGGTTGCGTATCTCTTGGCGGTTGGTCATCTGAAAATCCCCCAACTCAGTCCATGCAGTATTCCACTGCATGAACGCATCGTCAGCCAATGCACCCATTGCCTCCTGCTGCTGTGCGTTAAGCCATAGTTGGTTGACCAGCGCTTTTCGTTGCTCGAGTTCTTCAAGTAGGTTCATCTTCTCTTCTTCAATTCAACAGCTCAAACACACTCGCCGCACCCTGCCCCGTCCCCACGCACATCGTCACCACCCCGTACTTCTGCTTCCGCCGCCGCATCTCGTTGAACAGCTGCACGCTCAGCTTCGCGCCCGTACACCCCAGCGGATGCCCCAACGCGATCGCCCCGCCGTTCACGTTCACCAGCTCCGGGTCGATGTCCAGCTCGCGCACCACCGCCAGCGATTGCGAGGCGAAGGCCTCGTTCAGCTCGAACAGGCCGATGTCGCTCAGCTTCAGCCCGGCCTTCTCCAGCGCCTTCGGCACCGCCGCCACCGGACCGATGCCCATGATGCGCGGCTCCACGCCCGCCACGTGGTAGGAGAGGAGGCGGGCGATCGGTTTCACATTGAGCTCCTTCAGCATGCGCTCGCTCACCACCAGCACGAAGGCCGCGCCGTCGCTGGTCTGGCTGGCGTTGCCCGCCGTCACGCTGCCCTTCGCGTCGAACACCGGCTTCAGCTTCGCCAGCGCCTCCAAGGTGCTCGCGCGCGGACCTTCATCGGTGTCCACCACGTAGTGCTCCACCTGGCGCTTCTCCTTCCCATCCAGGTACACGCGCTCCACGGTGTAGGGCACGATCTCGTCGGTGAACTTGCCGGCGCTGATGGCGGCCAGCGCCTTCTCGTGGCTGCGCAGGCTGAAGGCGTCCTGGTCCTCGCGGCTCACCTTGAAGTCGCGCGCCACGGCCTCGGCGGTGAGGCCCATGCCCCAGTAGTACGTGGGCTGCGCCTTGCCCACCTTGGCGTTCGGTACGATGCGCCAGCCGCCGAAGGGGATCGGGCTCATGCACTCCACGCCGCCCGCCACGATCACGTCGGCCTGCCCGCTGTGGATCTTGGCCGCCGCGATGGCGATGGTCTCGCTGCCGCTGCTGCAGTAGCGGTTCACCGTCATGCCCGGCACCTTGTCGGTGTTCAGGCCCATCAGGCTGATCATGCGGCCGATGTTCAGGCCCTGCTCGGCCTCGGGCGTGGCGTTGCCCACGATCACGTCGTCGATGCGCGTGCGGTCCAGCCCGGGCACCGAGCTCACCAGGTGGTTCACAACGTGCGCGGCCAATTCGTCCGGACGGGTGAAACGGAATTTGCCGCGGGGCGCTTTGCCCACGGCGGAGCGGAAACCGGCGATGATGTATGCGTTCATTGTGGGAATGTCTTATGACTGTTGCAAGACTGTCCTATGCGGCTGTCGCGGCTGTCCTAGCTCCGGATCAAGTTTGTCGAAGCCGCGAGCCTGGGGGATGAGGCATGTGGCATATGACAGTCTTGCATCAGACATAGGACAGTTGAGCTAGCTGCGCGTCGGGCGTTTCTTGTTCTTGGTCTCCAGCTGTTCCTGCAGCTTGAAGATCCGGTTCATGATGTGGTCCAGTTCACCAGTGATCTTGTCCGATTGCTCACGGGTGATGTACTCAAGTTCCCTGGCGATCATCGTTTGGGTGTAGAGTTCTGCGGCTGATCCACAGGCTATGCCGAGGAAGTGGTAGAACTCGCCGTCATGATTGCGGGCAGCACCTTCTGCGATGTTGCTCGGAACCGATACACCTGCACGCTGCATCTGACTGGCTAGGCCATAGACCTCCTTCTTTGGGAACTTCTCTGTTAGCCGATAGACTTCAACGGAGAGCGAAAGCGCCTGCTGCCACACGACCAAGTTCTTGAAGCGGTTCATGGTCTTCGAGTTATGGGTGATGATGGACGTTTGTTCAGTATTCAGCGATCCTGCAGCCGTCATTGGACAATGGGTCTAGCGTTCTCGGTATTCGCATAGGACAATCTTGCATCGGACATCGGACAGCCCTCAATTCCGCAGCACTTTCCCGCTGGTAATGATGCTCTGCAACCGCTCCAACGTCTTCCGCTGCATACACAGCTCCACGAAGGCCTTCCGCTCGAGGTCCAGCAGGTATTGCTCCGAGACCTCCGTCGCCTCGCTGAGGTCTCCGCCGCACAGCACGTAGCCCAGCTTCTCGCTGATCAGCGCATCGTGCTGGCTGATGTAGTTGCCGCTGAGCATGCTGTTGGCGCCCACGTACACAATGCCGAGGCCTTCCTGCCCCAGCACCTTGATGTCCTTGCGGGGCGCGGGCTTGGTGTAGCCCTTGTTCCAGAGTTCCAGCGCGCAGGCCTTGGCGTAGGCCAGCTGGTGGGCGCGGCTCACGATCACCTCGTCCTGGCCCTTGCGCAGGTAGCCGAGCGCGAAGGCCTCGTGCCCGCTGGTGGCCACCTTGGCCTGGCCGATGGTGAGGAAGCGCTCGCGCATGGCATTGATGCGGATGTCGCCTTCCTTCAGCTCGTCGGCGAGGCGCAGGGCGAACTCCTTGGTGCCGCCTCCGCCGGGGATCACGCCCACGCCGAACTCCACCAGGCCCATGTAGGTCTCGGCGTGCGCCACCACCTTGTCCGCGTGCAGGCAGAGCTCCGTGCCGCCCCCCAGAGTCAGTTGGTGCGGGGCCGCCACCACGGGGATGCTGCTGTAGCGCATGCGCATCATGGTGTTCTGGAAGGTGCGCACGGCCATCTCCAGGTCGTCGTACTCCTGCTCCACGGCCATCATGAAGATCATGCCCACGTTGGCGCCCGCGCTGAAGTTGGCGCCGTCGTTGTAGACCACCAGGCCCCTGTAGCCCTGCTCGGCGAGGTCGATGGCCTTGTTGAGGCCCTGGATCACCTCCGCGCCGATGGTGTTCATCTTGCTCGTCCAGCTCACGCTCAGGATGCCATCACCCAGGTGACGCACGGTGGCGGCGCTGTTCTTCCACACCACACTGCTTTCGGGCAGGTCGCTCAGCACGAGGATGCCATCCGCACGCGGGATGACCTTGTAGCCCTTGCTGGCGGCATCGTAGTACATCCGCTTGCCGCCTTCGGTCTTGTAGAAGCTGGTGTGACCCGCCGCCAACATCTCATCCACCCAAGGCGCGATCGCTGGAGCGCCGGTCTTTCCCATTTCAGCTTTCACCTTTCCTATTTCAATGGCATCCCACGCCTCGAAGGGTCCCAGCTCCCAGCCGAAGCCCGCGCGCATGGCGTCGTCGATCTTGTACAGCGCGTCGGTGATCCCGCTGTCGCGGGACAGGTTCTCCGGGATCCGGTGGCTCACGTAGGCGAAGAGCCCGTGGAAGCTCTTGCGGTAGAACTCGCCGGCCTTGTCCGTGCCGTTGTAGAGCAGGGCGGTGCGCTTGCGCAGGTCGTCCTCCTTCTTCGCGGCATCCAGCGTGGCGAACTTGGGCTTCACCTGCGGACGGTATTCCAGCGTCTTCAGGTCGAGCGCGAGGATCTCGCCCTTGGGTGAACTGCGGTCCTTGAAGAAGAAGCCTTTGCCCGTTTTGCTGCCGAGCATGTTCTGCTCCACCATCTGCTGCAGGTAGCCGGGGATGGCGAAGAGCGCGTTCTGCTCGTCGTTGGGGCAGTTGTCCTTCACGCCCTGGGCCACTTTCACCAGCGTGTCCAGGCCCACCACGTCGGCGGTGCGGAAGGTGGCGCTCTTGGGGCGGCCGAGCACGGGACCGGTGAGACGGTCCACTTCCTCAACGGTGAGGCCCATCTCCTGCACCAGGTGGAAAAGGCCCATGATGCCGAACACGCCGATGCGGTTGGCGATGAAGGCGGGCGTGTCCTGGCAGCGCACGGTGACCTTGCCGAGGATGCGCTGGCCGTAGTCCTCCAGGAAGTCGAGCACCGCGGGGTCGGTGTCCGGACCGGGGATCAGCTCCAGCAGCGGCAGGTAGCGCGGCGGGTTGAAGAAGTGCGTGCCGCAGAAGTGCCGGCGGAAGTCGTCGCTGCGGCCCTGTGCGATGGCGTGGATGGGGATGCCACTGGTGTTGGTGGTGATGAGGGTGCCGGGCGTGCGGTGCTTCTCCACGTTGGCCAGCACCTGCTGCTTGATGTCGAGCCGCTCGATGACCACCTCGATGATCCAGTCGCAGTCCTTGATCTTCGGCAGGTCGTCGTCGAAGTTGCCGGTGCTGATGCGCTTGGCGAAGCGGGCATCGTACAGCGGCGCAGGATTGCTCTTGATCGCGGCGGCGAGGGCATCATCCACCACTTTGTTCTTGGGGCCTTCTTTGGCTGGGATGTCCAGCAGCAGCACTTCAGCACCGATGTTGGCGAAGTGGCATGCGATGCGGCTGCCCATGACGCCGGAGCCTAGCACGGCGATCTTGCGGATGTTTCGTTTGCCGGCCGAAGCCTTGGCGGAGGTTGGTTTGCTCATTGTTGAAAGCAGTTAACCGCGACGACGCGGCGACGCAACGAATGCGCGACGTTCAGGAAGATGCCTTCGTGGCGTTCCCGTCGCGTCGTTGCGTCGTTGCGGTTCATCTTCAGAAGAGTTGTTCCTGTTCAAGTATCCGATCGAGCTCCGACATCACCTGCCGGAAGTTGCTCAGTTGTGCGGGCGTGAAGCGGCGCTGCACCGCCTCGTTGAACTTGATCACGGTGTTGCGGCTCACGTCGCGCATCTGCTTGCCCTTCGCCGTGAGGTGGATGCGCACCACGCGCTTGTCGGCGGTGTCGGCGATGCGCTTGATGAGGCCCTCGTCCTCCATGGTCTGCAGGGTGCGCACAAGGCTCCGTGCCTCCATGCCCATCTTCGGACCGAGCTTGGTGCTGGGTGTCCCCTCGGGCTCGATGTTCAGGAGGATCTGCCCGATGGCCATGCTGCCCCCGTACTTGGCCGCCTCGGTGTTGTACAGGCGCGAGATCCGGCTCCACACGCGTCGGATGGGGAAGTCGATGGTCTCTTCGGGCTTCATGCGGACTGGTACGCAAGGTAATCGGAAAAGGTATGCATGCATACTAACAACATCGGGCCGACCTTGACCGTTCAGGTGGGTGCACCGATCTTCGACCCATGCACCGTTCCACCATCGCCTTGTTGCTGTCCCTGACCCTGCTGGCCGTGTCGTGCCGCAAGGAGGAGCCCGATCCCGATCCGACCCCGTCGGGTCCGCGGCTCATTCTGAAGTTCCGCTTTGACAGCACGCAGGTGCGGCTGGACGAACTGGGCCAGCCGGAGCCGACTTTGCCCACGGGCCATGCCGCGCAGCATCCGCACTTCAACGCCATGAGCGCGCACTACGTGGAGTTCGCGCCCACGGCCTGGAGCCTGCCCGGGCAGGGCAGCGTGGTGTATCACGCCCCCGAGACGAACGCAGGCGGTGCACCGGCGATCGACTTCGCGCAGAGCGTGCTGGCCGGGCAGGGGGAGGCTTTTCTCAATGTGCCGCTCTCCACCCTGGCGCCTGGCAGCTACCCCTGGATCCGCGTGTCGCTCGGCTACCAGAACTACACCATCGACTTCCGCTACACGGACACGGTCTTCGGGCTTGGCGCGCTGGACCTCACGGGCACGGTGGCCTCCTTCATCGGCTTCAACACCTACATCGGCACCTTCGTGGTGGACCAGCAGACGCTGACGGTGAATGACGACCGGCCGCAGGGCTTCTGGGCCTTCGAGGTGAACGACCCGTTGGTGCCCACGCCGGTGATCTCCGGTCAGGCCCCGGGCACCACGGTGGTGAACCCGCTCTTCGCCACCTCACCGATCCCGGCCAATTCGTGTCTGGTCACCGGCGCCTTCGCGCAGCCGTTGGTGATCACGGGGAATGAGACCGAGGATGTAGTGATCACCGTGTCGTTGAGCACCAACAACAGTTTCGAGTGGACCGACAACGGGGATGGCCTTTACGAGCCGCTCGCCGGCGACCAGGTGGTGGACATGGGCATCCGCGGGCTGATCCCTATCGTGGAGTGACCGCGCTGCGGCGCTGGTACACCCGCACGTGCTCCACATCGAAGCTCGTGCCCTCCGGCCAGGGCTGGGGTCGCTTCGGTCCGTTGCAGAAGCCCTTGGGTTCGCTCACGGCCAGGTCGAGGATGATGTGGAGCCCGTCCTCGGCGCGTGGGAAATAGGGGGCGGTGTGCGCTTCCCCGACGGAGCGGCCACAGGCAGGCAGCGGCTTGCCGCGCTTGTCCACATAGCGCCCGCGGTACTGCACCAGCTGCCCGTCGATGAACCAGCTGATGCCGTCGCGCTCCCACTCCACCACGTAGTCGTGGAAGTCCTGGGAGAGGTCGGGCAAGCGCTTCTTCCCGTTGGTCGAGAACTTGGGCTTGCTCCAGCGGTGCAGGGCGCCCTTGAACAGGCCGGGCCGTTCGCCGCAGAACTCGAACACGTCGATCTCCGTCTCGCCGCCGAAGCCCCAGAAGGCCGGCCACAGGCCCGCGCCCTTGGGGATGCGGCAGCGCACCTCGAATCGGCCGTACGTGAAGCGTGCATCGCCCACCGAGTGCACCATGCCGCCTTCGTGTTCCTTGCGCCTGCCGTACCACTCACCTTCGCGCGCGCGAACGCCCAGATGCAGCTGGCCGCCGCTCACGGTCACCAGGTCGTCGCGGAAGATGGTGTTGCTCGTGCCCATGAGGCGGCAGCCGTCGCAGCGGTCGCTGCCGTCATCGCTGTAGGGGAACCACGTGCGCCAGGTGTCCGGGTCCAGCCGGTCTCCATCGAACTCATCGCTGAACACCAACTGCCAGGCGCTGGTGTCGCAGCGTCCGCCATCATCGGCCTGCACAGGCCCCACACGCTTCTCGCGCTTGGTCTGCGCACCGGCCGTGCCGGCCAGCAGCAGCGCGGCCAGCAGGGGCAGGATGCGGCTCATGGCGCGGGTGTCACGGCCCCCGACCCGGTGATGGTGGACGACACCTTCGGTGTGCCCCGGTAGCGCACGTTGCCGCTGCCCAGGATGCGCGCGTTCAGCACGTCCACTGCGGTGAGGGACACGTCGCCGCTTCCCTCGATCTCCACGTCCGCGCGCCCGGCGCTCAGGTCCAGGCCCTCCACGTTGCCGCTGCCGGCGATGCCCAGGTCGGCCTCGCCGGCCGTACCGGTGAGGGTGACATCGCCGCTGCCCTGGATCGACACCTTCAGCGTGCGTGCGCTCACCGGCGCGGTGATGTCGCCACTGCCAGCCACGGTGACCTCCAATCGTTCACCGGCGAAGGCACCAGTGCAATGCACATCCCCGGAGCCTTCCACGCCCACGCGCTCCAGCGAGGGCAGGGTGATGCGCACGACCAGGTCCACATCACTCTTGAAACACGCCGTGGTGCGCACATGCCACACGCCGGCCTTCACCTGGGTGCTCAGCAGGTCGAGCGCGGCGGCAGGGCCTTCCGCCTTCACCTGCTGCACAGGCCCCTGCACGATCTCCACGTCGATGGCGCCCTCTGTGATCACCCCGGTGAAGGGCTCCACCGCCAGGTCGCGCGTCACCACCGGCCCTGGGGCATCCACGCAGTTCATGTTCCAGCAACCCTGCACCAAGGGCAGGGCCAGCAGCAGGGGGAGGAGGGATGTCCGCATGGGTCAACGCATGAGTTGGATGCTGCCTTCGTAGCGCACGCCGTTGAGGTCCATCACATAGAAGTAGGTGCCCACCACGGCGGGCTCACCGGCGAAGGTGCGGCCGTCCCAGCGGGTGGCGTTGCCCAGGCTCTCCCACATCTTTTGTCCCCACCGGTTGAAGATGCTCATCTGCAGGCACCCGCCCAGCTCGGCATCGGTGATCGGCCCGAACAGGTCGTTGTTGCCGTCGCCGTTGGGGGTGAAGATGTTCGGCACCGTGATGTCCGTGTGGTCGTCCAGCGTGCCGGCCGGGTAGTTCTGCGTGATGGACGCGGTGCAGCCCTGCGCGTCGGTGATGGTGAGCGTCACCGTGAGGTCGCCGCCGTAGGGCAGGACGGGCGAGGGTTGCGGTTCGGTGGAGGTGGTGCCGTCGCTGAAGGTCCACTGCCAGCTCACCGCGCCCTGGCTCAGGTCGGTGACGTAGGCGCGCAGCCCGTCGCAACGCGGCTCCAGCCGCACGGTGAAGGCGGCCTGCGCCTCACCCGCGATGGTCACCAACACCTGGTCCTGCGCCGTGCACGTGTCGTTCGTCACCACAAGCGTGTACAGCGTCGTCGTCGTCGGTGTCGCCGTGGGATTGGCCGCCGTGGGGTCGTCCAGCCCGGAACCGGGCAGCCACAGGAAGGTGGAGCCCGGGATGGAGCTCGGCGCTCCACCGATCACCACCGCATTGCCGAAGCAGGCGGTCTGGTCGGGACCGGCATCCACCGGCGGGTCGTCGTTCACCGTCACGGTCACCTGGTCGGTGCCACTGCAGCCGGCCGCGTCGGTCACGGTCAACGTGTAGATGGTGGTGCTGGACGGCGCCGCCAGCGGGCTTGCGCTCGTGGGGTCGTTCAGCCCGGCGGTGGGCGACCAGCTGTAGTCCGTGCCGCCCGAGCCCTGCAGCTGCACGTCGAAACCGGGGCAGACCCACACATCGGGTCCGGCCTCCGCCGTGGGCAGCGAGCCGACGCTCACGGTGACGTCATCGCTCGCGCTGCACTGGTTGGCGTCCGTCACCGTGAGCGTGTAGGTGGTGGTGCCGGTGGGCGAGGCGATGGGATCCTCCACTGCCGGGTCGCTGAGGCCGGTGCTTGGTGTCCACAGGAAACTGCCCGTACCACTGCCGTCCAACTGCACGCTCGCGCCGGTGCAGATGGTGGTGTCGTTGCCCGCGCTCATCACCGGCAGCGGGTTCACCGTCACGGTCACCGTGTCGCTGTTCACGCAGCCGTTGGGGCCCTGCACGCCGACGATGTAGGTGGTGGTGGCGCCCGGTAGTGCGGTGGGGTTGCCCACGTTCGGGTCGCTGAGGCCACCACCGGGGCTCCACAGGATGGTGCTGCCCGGCGGCGCGGTGGGCGATCCGCCCAGGGTCGTGGTGGTTCCCGCACAGATGGCGGCGTCCGCGCCGGCGTCCACCACGGGCAGCGCGTTCACCGTCACGGTCACCGCGTCGCTGGCCGCACAGCCTTGCGCGTCGGTCACGGTCAGCGTATACGTGGTCGTGCCCGTGGGGAAGGCCAGCGGGTCGGCGATGTCGGTGGCGCTGAGCCCGGTGCCTGGCGACCAGCTGTAGTCCGGTCCGCCGGTGGCGTTGAGCTGCGCCGTGTCACCGATGCAGAGGGTCAGGTCCGCACCGGCGTCCGCCGGCGGCGCCAGTTCCGTCACGGTCACTGTGGCGCTCGTGTCCGGGCATCCCCCCTGTGCCGCGATGCTGAAGGTGTACACCCCGGGTTCATCCACGGCCGGATCGTACACATCGCCGTGCGGCGCGTTGTTCGGATCGCTCCAGGTGCCTGCGGGATCGGGCGTGCCGGTGAGCGAATCGGTGAGGCTGAACGAGGCGCCGCTGCTGCAGAGGTTCACGATGGCCGATCCCCCGGGGTCGAGCGCGGTCGTCACGGTCACCACCACCGTGGCCGTGTCCGCCGTGCAGGGGGGCTGCGCCGGAACGAAGTAGGTGCAGATGCTGCCGCCCGGCCAGAGCGCTGGATCGAACACGCCGCTGAAGGGCACACCGTTCGGATCGGTCCACACGCCACCGGGGTCGGCGCCGCCCAGCACGGAGAAGAGGTCCACCGGTGTGTTCGTGCTGCACAGGTCCAGCGTCGCATCCGAACCCGCGTCCGGGGCGGTCACCTCGGCGATGGTGACGAAGGCGGTGTCGTTCACGCACGGGGACTGCGCGGCCACCACATAGCTGAACACACCACCACCGCTGCCGGGGGTGTAGGTGGCCGAGGGGCTCCAGGTGCCGCCCGCATCGGGCGTGCCGCCGAGCAGGGTGTTCAGGTCCACGCTGGTTCCATCGCTGCACAACGTGGCGGAACCATCCGTGCCTGCGTTCACCGGCAGGTTCACCGTCACGGTCACGCTGTCGGTCGCGCTGCATCCGTTGCCGTCCGTCACCAGCACGCTGTAGGTGGTGGTGCCGTTCACGGTGGCCACCGGGTCTTCCGCGGTCGCGTCATCCAGTCCGGCGGCCGGGCTCCAGAGGTAGCTGGTGCCACCACTGCCATCGAGCTGGGCGCTGCCGCCCAGGCACAGGGCCACATCCGGACCGGCGTCGGCGTTGGGCAGCGCGTTCACGAACACGGTCATCGTATCGGTGGCCGTGCAGTTGTTGATGTCCTGGACCCAGAGCACGTAGGTGGTGGTGCTGCCGGGGAAGGCCAGCGGGTTGAGGATGCTCTCATCGCTCAGACCGCTGTTGGCGGGCGTCCATTCGATGTTCACCGCCGTCCCGCCCCCACCCAGGACCTGCGCGGTATCGCCAGCGCAGATCGTCAGGTCGGGGCCCGCGTCCACAGGAGGAGCGGCCAGCACCTCCACGTTCACGGTATCGGTGTTGGTGCATCCGTTCACATCGGTCACCTGCACCACATAGGTGGTGTTCACCGACGGTGTGGCGATCGGCGCGCCCAGCGTCGGGTCGTTCAATCCCGTGGCCGGGCTCCACAGGAAGGTGGCCCCCGGTGGTCCTGTGGGTGCACCCGTGAGCGGTGCTCCCTGCAACGGGCATACCTGTCGGTCGGGTCCGGCGTTGGCGAAGGGCAGGGCGTTCACCGTCACCAGCACCTGGTCCGTCACCGTGCAGCCCACGCTGTCGGTGAGGGTCACGCTGTAGTTGGTGGTGCTGGTCGGGAAGGCGAGCGGGTCTTCGGCGGTGGCGTCGCTCAGGCTGGCCGCGGGTGTCCAGAGGAAGCTGCCCGTGCCGGTAGCGTTGAGCTGCACGGTGTCACCCACGCAGAGCGCCACATCGGGTCCGGCATCCAGTTGCGGCTGTGACACCACGACGCGCACGGTATCAGTGTTCGTGCAGCCGCCGTTGTTCACCTGCACGATGTAGGTGGTGGTGGCGGATGGGAATGCCTGCGGGTTGGCCGCGCCCGTGCTGCTGAGCCCGGTCGCAGGGCTCCAGGCGAAGGTGCTGCCTGGTGGGCCGGTGGGGGTGCCGCCAAGGTCCACGGTATCCCCTGCACAGATCACGGCATCCGGGCCGGCGTTCGCCGTGGGGAGCGCAGCGATGGTGACATCGAGCGTCAAGGGTGGGGCCGCACAGCCCAGGCTGTCGGTCACGATCACGCTCACCTGCCCGCTCCCAGGGGCGCCCCAGTCCACGGTGATGGCGTTCGTGCCGTTGCCGCCCGCAAGGGTGCCGCCGGTCACCGTCCATGCGTAGCCCGCACCGGTGCCCTGCGGCAGGCTGTACGCTGCGCCCGTCGTGTTCGTGCACACCTGCACGGGACCGGTGATCGGCCCCTGCGCGGCGAAGGGCAGCACCTGTACCTGCACCACCACGTCGATGGTGAGCGGCGGGCAGCCGTTGTCCGTCACGCTCACGCTGAACAGGTAGGGCTGGGCCTGCCCCTGATCGCAGGCCGTGCTCCAGCAGAACTGGGTGCCCACCGTTCCATCGCCCTCCACGGGGCTGCCAATGGTGGCGGGCGGGTTCGTCAGGTTGCCGTCGAAGATGGTGCCGGCGGCCTGCAGGAACAGCGAATCGCCATCGGCATCATCGAAGGCCAGGTCGATGCAGAGCTGGTCGCCGGCCTGCACCGTGTAGCTGGCGGCGATGGGTGTGCTGGCGGCCGGCGTGGCGTTGGGCGGGCAGGGGATCGATTGCAGCTGCAGGTCGCGCCGCGTGCGCCCGATCAGCTGCCCGTTGCGGAACTCCTTCACCTCCACCGCCACCACGAAGTTGCCCTGCAGCGGCGCCATGTAGCGCGTGAGGCCCGTGGCACCGTTGATGAAGGCATAGCCGCCCGCGCCGAACGGCTGCGCCAGGCTGAAGCCTGGGTTGTAGTTCACCTCGTTCACCGGCCAGGTGAGCGTGGCGGGCGGCGGGATGATGCCCCCGCCGAAGTTCTGCGAGTTGTAGGGGATCTCGAAGGAGAAGATCAGCAGGTCGCCATCGGGGTCGCTGGCCGAGTTGAGGAAGGTGGCCGTGTCGCCGATGCACAGGAAGGGCGTGGGCTGGCCCAGGAACACCGGGCTCGAGTTGTTCACCAGAGGCGGAGGAACGAACGCGTAATACCCGATGCCCGTGCCGTTGGGGTTGTTCAGATTGTCGATGTCCAGGTTGCGGCAGCACATGTGGTAGTACAGGTGCAGCCCACCGAAGTTGAGCGGCACGTCCACCTGCCCCACGAAGGTGCCCTTCACGGTGCACAGGCCCTGGCCCACCGCACAGTTGTCCGGCAGGTCGGGTTCGATCACCAGCGAGTCGGTGAGGAACACCGGGATGTCCTGCAGCTTGATCTTGTCCGCGTTGGGGTTCTGCGGGTCCTGCAGGTACGCGCCGACGAACAGCGGGGTGCCGTAGTCCTCGCCGAGCAGTTCATACAGCGACTGGAAGTTGGAGTTCGGACCGCAGTTGAGGTAGAACTCGAGGTAGACCTGGTAGCGGTAGAGCCCGCTGCCCGGGGCCGTTTCACCTTGGTACACATAACCCAGGTTGCCGCCCACCAGGTGGGTGGCCTGCACCGGGGCGGTGGCGATCAGCGCCAGGGCCACGGCGGCCAGGGTGCGGAGGAGGGTTCGCTTCATGCGCGGAAGGGATCAATGATGCACCATCATCCGCCGCGTCCAACGACCGTCGGGTCCCTGCACCGTCAGGCTGTATGTCCCCGGCGTCCATGGGGCAGCATCAAAGGTGGCCCCGCGCGCGCCCACGGGAAGGGTCCGCGTCAGCACAAGTTCCCCCAAGGCGTTGTTGATGGTCACGGTCCATCCCGCGCCGGCCGGCCGCGCAAGGGTCAAGGCGAAGGGCCCTTCCGCAGGCACCGGATGCACCGACCCGATCGGGTCCTCCGCTTCGCCGATGCCGGTGAACGAGCAGTCCCAGGTGGCCACGAAGCCCGCCCAGGTGATCGGACCGTTGCTCGCCTCCTGCCTTACGCACATGGACGGACCGGTGGAGCTGATCACGCCGCCGTTGGGCAAGGCGCCCAGCCCGTTGCCCGTGAGCTCGTAGAGCAGCGGGGCGTTCACGTTCGGCCCGTCGTAAATGGCCAGGTAGTCGAAGTTCTCCTCAAAGGCGAACTCCGTGAAGGTGAGCGTCACCACCTCGGCGCCCGGTGGGGCGATCGTCACCGGGGCGCTGAAGCCCGGGCTGTAGTCGTCGGCCACCCCGCCATCATCCACCAGCACACCCTGGCATTCGGTCACCGTCAGCAACCCGTTGCCCGGCACCTGCGTGGTGTCGCAGAGGAAGCCTTCCACGTAGGTGATGTAGTTCGTCAGGGTCTGCGTGTTCGTGCCGTTCACGTTCTCCACCGTCAAGCTCACGGTATAGGTGCCCGGTGCGGTGTAGGTGTGCAGGGGATCCTGATCGGTGCTGGTGCCGCCATCGCCGAAGCTCCATTGCCAGCTGAAGGGCAGGCCGGCGCTCTGGTCGGTGAACTGCACCACCCCGTCGCAGGTGCTGGTGGGCCTGGCGGTGAAGAGCGCCGTCGGCGGCACGCTCACCGGGGTCACCACCACGCTGAAGTCCTCCACCTGACCGAACTGCGGCGCATCACAGGGACCCGTGAGCTCACCCACCACATCCACCGCCACGCGCATCCGCAGCGGACTGTTGTACACCGTGCCCTGGGGGATGGCCACCGTGCCAGATGGGTCCGTGGCGCTCAGGGCGAAGAAGACTAGCTCATTGTTGGCGAAGGCGCCATCATCATCCAGGTCGATCCACAGGTACACGTCCTGGTCCAGCTGGTCGTCCGTGTCGAACTGGACGGGCACCACCGTGCCTTCCTCCACGGTGGCCACGTTGCCGCAGGTGCGGTCCACATAGCCCTCCGCGCCATCGGGGCTGGTGGAGCCGATGCCGGCGAAGGTGAGGCCCAGGAGGCCGAAGCCGCAGCAATAGCCCTGCGTCTGCGGCGTGCATTGCGGCGGGTCCAACTGGCCGTTGAGGTCCACCGTGATCAGGTCCTGGATCAGTACGGTGTCCTGCCCGTTGGCGTTGATGGCGATGAGCTGGACGCTGTAGGTGCCGCTGGCCCCGTAGATGTGCAGGGGCGAGGCGAGGTTGCTGCCGTTGCCGTCACCGAAGTCCCAGGTCCAGCCCGTGGGCAGGTTCTGCGTGCCATCGGTGAACTGCACGGCCCCGTCGCAGGTGAAGAGGGGCGAGGCCGTGAACGCCGCCACCGGAGGAGCCGTGTTCGGCACCACCACCACGCCCAGGTCCTCGGCCTGCCCGAACTGCGGGGCGGAGCACGGGGCGAGCAGCGGGGCCAGGTCGTAGTCCGCCATCACGCGCACCCGCAGGGGCACGTTCTGCGCCGCGCCAGCCGGCACCAGCAGGCTGGCGCTTCCGTCCGTCCCGCTGGCCACGGCCAGCACCACTTCGCCGGCATCGAAGCTTCCGCTGTTGTCCCAGTCCACCCAGGCCTTGAGCTGATGCCCCGCGATGGTGCCCGTGGTCACCGTGAGCGTGAACGGCGCACCCACGGCCACCGTGTCGATCACACAGCCGCGGTCGAGGTAGCCGCCGTCGCTCACGGCATCGCCCGAGCTCAGCACCACATCGTTCATCGTCACACTGGTGATGCCGAAGCCCGCGATGGTGGGTGCGTTCACCGGCGGGCAGATGGCCTGCGGCACCGCGCCGGTCGCGTTCACCGTCACCGCATCGGGAAGGGTCAGCGTGTCGGTGCCGAAGGCGTTGGTGACGATCAGCGTCACGTCGAAGACCCCATCGATCGTATAGGTGTGCACCGGGTTCTGATCGGTGCTGGTGCTGTCGTCACCGAAATGCCACTCCCACGCGGTGGGCGCGAAGTTCGATCCGTCGGTGAACTGCACCGTGCCCGTGCAGGTGAAGGCGGGGCTGAGCGTGAAGTCGGCGATGGGCGACGCTTCCAGCGGGATCCAGCCGAAGCGCAGGTCGGGGCGCTGATCGCTCGTGAGCAGATTGCCGCCGTTGAAGGTGCACACGTTCGGGTTCGGGGTGGGCCGATAGGTGACGCTGGTGAACGCGGTTCCGGTGCGGAACATGCTGCTGTTCTGGGTCTGCGTGCCGTTGAAGAAGCAGGTCTCCACCACCACGTTGCTCAGGCCATCCCACGCGAAGGGGGTGGTGAACGGATGCACGTTCCAGCCCGGCTGCGCCGTGTGGTCCTGCGGTCCCCAGACGACGGTGGTGCCGGCAATCCACTGGTTGGTCATGTCCGTGGCCGTGGTGCTGCCGATGCGCACCGTGAAGTCCTGCAGCACCGTGGGGGAGGCGGTGGCCACATGGAAGGCCAGGGAGACGATGTCGCCCTCGCCCATGCCCACGGCGGTGAGCTCGCTGGCCCGGATAAGCAGTTGGTGCCGCGATCCGTTGGACAGATTGCCGTAAGGTGCGGGGAATTGCGTCGGCGAGTTGAACACCAGCCCTGCCCCCAGGTCGATGTCGATCTGGGCCATCAGAGGGCCGGTCAACAGGGCGATCGACAGGGCCGCGACGTGGCGCGTCCAGCGGTGGAAGGAGGGTCGCATTCGGCGTGCTCGTAGGGGTGGTGAAAGGTAGCCGTTCACCCCGATCGGCGAGCGGGCATGCGGCTCATTCCGAGGGACTTCCCACGACGCCGATCCACTGCGGTCGAACCGGTGCACGTCCTGGTCGAACCTTTCCTTCCGTTCGACCGTAGGCAGGGAGAGTTCGCCGATCCACAGGCGTGCCCATGCCGTTGCAGCAAACGTGCGTTGATCAGGTCCGCGGCCAGGTGCTGGCCCATGGCGCCGATGCGGTGCTGTGGGAACACACCGGCCTCCTCACCCGCGCCGATCTGGAGGCCGCGCTGGCCCGCGTGGAGGCCGGCTCGCTGGCGGTGAGCGACCCCGTCGGCGTGCGCAAGCGTCTGGTCAGCGTGCTCGTGGAAGGCGTGGAGAACATCCTGCACCACGCTGGCGAGGCCCAGGCCGCCGAAGGAAGCGTGCTGGTGGGACGCACGGACGAGGCCTATCGCATCGTGCTCGTCAACCACGTGGAACTGGCCACCGCAGCGCTCCTGCAGCACCGCATCGAGGTGCTCAACGCCATGGATGAGATCACCCTCAAGGAGCACTACCTGAAACTGCTCTCCAACGAGTCGCGCACCGCCAAGGGCGGCGCCGGGCTGGGACTGCTCACCATGGCGCGCCGCAGCCGGCGGCCCATGCGGGTCAACGTGTCCGCCAATGGCGATCAGCGGGCGGTGTTCTGCCTGGAGCTGGCCGTGCCCCGAGCCGATTGACGCTCAGTGCGCGTTGGTGGCCTCGGCGGCGTAGTCCTCCAGATGGCTGAAGCGCGCGGTCAACCGACCATCCTCCACGATCGTGGCGCGCTCGATCATCGCGTCGTCCCCCTCGCCCAGCAGCGCCGGCAGCACACGGTCCAGCAGGTCCTGCGCGAAGGCCTCCGACGCATCGCGCGGCAGCGCGCAGGGCAGGTTGTCCACGGCCATCACCCCGATGGCGCCCCCGGATCCGAAGGCCACCTCTCCCCGCGTGGCGGGGCTGTATCCATAATAGGGCTCGTCGATGGTGCTGGCCCGCAGCGTGCTGTCGATGGGGCCGTCCACGTCGCAGCTCACGTCGGCGATCAGCTGGAGGGCAAGACCCGGCGTGCGCAGGTCATCGTGCGTCAGGATCTTCGGACCGCGCGGGTCCCAGAAGTGGCAGGCCAGGTACACCGTGGCATGGTGCAGGTAGGGCAGCAGGTCGGCGCGGTGGCCGCCCGGGTCGCGGTGGAAGGCCGCGCGGTCGAAGGGCGCACCGTCCACGCGCTGGTACAGGTCGCCCGTTCCGAGCACGGTCACCGAAGGACCGGTCGACCTGCCGCTCTTCAGGTCGGTGGGTGCGGTGCGGCGCAGGTCGGCGGCCTCCAGCATCTCCAGGGCGCCCTGGCCCACGCGGCCGGCGCCGGTCATCACGATGTGCAGCGCGTCGCGGTCCACCAGCTTCAGCACCTCGTGCTTCAGCTCGGCCAGGTCGTGGCATGCGTGCGCCGGTTTCAGCGCGGGACCGCCGCGCAGCAGGTTCCAGCCCCGCAGGGCGTTGTAGGCGCCCACCACGCCGGCCCAATGGCCGAAGGCCAGCACCCGCTCGCCCGAGCTGTCGGTGAGCAGTTCGTGGTCGATCAGCGTGATGCCCTTGCGCACCACGGCCTGCATTAGCTTGCGGTTGTGCGGCTGCTTCTTGATGGTGTGGCTGAAGATCAGGTAGCGCTTGCCCGCAAGCAGGTGTTCGGGCGGCACCTCCTTCACGCCGATCAACAGGTCGCGGTCGCTGAGGTCGGCCGAAAGCCGCACGCCGGCCGCTTCATACTCCGCATCGCTGAAGGCCCGCACCGGGCTCGGCTCCACCACCAGGTCCAGGTCGGGGTGAAGCGCCATGGCGCGCCGCGCCGCCTTCGGGGTCATCGCCACCCTCCGGTCCACGGGCACCTTTTGTTCGCGAATGATGCCGATCCTGCGGTTGCTCTCCTTCATGCCTGCGTTGGAACGGCGGCAAATGTAGACGCTTCGTCAGGCCGTGGACGGTGATCGCGCCGGATCGGCGGAGATGGGCGCCTGGCACGCTCTTCGCCACCCGGGCGCCGTAGCTTTGTGCTCTGTTCCTTGGAACACCTTTGGGGCCGACCTGGTTTTGACAGCGGCTTGGTGATGTGTGTAAGCAGGTCGAGTGTGAGGTGCGGCTCGTTATCCCAGTGCCTCAACGCCATAACTGGCAACGTCGACTACGCGCTCGCAGCCTAATGGCCTCAGGCCATCGGCTTCATCCACGTGAACAACAGTAGCGTGGACGAGTGCCCCTCGGGGAGGTCCGTCCTTCGCTTTCCCGGTACAGGGGTATCATCCTGAAGGGCTGGCCCGCGCTGTGGTCCGGTGCGCGGGTGAGACACAGGACCTAAGCCACCGCTGGGGTGCCCTTCCCCAGGCGATGGTCGAAAACCAATGAAGCGGCTGAACCTGGAGAAAGCGCCTGTCACGGTCGTTTGGACGAGGGTTCGAATCCCTCCGGCTCCACCTTCGCCTCGCCGAAGCACCGCACTGCGCCTCGCGCAGGGCGGTGCGTAGGCGGGCATTGTCCGCCATCGTGCTGATCGGTGCGTAAGCGGACGTTGCTTGCAGCGTCAGCGCAGCAGATGCGTTGGCCGGGATCACTCTACCGCCCCCGCGCCCCCCGCAACACCGCCCAGCTCACCAGGGTGCCCATCAGCCCGGCCGCCAGCGCCAGCAGCACGGCGCCCAGCAGGTATTGCATCATGTTCCAGTGGATGGCCTCCAGCGTGAGGTCGGCGAAGCGTTCGATGCGCACCCGGTCGTCGCCCACGAAGGGCGCGCCCATGCGGTAGCTGGCGTACACGATCAGTGGGATCATGGGCGGGATGCTGATGTTGGCCGCCGCCACGAAAAGCACGCGGTTCAACTTCAGCAGGAAGGCCAGCGGGATGCCCACCGCCAGCTGGAAGCCCCAGATGGGCACGATGCCCATGAAGAGGCCGAAGCCGATGCTGAGCGCCTTGTGCCAGGAGCTCTCCTCAGGACGCACCGCCTCCTCCTTCAGCCGCCGCCACAGCCGCCCACCCGTGAGCAGTTGCTTCGGCCAGTGCCACAGGAAGGCCAGCGTCACCAGCACCGAGTTCAGCAGGCTGATGCGCAGGAAGTCCTTGCCCGGGCGGAAGTGCGACACGCGCTCGGGGAAGTCGTAGCGCACGCTCACCGGCACCTGCACAAAGGGCACATCGCGCCAGGCCAGCCGCACGATGGTCTCCACCTCGTACTCGAACCGCGTGGTCCATGCGCGGAAGGAACAGGTGGCCGCCAGTGGATAGGCACGGAAACCGGTCTGGGTGTCGGTGAGTTTCCAGCCCGTTTCCACCCGGAACCAGAAGTTGCTGAAGCGGTTGCCGAAGCTGCTCTTGCCGGGCACGTCGTCGCCGCTCATGTCGCGCGCGCCCATGATCATCGCCCCGGGGTTGGCGGCGATGGCGGCGCGCAGCTTGGCGATCTCGCCCGGGGCGTGCTGCCCGTCGCTGTCGATGGTGATGGCGTAGGCAAAGCCCTTCGCCAGCGCCGCCTCGAAACCACGCCGCAGCGAGTAGCCCTTGCCGCGGTTGCGGTCGTTGGTGATCACCGTGATGCCGTCGATCCGCGCCAGGATCGCCGCCGTGCCGTCGGTGCTGCCGTCGTTCACCACCAGGATGTCGCGCTCGCCGGCCGCCTGGATCGCGCGCAGCACCGCCTCCACGGTGGCGGCGTTGTTGTACGTGGGCACCAGGACGCAGGCGCGCGGGCTGCTCATGCCGGCAGGGGACCGAAGCCGCCCTTGATGCTGAAGACGGCGCGGTCGCCGCAGCTTCCGCTGACGTCGCACGTCACACTGTCCCCTTCCTCGCCGGTGACGCGCAGCGTGAGGTCGAGCACCGTGCCCGTGGCCGGCTCCAGCGGCGACAGGAACTTGATGACGCGGCTGCTGCGCAGGTGCACCGGACGCCCGAGCCCGCGGCTCAGCAAGGCGCCGGCCAGCTGCACCATCGCCACACCGGGCATCACCGGACGGTCCGGGAAGTGGCCCTGGAGGATCGGGTGCTGCTCGTTCATCACCGCGCGGGCCTGCCAGCCGCGGCCTTCGGTGAGCGGTGCGAAGGTTTCCACGTGGAAGAGGCTCCGGCAGGCGGCGTCCATGGCGTCAAAGATCGGTGAAGGCCCCGGATGGAACGGGCTTGTCCACGAGCACCTCGCTGTAGCGCACCACGGTGCGGTCGCCGTCGATCTCCACGGTCTCCATCTCGCGCAGCCGGTGGGTGGCCCGGTCGAAGTGCAGCGTCATGCGTTGCACGCGGCGCGCCATGGCCCCGGTGGGCGTGAGGTGGGCCACCAACGCGTCGGTGCCCAGCTCGTAACGCGGCTTCATCTCCGGGCTCTCCAGCAGGCGCCCGCTCACCAGGTCCAGCACCAGGGCGTTGATGGAGGCGTACATCCGCTGTTCGGCGGCGCCGAGGCGCTTCTCCGCACCGTTCTCCTTGACGCGCACCGCGCTGCCGGCGGTGAGGATGGTGAGCGGTGCGGCGCCCTCCACGCTCCAGCGGAAACGGTCGGGCCGCTCGTACACGAAGCGGCCGGGCTCGCTCACGGGCGCCTTCAGGGCCCGCAGGTGCTTCTCCTGCACGAAACGCGCCTGCACCGTGCGCATCGCCCGCGTGGCGGCCAGCAGGGCCTTCACCTCGGCGTGATCGGTCCCGATGGGGGTGAGCTGCGCGCGGAGCATCGGGCTCAGGCACAGCAGCAGGAGGGCGAGCGTGGTGCGCATGCGGGGTTCAGGCAAGGCCGAGGGAGCGGTCCACGCGGAGCAGCGGGATGCCGGCACTGCGGCAGCGGTCGATGATGGCGCGGGTGGTGTCCACCACCGGGCCCACCGTGTCGTGCAGCACCACCACGGTGCCCTTGGGCCGCTCGCCGAAGATCCACGACAGGCGCTTCTCCGTGGTGCGGAAGGTGGTGTCGAACGGGCGCACGTCCCAGCCGATCACCTCCACGCCCGCACGGCGCACGGCGGCGGCCACGTTGGGCGAGGTGACCCCGAAGGGCGGGCGGAACCAGGGCGTGCGCATGCTGGTGGCGCGTTCGATGGCGGCCACGCCGCGCAAGATCTGTTCCACGCTCCGCGCCGTGCTGATGAAGCCCCACGCCACGGGGTGGTCCATGCTGTGGCAGCCCACGAGATGACCTTCGTCCACCATCCGCTTCACGAGCGCGGGGTGCTGCTCCACCCGCCGGCCGATGCAGAAGAAGGCGGCCTGCACGCCCTCGCGCTTCAGCAGGTCCAGCAGCGCGGGCGTGTGTTCCGGATGCGGACCATCATCGTAGGTGAGCGCCAGGGTGCCGGGCCGGCCGTTGCGGTGCGCACGGAGGAAGAGACCCAGCGCATGGTCCATCGCGCCCCAACCCAGCAGCAGCAGATGCGCGGCGAGCAGCGCGATGAAGGGCCACCAGGACCAGGTGCCGGTCCAGGCGAGCGCGAGCAGCAGGAGGTGCAGCGGCAGCAGAACGATCAGCAGCTTGTGGTGAAGGCTCATCGCGCGATGTGGATCAGCCCGTGCTGCTCCCCTTCACGGTCCATCAGCTGCACGGCGGGTACGGCATCGGCCAGCGCAAGGGCCACGGCCACCGCCGGTGCGCTGTGGTGCAGCCCGGTGCGGTCCACGTAAGAGGCGCCGTTGGTCACCGAGGTCACCAAGGCTCCGGTCCACGCCGGGATGCCGTCGTCCACCAACACGCGGTCGACGGGGCCCATGCGCACATCCACCACGCGGCCTTTCGCCACACCGTCGGCACCACCGAGCACGAAGAAGGCGGCGCCCTCCGCGGGTCGTGCGGCGTGCGGCACGAGGCGATCGCCGTGGAGCGCATCGAAGAGATGGTCCAGCAGGGGCAGGTGCTCGTCGCTCGCGCCCACCAGCACGCGGTCGCCGGGCCGGCGCTCCAGGTGCATCACGGCGGCCAGCAGGGCGGCATGGAAGCTGGTGAAGCCCTGGCTGAAGGTGAGGTTCGGCCCCTGTGCCTTGAGGGCGAGCGCGATCAGCCCGGCCACGGTGTTGTGGGTGCTGCGCATGAAGCTCGTGGGCGCCAGCAGCGATCCGGCGTTGCGCTCGATCTCCAGGAGGAACTCCTGCGTGTCCGCCAGGCAGCCCAGGCCCGTGCCGTAGAAGATGCCGTCCGGTCGCTCGATGCCGGCCTCCGCCAGGGCGGCCAAGGCACAGGCCATCGCACGGCGCACCGGGGCGATCATGCGGCGCGCCATCGGCTTGGGCAGCAGGTCCATGCCCGGCACCACGGCCTCCTCGCCCGATCCCGGACGCAGCGTGTAGTGGGCGGCGGCGCGGATGATCATGGCGTGGCGGTGAGGACCAGCGCACTGTCATTGCCCCCGAAGCCGAAGGAGGTGCTGAGCACCGTGCGCACACTGGCCGTTCGGGGTGCGGTGTTCGGCGCACTGCGGAGCCCCTCGATCGGGGCGCCGAAGCGCAGGTTGGCCGGGATCAGGTCGTGGCGCATGCAGAGCACGCTGAACACCGCCTCCAGCGCCCCCGCCGCGGCGAGCGTATGGCCGGTGGCGCTCTTGGTGCTCACGAAGGGCGGCACAGTGGCGAAGAGGCGCTCCATGGCCACCTGTTCGGTGCCGTCGTTGTTGTCCGTGCCCGTGCCGTGCGCGTTGATCAGGTCCACCTGCTCCGCAGGAAGGCCCGCGTCCGCCAAGGCTTCGCGCATGGCCTGGAACGGGCCTTCGCCCTCCGGCGAGGTGGCGGTCTGGTGGTGTGCGTCGTTGGTGTTGGCGGCGCCGGCGAGCCAGGCCAGCGGGGTGCGCCCGCGCGCTTCGGCCCGGTCGCTGCGCTCCAGCACCAGGTAGGCGGCGCCTTCGCCGAGGTTCATGCCGCCGCGGTCGGCGCTGAAGGGCCGGCACGGGGCGGTGTCCATGGCGCTCAGGGCCCTGAAGCCCTCGGTGGTGAAGCGGCACAGCGCGTCGGTGCCACCGGCCAGGACCACCTCGGCGCGACCCGAACGGATGAGCCAGGCGCCGAGCATCAACGCGTTGGCGCTGCTGGAGCAGGCGGTGCTCAACGTGGTCACCCGGCCCCGCAGCCCGAGGTGCCGCGCCAGCTGGTGCGCGTGGTCGCCGACAGCATGGCCCACGGCCCGGTCGATGCCGTCCACGCCACCGGCCATCCAGCCCGTGGCGAAGGCCTCGCTGCGGTCCATGCCGCCCACGGTGCTGGCGCTCAGCAGATCGATGTCCGCTCCGGGGCCGAGCCCGGCATCCTGCAGCGCCTCGCGGGCGGCGATGAGCCCGAGCAGGACGGTGCGCGAGCGTTCGGCCTCCACGCCGGCGAGGGTGGCCAGGTCGGCGTTGGACGCCTTCACCTCACCGAACCAGAGCTCAGGGAAGGGGAGCGAAAGATGGGCGAGGCGGCCGATGCCCGAGCGGCCCTCACGCAAGGCGCTCAACTGGGCCGCGGTCCCGGTCCCCAGCGCAGAGATCGCGCCGATCCCCGTGATGGCGACCGATGGGCGGTTCACTTGCCGTGGCTCTGGATGAACTCCGCCATGGTGTTCACCGAGCGGAACACCGTCTGCCCCTGCTTGGGGTCGGTGATCTTGATCCCGTAGTGACGCTCCAGCAGCACGATCAGCTCCAGCGCATCGATGGAATCCAATCCAAGGCCTTCGCCGAAGAGCACCTGATCATCCCCGATGTCCTCCACGTTCACCTCCTCGAGGTTGAGCTGTTCGATGATCTGTGCTTTGAGCTGCTGCTTCAGGGCCTGTGCGTCCATGGTCAGGGAGTGCTGGGGAATAACGTCGTGGCGTCGGCTTGGTTCGGGAGGTCGTCGTCCGGACCGAATAGCACGGCCTGGGCCTCGAAACGAGCGGCGAAGATATCGGACCACAGGCAGACCAGCCATCGCACCCGCGGATCACGCCGGAGCAGCCGGGCCGCCATCACGCTTTCCGGGCTGTCGGGTCCTTCGGTCATCAGGCAGAGCGAAGGGCCGTGGATCCCGTGACGGATGGTCAGCTCGCCTACCCCGATGTTCGGCAGGGTGTACACGAAGACCGCCGGGCTGGCCAGACCGGTGTCCTGCCTCACCTTCCAGTGGTCCACATCGCTGCTCCCGCTTCCGCTGCGGCTCAACGCCAGCACGGCCGTGGCCTCGGCCAGGTCGGCACCCCGTTCGCGGGCCACGCGCAGCACGGGTTCGGCCACCAGCACGGCCAGCTTGGCCGCCCGGTCCATCTTGTGGAACTTGGGATAGTCCATCGCCAGGGCCTGGTACGCCGCGCGCAGCGCTTCGTCGGGTGCGCCGGAGGGTTCGGCCAAGATCCGGCCGTCCAGGGTGAACACCCCGGCGGAGAAGCGGCTGTGAGCGATGGGCTTCATGCGCGGAGCACGATGGCGGCGTTGCAGCCCCCGAAGCCCGAGGAGGTCTTCAGCAGCGTGCGGCCTTGGGTGTGCCGGTGTTCGTGGAGCACATCGAGGCCCTGCAGGGTCACCGAGCTGGAGGCGCCCAGGCTGCGCAGCATCAGACCCTGCCGCAGCGCATGCACGGCCACCAGGGCCTCCACCAGACCGGCGGCGCCCAAGGTGTGCCCGATGTAGCCCTTGTAGGAGTTCACCGGCGCGTGGCCGAGCCCGAGCCGCGTGAAGGCGATGTGCTCCATGCCGTCGTTGTACACACTGCCCGTGCCGTGCGCGTTCACATGCGTCACCGCCTCGGCCGACAGGTCCGCGTCGCGCAGGGCGGCCTCCACGGCTCGCACGAGGCCTTCGCCGGTGCGCGAGGGGCCGGAGATGTGGTTGGCGTCGTTGCCCATGCCGCCGCCCAGGTAGGTGGCGATGGGGCCGTGCCGGAACAGGCTGGTGTCGCGCGTGAGCACGATGGCGGCGGCGGCCTCGCCCAGGGAGATGCCATCACGGTCGTCATCGAACGGCCGGCAGGGACCGCTCGCGATCGCGTGCAGGCACAGGAATCCGGAGAGCACGAAGTCCGTGGCCTCGTCCAGCCCCGTCACCAGCACATGGTCGGCCTCCCCCGCGCGGATCATCTCGGCGCCGAGCTGGACAGCGAGCGTGCCGGAGATGCAGGCGTTGGACACCACGAGGGGGGTTCCGGGCAGGCCGAGGGCCACGCCTGTGCGCCGGGCGAAGAGCGGCAGCTCGGCGTCCTCGGGCCGGCCTTCCTCCAGGGCGCGTATGTCACCCTTGGTCGTCGCCAGGATCCACGCGGTGCGGGGCAGGGTGCGCAGGCTGCGGGACAGGCCGCCCATGGTCTGGCGTACCGCCGCGCCCAGCAGGCGCTGCGCCCGCCGGCCGCTTCCGGTGAGCGCGCTCTCGTCGCACCGACCCACGTGCACGGGTGCATCGGTGCCGGGGAAGGTCTGCGGACGCAGCCCGCAGCGGCCGGCGTGCATCGCGGTGAAGGTGTCCTCCACCGAGGCGCCGAGCGGGGTCACGCAGCCGGGCGCGCCCAATACGATGGGGCCGGTCACTGGATCCCGTGGCGCTGTTTCCATTCCAGGTAGAAGGGAGGGGCGATCAGCTGCAGCTTGCGCTCCTTGTCCAGGAACACCTGGGTGGTCTCGGCCAGGGCCGCGATGGCGCTGCGCCCCTTGGCCTTGATCCGGTAGCGCAGCACCACCTTGGCCGCTGCGTGAGGGATGTAGGTCGTGGCGATCTCCACGATGTCACCGTACTCCAGCATGGCCTTGTGATCGATCACCGTGCGCACCACCGGGGTGGTGAAGCCGAGGTCGAAGATCTTCATGGCATCCAGGCCGTGGGCACGACCAAAGGCCTCGCGACCGCGCTCCATGAACTTCACGTAGTTGCCGTGCCACACGATGCCCATGGGATCCAGGTCGCCGAAGGTGATGGGCACCTCGCAGGTGGTGGTCAGTTCAGGCTGCATCGGTACCACCCATCAGGAACACCTTCATCTCCATCTCGGCGATGACCGCGCCGGCGGCACGCACCGTTCCCTGCAGCACCTGCACATTGGCCAGCCGGTGCTGCATCGCCACGGTGGTCTCGAGCAGTTCCCCCGTCCTGGGCAGGCGCTCGATCCGCAGGCGCGACACCGCACCGATGAAGCCCACGGGCGGTTCACCCTCGCCCGCGCCTGCGGCGGCGTATCCCGTGCCCAGCGCGGTGCTTTGGGCCACATGCTCGATCAGCCCGGCCTCCAGCAGGCGGCCGTCCTCGGCGAACACGTTGTCGTCCCGCACCAGGAGGCGCGTGGCGTGCGTATCGCCGTCGGAGGCGACCAGTTCATCGACGAGCACGATCGGCGGGCGGTGCGGCAGGAACCGCAGCACGGCCTCGCCCCGGGGCAGCGGATGGGGCATCGCTCCAAAAGTCATAAAAGTTGGCCCATTGGAAGGGATGACGCTTCACGACCTCTTCCAGTGCGGCGGAAAAACGGGCGAGCTGCACCTTGGGGTCGCGGTCGTGGGGCAGGGGGTCGGTGGCCGTGAAGGTGTATTCCCGGGGGGCCGTGCGCACCACGAAGGCGAAGCAGACCGGTACGTCGAACGCGGCGGCGATGGCGAAAGGGCCCAGGGGGAACGACGCCTCGGTGCCCAGGAAGGGCATGCGTGCGGTGCGGCCTCCGGCGAGCGAACGGTCGCCGTGGATGCACACGAGCCGCCCCTCGGCCAGCGCGCCACGGATCCGGAACAGGTGCGACATGTCGTCCTTCAACGCGATCACCTCGTACCGCTTGTCCTGCGTGGCCTCATCGTGGGCCCGCTTGATGGCCTGCTCCTCGGCATCGAGCATCACCACGCTCACCTGTCCGCGGTAGCGCTTCAGCATGTAGCTCGCCATCTGCCAGTTGCCGACGTGGGCGCTGATGAGCAGCCCGCCACGGCCTTCATCCAGGATCCGCTGCAGGGTGTCCGCCGCCTGATGCTCGGTGCGGAACCGGTCCTTCAGGCCGGCCATCACGGCCGCCTTGTCGATGATGAGGGTGCCGAAGGTGTGGTAGGCGCGGAAGAGCACCCACCAGCGCGGGCTGCGGTCGGTGGGACGGACCCGCGCGTAGTACCGGAGCCAGGCGCGGCCGGGCTCCCGGGCGGCGAGCACGAAGTAGAACGAAACGGGGACCAGCAGCGTGTAGGCGGCCCACAGGCCCACGCGGCGGATGAGGAAGATGAAGATGCGGTGGCCGAGCGGAGTGCCCCGGCTGCGACCCTGCCAGGCCGCCGGGCGTTCTTCAGGCGCGGGTGATGCGCTGCTCAATGTGCTCGTAGAAATCCTGGAAGGTGCCGATCCGCTGGAAATCCTCCGCGGTGAGCTTCACTCCGAAGTTGTCCTGGATCACCACCACCAGGTCCACGTAGTCCAGGCTGTCCAGGGCCAGGGTGTCCTTCATGTCGGCGTCCGGCAGGATCAGGTCCTCCTGAACTTCGAACTCCTCCACCAGGAACACCTTGGTGCGGGCTTCGATCTCCTCCCGTTGCGCAACGGTGCTCATGTCAGCTGGCGTAGCGTTTGATGATCAGTGATGAATTCGTCCCCCCGAAGCCGAAGGAGTTGGAGAGCAGGACATCCACCTTCCGTTCCATCGGACGGCTCACGAGGTTCAAACGCTCGGAAGCCTCATCGGGTTCTTCAAAATTAATGTTCGGGGCGAGGTAGCCGCCCTGCATCATCAGCACGCTGTACACCACCTCGCTGGCGCCGGCCATCCAGCACTCGTGGCCCGTCATGCTCTTGGTGCTGCTCACCAAGGGGCGTGTGGCGCCGAACACCGTGTCGATGGCGCGCGCCTCCACCAGGTCGCCGATGGGCGTGGACGTGGCGTGGGCGTTGATGTACTCGATGTCCGAAGGGCCCATGCCGGCCATGTTCAGGGCCATGTTCAAGGCACGCACCTGGCCGTCGAGGTCGGGGTCGCTGATGTGCAGGCCGTTCGAGGAGAAGCCGTAGCCCACCACCTCGGCGAGGATGGGGGCGCCACGCTCCAGGGCCGACGACAGGCTCTCGAGGACGAGCGCGGCACTTCCACCACTGGGCACCAGGCCGTCCCGGTCCTTGTCGAACGGGCGCGAGGCCTTGGTGGGGTCCGACTCCCGCACGCTGAAGGCCGAGATGCCGTCGAAGCTGCAGAAGGCGATGGGGTTCACCTCCTGCGCACCGCCGCAGAGCACGATGCGCTGCAGGCCCTGCTTGATCAGCAGATAGCCCATGCCGATGGCGTGCGAGCCGCTGGCGCAGGCCCCGCTGACGGTGAAGTTGATGCCCCGCAGCCGGAAGATGGTGGCCAGGTTCATCGTCACCGTCGAGTTCATCGACTGGAAGATGGACCCTGAGCCGATGAGCGTGGTGTCCTTCTTGCGCCGCAGCGCATCCACGCCTTCCACCACGGCCAGCGCGCTGCTGTCGTTGCCGTACAGGATGCCGACCTCGTGGTCCAGGAAGGTCTGCTCACCAATGCCCGCCTGCCGGAAGGCCTGTGCAGTGGCCGCATAGGCGTAATAGCACTCCTCCGCCATGCCCACACGCTGCCGGCGTCCCAGTTCGGCCTTCAGGTCGGGCATGTCCACCTTGCCGGTGAGGGCGCTGCGAAAGCCCATCTCCTTGCGCACCGGGTCGAACACGATGCCGGAACGGCCGATGCGCAGGCTCTCGGACACCTCCGCCAGGTCCTTGCCGAGGCAGGACCAGATCCCCATGCCGGTGATGACGACGCGTTCCACGGGCGATCAGGAATGGATGCCGCCGTTGACGTGGATCACCTCGCCGGTGATGTAGCTGGCGCGCGGGGAGGCGAGGAACGACACCGCGTGGGCCACCTCCTCGGGTTCGCCGAAGCGCTCCATGGGGATCATGCCCTTGAGCTGGTCCACCGGCAGGTCCTTGGTCATGTCCGTGCGGATGAAGCCCGGCGCCACGGCGTTCACCGTGATCTTCCGCTTGGCCACCTCCTGGGCCAGGCTGCGCGTGGCCCCGATGACGGCGGCCTTCGCGGCGCTGTAGTTGGTCTGCCCGGCCACGCCCTTGGCGCCCGAAACGCTCACCACGTTGATGATGCGGCCCGAGCGCTGCCGTACCATCTTCTGCATCACGGCGCTGGTGACATTGAAGAACCCGTGCAGGCTGGTGTCGATCACCGCATGCCAGTCCTCGGGCGGCAGGAAGACGAACAGATTGTCCTTGGTGATGCCGGCGTTGTTGACGAGCACCTCGATGCGGGCTTCCGGGTGGGCCTCGGTCCAGGTGGTGATGGCCGCATGCACGGCATCGCGGTCGGTGACATCGAAGCCCAGGGTCTCGGCCTTCACGCCGTGCTCGCGCACCATCCGGGCGGTCTCTTCGGCCTGCTCGGCCCCCTTGGCGTAGTTCACCAGGATGTTCAAGCCATGGTCGGCGGCCAGGGCGAGGGCCACCGCGCGACCGATGCCGCGGGAGGCCCCGGTGACCAGGGCGTAGCGTTCGGGGGTGGCGCTCATCCGGGGAACAGGTCGTGGATCAGGAGCCGGGTGCGCAGTTCATGCAGGATGGCCGTGCTGGGGGCATCGGCGATCACGGGTGCGGCCACCGCGCGGATCTCCTCGTAAAAGGCCCGGTTGGCGGGGGCCAGCGTGTCCTTCACCCCGGCGATGTCCACCGCCTGCGCCAGGGCCAGGCATTGGATGGCCATCACCTGCGCGGTATTGTCGATCACCCGCGCCGCCATCCACGCCGCGTTGCTGCCCATGCTCACGATGTCCTGGTTGTCGTTGTTGTTCGGGATGGAGTGCACGTACAGCGAGGTGCTCAGCGCCTGGCACTCGGCCGTGGTGCTCACGGCGGTGAACTGGATGCCCTGCAGCCCGTAGTCGATGCCCGGGCGGCCCATCACCAGGAACGGCGGGAAGCGGCCGTTCACCTTGTCGTTCAGCAGGAAGTTCAGCTGGCGCTCGGTGAGCATGCACAGCTTGGCCACCGCCAGCTTCATCTGGTCCATGGCCAGCGCCACCTGGTCGCCGTGGAAGTTGCCGCCGTGGTACACGCTGGCCGTGCGGTGGTCCACCACGGGATTGTCGTCCACGCTCAACAGCTCGTCGTGGATGGCCCGGGCGCTCTGCTCCACGGTGTCGTGGATGGGCCCGAGCACCTGCGGGATGCACCGGATGCTGTAGTGCTCCTGTACCTTATGGTCGAACATGCTGCCGTTGGACCGGTCGCGCTGCTTGTACAGGTGCTCCTCGCGCTTCTTCGTCCATCCCGCACCCTCCAACCTTCCGCGCAGCCCGGCGGCCACCACGTTCTGGCCGGTGTGGCGCTTGGCGCCGTTGAGCACGTCGCTCAGGTGGTCGTCATAGGCGCCCACCACCTCGCTGATGAGCGCGCCCATGGCGATGGCGCGGTCCACCAGCCGGCGGGCATGGTGCACGTTGATGGCGCCCAGGCCGCTCATGCAGGCCGTGCCGTTCACGATGGCCAGGCCGTCGCGCATGCTCAACTTCAGCGGGGCGATGCCCGCCTCCTTGAGGATGTCGGCCATGGGCAGGCGCACGCCCTTGTAGGTGCCCGTGCCTTCGCCGATCAGGCCCAGGCCGATGTGGGCCTGTTGCACCAGGTCGCCGCTGGCGCCCACACCGCCGTGCTGCGGGATGGTGGGGTGGATGCCGCGCTCCAGGTAGACCAGTAACTGGTCGATGGTGGCCCGGCTCACGCCGGAATAGCCCAGAAGGAAGGTGATCGCCCGGCTCAGCATGCAGGCCCGCACCGCCGCATCCGGCAGGGGGGCGCCCATGCCCGAAGCGTGGCTCCGCAGCAGGTTGTACTGAAGCCGCTCGCTGTCGGCCTCCGGGATGTGGTATTGCACCAAGGGGCCGAAGCCCGTGTTGATGCCGTAGATCACCTTGTCCCGTGCGAACTCCTGCAGAAATGCGTAGGACCGGTCGGCCGCGTCCAGGTCCTCCGCCGAGGGACGCAGCGTGCCTTCGCCCATCGCGATGGCCACGAAGGACTCAAGGTCAAGGTCACGCACAGTGCGGGGGCGGATGTCCACGGTCACGGGCAAGGGTTGGGAAAAGGCGGGCAAAGTTAACCGACCGGTCTAATTTCGCCGGGTCCGTGGCGACCGCGTGACGCACGAGGATGGGAGCAGGGTTCAGCGCGTTGTACCGGATGCTCAGCACCAGACGATGGTCGCTGGCGGTCCTGATGGTCGCCTGGGCCGCGTTCGTGGGCGTTTCCATCCCACGCCTCCGGTTGGTGAACGACCTCTTCCAAGCCCTGCCGAGCGACCCTGGTGTGGACCGGTTCCGGGACTTGTTGGCCACCGGCCCGGGTGCCGACCGCCTGATGGTCGGGTTCACCGCGGGCTCGGGCGTCCCGCCGGACAGCGCCATGGCCGCCTCAGACCGCTTTGTACAGGCCGTGCGTTCCGGAGCTGGTGCTGGGCTTGTCATGCAGGTCGACAACACGCCGGACCCGCAATGGTTCGATGCTGCGGTGGACGTGGCCCTGCGCGACCTGCCCGCCTTCGCCGACACGGCCGCACTGTCTCGCCTGCTGGCCCTTGATGACCACGGTCTGGACAGCCTGATGGGCATGGTACGCGCCCGCCTGCTGGGACCTGGAGGCCTGGTGCAGGAGCCGCTGATCCTGGGCGACCCGGCCCTTCTGCTGGGCGGCCACCTGCAAGCCCTGCGCGCCCGCTCGGACCTGGGCGGGGTGGACGGTTCCTCCGGTGTGCTCCTGGACCGGAGCGGCACGACCGCCGTGGTGCTTATGCGTCCGCGGCCCGACCTGCCCGATACCGCGTTGGACCGCCTGGTGGACGAGGTGCGCCTCCGGATGGCCGAGGCCTGTGGCACCGGCGTCCAAGCCGAGGTCTTCGGCCCCGCGGCGATCGCACGGGCCAACAACCTGCGTGTGGCCGCCGATACGCGCCGCACCACGGTCATCTCCGTGGCGCTCTTCCTGTTGCTCCTGCTGCTCCACTACCGGAAGTGGAGCATGCCAGTGCTCGTGCTGCTGCCCGCCGCGTTCGGCCTGCTGAACGCGTTGAGCATCCTGGCCTGGGTGGCGCCCACCCTCTCGTCCATCGCGCTCGGCGTCTCGGCCACCTTGCTGGGCATCGCCCTGGACTATGCGCTGCACCACTTCACCCACCTGCGCCACAGCCGCGATGTGGAGCGTACGGTGCGTGATGTGGCCGCGCCGCTGCTGCTGGGATGCTTCACCACCATCCTGGCCTTCATGGCCCTGCGCACCCTGGACGCTCCGTTGCTCCGCGATCTCGGCCTTATGGCGGCGCTCATGCTGGGCTCCGCCGCGCTGTTCACCCTGGTGGTATTGCCCCATGTTCCCGTGCGATGGCCGGCCCCCCCATCGAACGCCGCCCGATCCCGGGCCACCCCTGGCTGGCGGCGGCGCGTGGAGGCGTGGAGCCCGCTCGCGGTCCTGGTGATCACCCTCGCCCTCTGGCCTTTCGTGGACCGCGTGCGCTTCGAGGACGATCCGGAGCGGATGAGCTACATGCCGGACACCATGCGCGAACTGCGGGAGCGTCTGTTCGGTGCGGCCGGCGATCTGCGCACGGTGTTCATCGTCAGCGAGGCGGAGGATGAGGAAGGCGCGCGCCGCGCCGCGACCGGTGCGGTCCATCGCCTTCGCACGGCATCGCCGGCCCCCTTCGTCACACTGGTCTCACCCACGGACCTGCTGCCGGCGGACAGTGTGCGCCTGGCGTCCCGGTCGGCCTGGGGTGGAGCGCTGCAGCGAACTGACACGGCGGTGTTCAGGTCACGGTTCCTGGAAGCGGCCGATCGCGCCGGTTTCGTGGCCGAGGCCTTCGCACCGCTCCTGCGGTCCGTCGCAGGCGCGCGGGCGCTTCCGGTGGACAGTGCCACGAAGGCCCTGCTGGAGGAAGGCGCGGTGACGCGGCTGCCCGATGGGCGTGTGCGCGTCGTCTCCCTGGCGCGGGTGCGCCCCGGCGATGAGGATCACGTGGAGGCCCTGCTCGCCGGCACCACCAGCGAGGTGCTGCACCGCGGCCTGCTCGGTGACCGGCTCAAGACCCTCGTGGGGGACGAGCTGCAGCGCATCCTCTGGCTCACCTCCTTGCTCGTGTTCGGGGTGCTGCTGATCACCTACGGGCGCATCGAGCTGGCCGTGATCACCTTCCTGCCGATGCTGCTGAGCTGGGTATGGATCCTGGGCATCTGCGGGCTGTTCGACATCCCCTTCAACATGGTGAACGTGCTGGTGTGCACCTTCATCTTCGGCCTGGGCGACGACTATTGCCTGTTCACCAGCAGCGGCATCCTGAACCGCTACCGCGACGGCAGCGACGACCTGCCCGCCATCCGCACCGGCGTGGTGCTGTCGGTGGCCAGCACCGTGATCGGCACCGGTGTCCTGCTCCTGGCCGAGCACCCCGCCCTGCGCAGCATCGCCCTGCTCAGCGTGGTGGGCATGCTCTGCATCCTGGTGATCTCCCTCACGGTGCAGCCCGTGCTGTTCCGGTGGCTCATCACGGGCCGTGCGGCGAAAGGCCGGCTGCCCTTCACCCTGCGCTCCCTGCTGATCTCGCTCTTCGCGTTCGTCTATTTCCTGGCCGGCTGCCTCGTGCAGCTCGCGGTGCTGCCGCTCGTGGCCATCTCGCCCATCCCGCGGGAGACCAAGCGCCGCGTCTTCGGCCGCTCGCTCAAGGTCTTCACCCGCTCCCTGGTGTACGTGATGGCCAATGTGCGCAAGGATGTGCAGGACTTCCGCCCGGCGCTGCGCAAGGGTCCCGCCATCCTCGTCGCGAACCACGCCTCCTTCGTGGACATCCTGGTGATGCTCATGGTGCATCCGCGCACCATCATGATGACCAACCGCTGGGTGTGGAACTCGCCCTTCTTCGGGGCCTTCGTGCGCTTCACGGGCTTCGTGCGCAGCGAGGACGACATCGTCACCAACACCGTCCGGGTGCGCGATGCGGTGCAGCGCGGCTGGAGCCTGGTGGTGTTCCCCGAGGGCACCCGCAGCCGCGATGGGCGCATCGGACGTTTCCACAAGGGTGCCTTCCACATGGCGCAGGAGCTGCGACTGCCGGTGGTGCCCGTGCTGCTGCACGGCGTGGGCTATGCCATGGCCAAGAGCGATGCCATGCTGAAGGACACCACCATCACCATGCGCACGCTGCCGGCGATCATGCCGGACGATCCGCGCTTTCCGCAGGAGCCGCTGAAGGAGCGCACCAAGGCCATCGCCGCGTGGTTCAGAAAGGAGCACACCGCCCTGCGTGAGGCGCGGGAGACGCCGTCGTTCTTCCGCGGTCAGCTGGTGCGGGCCTTCACATACAAGGGACCCGTGCTGGAGTGGTACATCCGCATCAAGTCACGCATCGATGCCCGCCTCGATGAGCGCATCCACGCCCTGCTGCCCCGCGCGGGCGACATCGTGGACCTGGGCTGCGGGTATGGCCCCCTCACCTACCTGTTGCACTGGAGCGCGCCGGAGCGCAAGCTGCTCGGCGTGGACCATGATGCCGACAAGGTGGCCGTGGCCGCGCACAGCCTGTTGCGCGGCGACAACCTGCGGTTCGAGACCGCGGACCTGCTCACCTGGAGGCCGCCACCGGCCGATGCCTATGTGCTGAAGGATGTGCTGCACTACCTGCCGATGGCGCGCCAGGAGGACCTGCTGCGGTCCTGTGCGGAGGCCCTGCGCCCGGGCGGCGTCATCGTGGTGCGCGACGGCTTCACGGGCGATGCCCAACGCCACGCCCGCACCCGCTGGACGGAGCGCTTCTCCACCGGCCTGGGCTTCAACAAGACCGCTGCGCCGCTCACCTTCATGGGCCGGAAGGACCTCGAGCGCATGGCCGCCGCGCACGGCCTCCGCCTGGAGTGGGTGGACGAAGGCCGCATCACCTCCAACGCCCTGGCGACCCTGACCAAGCCGGCATGAGCACCGACCGCTCCTTCGACGTGCTGGTGATCGGCGCCGGGCTCGGCGGGCTGGAATGCGCCGTGATCCTCGCGCGGGAAGGCTTGAGCGTGTGCGTGCTGGAGCAGAACAGCCAGCTCGGCGGCAGCCTTCAGGTGTTCAGCCGGGATAAGCGGCTCTTCGACACCGGGGTGCACTACCTCGGCGGCCTGCTGCCCGGCCAGAACCTGGACCGCTACTTCCGCTACCTCGGCATCCGCGACGGACTGAAGCTGCACCGCATGGACGTGGACGGTTTCGACCGCATCACCTTCGGCGACGACCCCACCGAGCATCCGCTGGCCCAGGGGCATGCCCACTTCGTGGAGCGGCTGGTGCAGCACTTCCCGGCCGAACGAGCGGCCATCCAGCGCTTCAGCGATGACGTGCGCGCCACCTGCGAACGCTTCCCGCTCTACTACCTGCGTTACGCCGAGCACAATGAGTGGGAGGATCCCGCCCTGCAGGTGAACGCCCGCGACCACATCGCTTCGCTGACCCGCGACCCCCGCTTGCGCGCGGTGCTCGGTGCGCCCAATGTGCTGCACGCCGGCCACGGCGACCGCACCCCGTTCTACATGCACGCCCTGGTGCTGAACACCTACATCGAAAGCGCCTGGCGCTGCGTGGACGGCGGATCGCAGCTCGCCAAGTTGCTCGCCCGGGAGGCGCGTGCGCACGGCGCGGTCATCCTGCCCCGGAAGCGCGTCACCCGGTTGGATACGGATGCCACAGGCGTCAGCGCCGTGCACACGGCGGACGGCGATCGCTTCGCGGCCCGGCGCGTGGTGGCCGACGTGCATCCGGCCACGGTGCTGGACCTGATCACCGGCGACGGCGTGCGTCCCGCCTACCGCAACCGCGTGAAGGCGATGGACAACACCATCGGCACCTTCTGCGTGCATCTGGCGCTGCGGCCGGGTTCATTTCCCTACCACGACCACAACCACTACCACTTCGCCGATCACGACGTGTGGGCGCCCATGGACCCGGGCTCCGGCCGTCAGCGCGGTCAGTTCATGCTGTTCACGCCCTTGATGCACGGCGGCGACGGCACGGTGGACGCGCTGTCCATCATGACCTTCATGCCGTTCAGTGAGGTGGCCCGCTGGTCCGGGTCGCGCAACACGGTGGCCGAACCGGCCGAGCGGGAGGGCGACTACGAGACGTTCAAGCAGCGGAAGGCGGAGGAGGTGCTGGAGCAGGTGCATCGGCGGTACCCCGCGTTGCGCGATGCCATCACCGGTCGCTGGACCACCACGCCGCTCACCTTCCGCGACTACATCGGCTGCCCGGACGGCACCACCTACGGCATCCAAAAGGAGGCCAGCGCACCGATGCGCACCTACCTCTCGCCCCGCACCAAGGTGCCCAACCTCTTCCTCACCGGGCAGAACATCAACCTGCACGGCATCCTGGGGGTCACCGTGAGCAGCGTGGTCACCTGCGCGGAGCTGGTGGGCAAGCGCTACCTGGTGGAGAAGATCCAGCGGGAGACCGGCGGAGGGGAGGTGCTGGTGAAGGGGTAGGAGGCCGCCTTCGCCAATGGCTGCGGCGCGGCAGGGGAGGACCAGGGAAGAAGGAACAAGGAGGAAGAACCAAGAAGGAAGCCTGCGCCAGAGGGTTCGTCGAGGGAATGGGTTCGGAGGGAGTTGGGAGTCTGCTGCGTCGGGAGTCCAGGGAGTCGGGAGTCAGAAGAGTCCACTGAGTCGGAATGCTGAGGCGACCTGACGGCAGCAGTGGACTCGAACTCACGCAGAGGGGCAGAGGACGCAGAGCACATCCAAACCGTCACTGCGAGGCGCTGCGATGGGCCGCTGGGTGGGGCGCCATGGCAGTCTCCCTTGAGAGGGGCTGGGTCACAACCGGGGAGATCGCTTCGGCGGAGACTGTTCAGTAAAGTGTGTCAGGCCGGATTGCGAACTTCAACACCTGACCCATGGAGGACAAGACGGACAAGTTCGATTACGAAGCCTTCGAGAAGGAGGCCATGAAGCAATTGCTACTGGGCAAGCCCTTGAGCGGCAGCGATGGGGTGCTGACCCCGCTGGTGAAGCGACTGATGGAGGCCTCGCTACGGGGCGAGCTGAGCGCTCACCTGGCCGAGGAGCCGCCTGGAGGTAACCGGCGCAACGGACATGGGCGCAAGCGGGTGAAGACCGCCCACGGAGAGGTGGAGATCGCCACGCCGCGCGACCGTGAGGGAACCTTTGACCCGGTGCTGCTGCCCAAGCGCGAGCGCGTGCTGAACGCCGAGCTGGACATGAAGATCATCAAGCTCTACGGGCTTGGGATGAGCCAGCGCGACATAAGCGACCATGTGCGGGACCTGTACGGCATCGAGGTGAGCGAGGCCACGATCAGCGCGGTGACCGACCAGGTGATCGCCGATGTACAGACCTGGCGGCAGCGGCCCTTGGAGGCGCGCTACGCGATCGTGTGGCTCGATGCCATCCACTTCAAGGTGAAGCAGGAAGGGCGCGTGGTGAACAAGGCCGTATACACCGCCTTGGGCGTTGGCCCCGATGGCCACAAGGACCTGCTGGGCCTGTACGTGGGGCAGAGCGAAGGGGCCAAGTTCTGGCTGGGCGTGCTGGGCGACCTGCGCCAACGCGGCGTGGAGGACATGCTGATCGCATGCATCGACAACCTGAGCGGCTTCTCCGACGCGATCTCCTTGGTGTACCCACAGAGCGATATCCAGCTCTGCATCGTGCACCAGGTGCGCAATACCCTGAAGTACGTCAGCTACAAGCACTACAAGGAGGTGGTCAAGGACATGCGGGCCATCTACCGGGCCCCTGGTGAGCAGCAAGCGCTGCATGCCCTGGAGGTCTTCAGCGACAAATGGGGGAACGCTACCCGCAGGCGGTGAGCTCCTGGCACACCAACTGGCCGCTGCTGGCCAGCCAGTACCGCTACAGCGAGCGCATCCGGCGGCTCATCTACACCACCAATCCCATCGAGGGCTTCCACGCTCAGCTGCGCAAGTACACCAAGACCAAGCGCGTCTTCGACAACGACATGGCCCTGCTCAAGCTGCTCTATCTGGCCCAGCAGCGCATCGTGGAGAAAATGGCCGCCAAGCCCATCTTCGCTTGGAGGGAGATAGCCGCCGAGCTACGCCTGCTCTTCGGCCCACGCTTCGATCCACAGGCGATCAACACCGATCAACAGGTTCTGAGTCTCCCCCGGACCCCCTCGTTCAAAACCCAACAACATCAACATCATCAGCAATAACGATGATGACACACTTTATCTAACAGACCCGAGGGGTGGCGACCTGACGGCGGCGGTGGAAATGGGCATGCGTGGATCGCGCGGGGTGTGAACCCGGGCAACGGCCAGCGCCGAAGGCAGCAAGCGGCCAGCCGGAAGCCGGCGGCGGGTGGCCGGACACAGGTGGCCTGAGGCTGGCAGCCTGAAGCTGGTGGCGGGTGGCCGGAAAGGTGGAGGCCGACGGCTGATGTGCGGAAGCTGGAGATCCCGGGCCTCAGGGCAGCTCGCAGCGCCAGATGCTGTGGCCCTGGCCCACGTCGTCGTGCTCCTTCACCACCCGCAGGCCGGCGGCGGCGACCAGCGGCGCGAAGTGCTCCGCGCGGTACATCCGGCTGTTGCCGTTGGCGATGGCCGTGAAGTAGAGCGAGGTGGCCGCCAGCGAGAACGAGGCCGCCTCGAACCGCTGCCGGTCGATGAAGGTCTCCATGATGTACAAGGGCATGCCCGGCCGCATCACCGCACGGGCCTTGCGCAGGATGGCCACGATCTCGTCCTCGCCGAAGCAGTCCAGGAACTGGCTCATCCAGATCGCGTCCGCACCTTCCGGAAGCTTGCTGGTGGGGTCCAGCATGTCGGCGGCCACCGTGGTGAGGCGGTCGCCGAAGCCGGCGGCCTTCACGTTGCGTTCCACTTCGCGCAGCTGACCGGGCAGGTCCACCACCATCATGCGCACGTTCGCATCGTGGCGCAGGCAGCTCAAGGCCCACTTCCCCGTGTTGCCGCCCACGTCCATCACCACCTTAGGGTGGTCGCGGAACACGATCTCCAGCGCAGGCGGGAACGAATGGTCGCTGTAGTAGTGATCGAAGTGGAACCAGCTGCTGCGCACATGCTGCGGCAGGTGGGCCAGGCCCTGGTACACGGTGGGCCAGTCGCCGAAGACCTTCAGCCCGGCCGGACGGCTCTCCACGAGCGCCTCTTCCAGATGGGCCAGCCCGGCAAAGCACACGTCGCCGGTGAAGTCCATGTTCACCTTCGTCATGTCGTCGAAGGCCAGCATCACCCCGGTCTTCGTCAGCACCATCCGGCCGTTCTTCTCCGCCAGCACATCGGCCGTGAGGGCCATGTCCGTGAGCACCATCACCGCATAGGGCGACAGGCCGGAGGCCTTCGCGAGCTCCTCCCGCGAGAGGCCCTTGGTGCCGGCCTGGGCCAGGGCATCGAACAGCTCTTTCCGCTGCATGATCCAGCAGGCCTGGAAGACCATGGGCCCGAAGGCGATGCGCTGGGCGGCGGCCTTCGCCTCCACCGCGGTCAATTCATTCGTTGCCGTCCGTGCCGGCCTTGCCTTGGATGCCACCTTCTTCATGTTCCCGGTCCGATCACTGGAGTTTCTTGCGGATGCCCTTGAGCTGTTCGTTCACCTTGATCACGGTGGACGCCCAGAAGTTGCGAAGGCCGGCCCCTCCGGGGGTGGCGCTCACGCGTTCGATGTGCAGCACCTGCCGGGTGGCCATGTCGAAGAACGTGACATAGTAGTCCGCCTTCAGGGCCTTTCCGTCGTAGGTGATGGCGATGTAGACCATGCCCACACCGGGCCGGTCATCGGTCTTGTAGCGCGACACCAGCTCCTGCACGCCCTCGGGCTGCAGTTCGGGCTTGTTCCACACCTCGGGCACGGTCACGGCCATGTTCACGGCCTCCACGTAGCTGGTGAACATCTCACAGTCCTTCACCTTGATGTGCGGACACGGCGTGTACTTGGCCGATTCGCTCTCGAAGAGCATGTTCCACCGGTTGAAGAAGGTGGGGCCGGCCTGGTCCAGCGGTCCGAACTCGTAGCGCGGGGTGAACCTCGCCGCCGAGTAGTCCACCCCGATCCACGTGAGCCCCACCTTGTCCGCCAGCATGTCCGCCAGGGTGTTCTGCTGCGCGCTGGCCGCGGGGAGAAGGGTGGCGAGGAGCAGGGCGGACCATAGGATTCTCATGGCAGGTGGCGGTGTGGGGTGCGGCGGTCGATGAAGAGGTGGGGCTTGCGGCTGTCCCGCGGCCATTTCAAGGTCTCGATGGCCGCGCCGGGCAGGGTGGTCATCCGAGGGGCTACCCGCAACGTGGCCCGCAATTGCTCGCGCAGGGCCTCCAATGCGTCACCTTCCAGATCGACCAGGACCTCCAGGTCGTCCCCCCCCAGTTCGTCCGTGGTGCAGACGACGACGAAGGTAGGGATCACCGGCATGGCGTTGATCGCATCGAGCACCTGCGCGGGGAAGAGGGTGGTGCCGCGGACCTTCAGGCGCTGCTGGCGCCGGCCCAGCACCGGGCCCAGATGCAAGCGGCCACCGCCGCCGTCCATGGCCCCCTCGTACCGCACGCAGATGTCGCCCGTGCGGTAGCGCAGCAGCGGCATCGCGCTCACGTGGAAGGGGGTGACGACCACCTCGCCGGCCTGGCCGTGCGCCACCGGCCGGTCGTGCTCATCGAGCACCTCCACCAGCATCAGCTGGGGCTGCACGGCGTGGCCGCTGCCTTCGCGTGTTTCCGTACAGGCCGTGGCCATCTCGGTGCTGGCGTAGGTGCCCAGGAGCTCGATGTCCCAGCCTTCCTTGATGCGCCGGCCCAGGTTGTTCCAGCCGCCGTCGGGGTCGTGGATGGGCTCGCCGATGCAGAGCGCCCTGCGGACCGTGCTCCCCGCCGGGTCGATGCCGTGGGCGCGGGCGTGATCGATGAGCTTCACCAGAAAGCTGGGCACGGTGACCAGCACGGTGGTGCCGAACCGGTGGATGCTGTCCCACTGCAGGGCGGCCGCGCCGGGACCCACGCGCACCACGCCGGCCCCGAGCGCCCGGGCACCCAGGAAATAGGCCAGGCCCGCCATGAAGCGGCGGTCCAGCGTGGTCATCAACTGCACCACATCCTCGGCGGTCACCCCCGCCATCACCAACGAGTTGTGCTCGTTGGCCGTGAGGCGCTCCAGATCGGGCTCATCCAGCAGCAGGGCCACGGGCTTTCCGGTGGTGCCCGAGGTGGTCACATGGTCGATCACCGCGCGGCGCTCCACGCAGAGCAGCGCATCACCCGCCGCCTCCAGATCGGTGTTGCGCGTGAACGGAAGGCGGTGCAGGTCGGCCACGCCCCGGATGTCACCCGGGTGCAGGCCCAGTTCGCGGAAGAGCCGCTGGTAGTGGGGGGACCGTTCGGCCAGGCGGTGCACGTGTTCGCACAGCAGACGGTCCTGCAGCGCGAGGACGGCCTCTTCATCGAGGCCGGATGGCAGCATCAGTTCGGGTCGCATGCGGCCAGGGCCTTCTCAAGTTCGCGGCGTTCGGCGATGCTGGCCACCGGGCGCGCGAGCGCCTCGCGGAAATACCGGGCGGCCAGCCCCGTGTCGCCGAAGGCCTGGTACCAGAAGCCCAGGTCGCTGTAGGTGATGGCGTTGTGCGGGTCGGTGCGCACGTAGGCCGCTTCATCCTCGGCGCTCAGGCGGTAGGTGCGCCCGGTGACGCGCCGCTCCAGCAGGGCCGCCCGCATCGCGCGGTGCCACACCAGGTCGCCCATGGCCGGCGAACCGAGCAGGGTGTCTGCGGGAAGGGTCCCGGCCTGATGCAGGGTGAGGGGCACGTCAGCAGGAGTGTCGAGGGCAAAGATGGCCCGCAGGTCGTAACGGCGGTAGGCACCCAGCGTGTAGGGTCCCGTGCCCAGCCAGAGCGTCCGCTTCCCCGGCTCCATGATCACGCTGTGGTGGGCGATGAGCTGGTCGATGGCCATGGGGTTGCCCAGGCCCACGTCCTGCCCGTCGGGCCCACGCCGTTCGCGCAGGATGCGGGCCGCATCGGCCGGGGTGAGCGGCGACCCGGTGACGGTGAGCGCGCGCATGCGCCGGAAGCGGGCCATGCTGTCGCTCTCGCGCAGGTTGGCCTGGTTCACCGGCGAGCCGAAGAAGGCGTCGCTCTGGTAGTGGTTGGCGCACACCACCAGCCCGTTGCCGGGGTCGTGCACACCCATGCCGTCCGGCGCTTTCTCGATCACCACCGCCCGGCCGTCCCGCGCCGAGCCCACCAGGATGCTCTCGCTCACGAAGACCTCCCGGCGCGCGGCGATGGCCACCGCCTCGTCCACCGTGGCGGCGTGCTGCAGGATCTCGCGCGCCAGCAGGCTGATGGGCGTGCGCGCACCGGTGGGCAGGGCCGAGCGCGAGGCGTTGATGGTGACCGTGAGGCCCTCGAGGTTCATGCCGCTCACCGCGCCCAGCATGCCGGCCCAGGTGACGATCACGAAGGGATGCCCGCTGTCCGGACGCATCGCCAGCACCAGTTTGTCGCACGCGAACTCCTCGCCCAGGTGGAAGTCGAAGTTGCGCCCGATCAGCAGCTGCCCGTCCGCGGTGCGGTCGCCCCACGCGGCGAAGCTGGTGCAGCCCACGAAGGCCAGGTCCTGCAGCGCATGGCCGATGTCGTGCGCCGCATGGTAGTTCAGCGCGCGTTCGTAGCCCGTGCCGATCATGTCGAAGGCGGGGTCGAAGGCGCGGCTCTCCCCGTAGATCTCGCGGCGGTACTCCACCGGCACGTGCTCCTCGATGTCGCGGTTGAAGAAGCCGATGAAGTGCCGAAGCCAGCCCAGCTTGTCCTCGTCGGGCACCAGCAGGCGGATGCGCTGCACAAAAAGCTCCTCCTGCTTGCGGATCAGCTCGCGGGCCAGGGAACCGATGGCCAGCCCGCGCTCCAGGTCGCCGCCCTGCACGTAGGCCTCCCACAGCCCGTCCGGTGTGGGGGCCAGCCAGCCGTTCGCGGTGCGCCATCCGCCCTCGCCGAGCGGTTCGCGGGCAGGCAGTTCGGCGGTCTCCCCCGACGCCAGCGGCGTGGTCAGCTGCATGTCCAGCAGCAACAGGGGAAGGAGGGCGACGGCCGCACCGCACAGCAGCTCGATCAGCAGCAGGGGCAGGGTGAGCAGGACGCGGAACAGGCGCGGCATCGGGGGCTGCAAAGCTAACCGGGCCGCAGGGGGCGGTGGTCGCTCAGAAGCCGAAGCCCACCCCGGCCCCGATCCAGGGCTCGCCACCGGCGTACGGGCTGAAGGGGTCCTGGATCACATCGAAGAGCACCGTGGCCGTGAGGTAGGTGCCACCGCCCAGATGCGCGGAATACCCCCCGCCGATCAACAGGAAGGGGACCCAGCGGCGAAAGAAGCGGTCCTGGTAGGCATTGTACAGTTCGAAGTTCATCTGACTGTACTCCACATGGGCGAACAGCTGCTCGATGATGCGGTAGCGGGTGAAGAGCCGCCCACCGTACACGCTGGTCTCGAACGCCGGTGCGAAGCGGTTGTCCCGGAAGTACTGGTAGCTGATGCCGAGGCCGGCGGAGAGCTTGCCGTTGCGGGTGACCTTGTAGCCCACCATGGGCTCCACGGCGATGTTGGTCACCGAGCCGAAGGCCAGGCCCAGCCCACCGCCGAACCAGATGCGGTCCTTCAGGGTGCGGGGCTGCTCCGAGGTGGGCTTGCGCGGGGTGGCCGTGGTGTCCACATAGTCCTGCGCCGCCGCCGCGGACCACAGGCCGAACGCCAGGAGGAGCAGGCCGGTGCGCGGTGACCTCATGCGCCAAAAGTACGCGCCCCTCCGGTGCTGCCGTGGGGGCCATGCCGGCGTTGGAACAGCACCATGAGCCACACACCGCGGGCGATCATCCAGGCCAGGAAGGCGCTCCACACCCCGTACAGCTCCCAGCCGGCCTCGTGGCCCATCCACGCCACGGGCACGAACACCAGCAGCGTGCTGAAGAGCAGCACATTGCGCAGCGCCACGCCGTCGCCCAGTCCCTTGAAGATGCCATCGAAGGCGAAGGCGACCGCGTTGATGGGCTGGGTGAGGACCACCATCCAGAACACGCCATCGAAAAGCGCCTGCACGGACGGGTCGTCGGTGAAGAGCGGGCCGATCCAGCGATAGCCGAGCGCGTAGAGCGCGGCCAGCGCGGCACCGATGAGCACGCTGACCCGCACCACCTGCCAGCTCATGCGGTGCAGGTCGCGCCAGTTGCGTTCGCCGTTGAGCCTTCCGGCCAGCACACTGCCCGCCGCCGCGTAGCCGTCGATGAAGAAGGCGCTGAAGAGCCAGATCTGCATGGCGATGCTGTGCGCACCGATGTGGGCCTCGCCGTAGCCGGTGGCGTAGCGGTTGCCCAGGTAGTAGCAGGCGTTGAGGGCCATGGTGCGGGCGAAGAGGTTGCCGCTCAGGAGCCACAGCGCCTTCAGCTCGGGGTGATGCCAGCGCCTGGGCCACACCGGGAACGGCGTGCGGGTGCGCAGCATCACCAGGGCCGTGGCGCACATCACCGCCTGGGCGGTCACGCTGGCCCAGGCCGAACCTTCGATGCCCAGGCCCGGCACCGGACCCCATCCGAAGATGAGCAGGGGGTTCAGCACCAGGTTCACCGCCGCACCCAGCAGGCTGATCCACATGCTCCAGCTGAGGTTCTGGATGCCCCGGAAGGCGCCGGTGATGGCGAAGGTGGCCAGGGACAGGGGGAACCCGAGCGAACGGATGTGGAAGTAGTCCACCGCCTTGCTGAGCACGGCGCCCTCGGCATTGTACAGCCGGAAGATGTCCTCGGCGAAGGGGGCGGTGGTCAGGTGGAAGAAGATCCCCAGGCCCACGTTCATCCAGATGGCGATGGGCACCAGGCCGCGGATCGCCTCCAGCCGTTGCTCACCGGTGTAGCGGGCCACCACGCTCAGCACCGCGCTGCGCGTCTGCGCCAGCACCCACACCACCAGCAGGAAGAAACTGCTGGCGATGCCCACGGCACCCAGGTCGGCGGTGCCCAGGCTGCCCACGAAGGCCGTGTCCACCAGCGCGATCAGCGGTTCGGCGATGCCGCTGATGATCGCTGGCACGGCCAGACGGTCGATGTCCTTCCGGGTGATGGGCGAGGTGGCGGCCACGGGAGCGGCCGCAAAGGTGCGTCGCTCAGCGCACGAGCGTCACATGGCCCATGGCCTCCTTGCGATGGCCGCGGTACCGGTCCTTCGCCTTCAGCCGCCAGGCGTACACCCCCTGCACCGCCGGACCTCCTCCGGGACCGGCCCCGGTCCAATGCTCGGTCCAGTCGTTCGTGCGGAACACGGGGCTGCCCCAGCGGTCGAACACGGTGAACTCGTAGTCCGCATCGGCCAGGCCCTGGCCCGAGGGTCCGAACAGGTCGTTCACGCCATCACCGTCCGGCGTGAAGGCATTAGGCATGTAGAGGAAGAAGATGCCGTCGATGTGCACCACCTTCATCACGCTGTCCGGGCAGCCGTACTGGTTGGTCACATGCAGCCACACCGGGTAGTCGCCTTCATCATCCTCGGGGAAGAGCACGATGGGGTCGGGTTCGAAGGCCGAGTCGGGCACGCAGCCCGCACCGAACGACCAGGCCCAGCTCACCTGGAACTGCGACCGGTCGAAGAAGGCCACCTCCGGATCGAGCACGTTGGCGCTCTGCGGGAAGTAGTCGAAATCGGCCACCGGATAGGGGCGGGCGCACACCACCTGCGGGAAGGTGGCCGTGCCCGGGCAGCCCTCGGGGCTGTACACCGTGAGGGTGACGTCGTAGCAGCCCACGTTCACGAAGGTGTTGGTCACCGTGGCGCAGCCCTGCGCGGTGTTGCCGTCACCGAAGTCCCATTCGCACAACGCGCCCACATCGCTCGCGGCGGTGAGGTTGGTGAAGGTGAAGGTGGCCGGGTGGCAGTCCTCGTAACGATCGGGCGCCAGCAGCGGCACCGGGGGCGGATACCAGGCCACGTCCACCGTATCCGCAGCGGCCGGGGTCCCGCATCCGTCGGTGACCACCACGTAGAAGGTGTTCACCTGGCCGCTGGGCGTGTAGGAGAGGACATCACCGGTGCCGATGGACCCGTTGCCCAGCTCGAACCAGGTGAAGGTGTAGGGTGCGCCGATGCCGCCACCGGCCACGGCGCTCAGGTCCGAAGCGGCGTCGATGCAGATGGAGTCCGGCGCGGAGGCCGCCACGCTCAGCGCGGGATACTGGTCCACCGTGGCCGTCACCGGTGCGGAGGTGCAGCCCTGTGCGTCCGTGGCGAACACGGTGTACACGGTGCTCACCAGGGGATCCACGGTGTGCGGACCGCTGCCGACAAGACCCTGGTCCCAGGTGAAGCCGTACGGGGCGGTGCCGCCCACGGCCTGTGCGCTCAGTACGGCCTCGGTGGTGAGGCAGATGGTGGTGTCGCTGGTGGAGGCCACCAGCAGCGGCGGTTCGTTCAGCACCACGACGGTGTCATGGCGGCACCCGCTGGGTTCCACCAGTTCCACGGTGTACGTGCCATCCGCGACGCCCGCAAGCGTTCCGGGCCCGTTCGCGGTCACGGTCTGCTGCAGCAACCCACCGGCATACAGCTCATAGGTCCACGGGGGGCCTGGCGTCCCCCAGGGCGTCACCTGCACGCTGCCATCGGCGAGGCCGAAGCAGCTGGGGTCGGTGAGGGTGATGGCATCGAACCCGAAGGGTGGCACCACCACCACGGTCACCGTGTCCTTGTTCACGCAGCCCTGACCCTGCAGGTCGCTGGTGACCTCGTACACCGTGGTGGCCGTGGGCATGGCCACGGGGTTCGCGCACGGATTGCAGCTGAAGTTGGTGGGCACCTGAAGCGGCGGTCCGCTCAGCACGGTCCAGGTGAAGATGTTGCCGCCGGTGGCCAGCAGCGCCAGGTTGTCGGCGTAGCAGAGCACCGTGTCCTGGATGTTGATCACCGTGCTGGGGAGGATCTGGATGAAGATGGTGGCGCTCACCAGGCCGGTCACCGGGCAGGCGTTGTCCTCGGCGGTCACCGTGAAGGCGGTAGAACTGGTGCCGGGCTGCGCGGTGCCGCAGATGCTCGCTGTGGCCGGGTTCACCCCGGTCTGCACGAAGGTGGCCCCGGGGAACACCAGGTCCACGTTCGAGGTGAGGGTGAGGGAGTCCAGGGGATTGCCATCGCCGAAGACCAGATCCAGGCAGAACTGATCACCCGGGCAGAGCTCCACGCTGAACGGTCCGGTCTGGGTGGCGTCGCCGGTGAGGTTGCTCAACGCCTGCGGACCGTCGGGGATGATGTTGGTGCAGTTGATGACGGTGAACTGCATGTCGCGCATCACCGTGCCCAGCAGGTTGCCGTTGGCATCGTACTCGGCCACCTCCACCACCACGATGAAGTTGCCCGTCTGCGTGGGCGTGAAGCTCACGGCGCCCGAGTTGGGGTCCAGGGTGATGCCCGGAATGGGGTTGGTGCCCGTGTAGCCCGCACCGTAGCCCAACGCGGTGCTGCCATCGATGCGACCTTCGATGAAGGTGTAGACCAGCGAATCCCCATTGGGGTCGTACACCCCGAAGTTGTAGTTCACCGGTTGGTTGAGGCACACGAAGGGGATGGGCTGCGCAGTGAAGACCGGGCTGTCGTTGCAGGGGGCCGTGGCCGTGTTCAGCACCGCCTCCCCGTACATGTCGTCGTTGACGCTGCCCGGAACGTTCACCGAGGTGTTCCGGCAGCAGTCGCTCCAACTGATCGTCCAGGAATTGCAGGGCGGGTTCAGGGTCACGAGCCCCACGTAGTTGTAGGCCTCCATGCCGGGATAGCCGCCGTTGCCGCAGTCGCTCTGGGGCAGGATCGGCGGGCACAACTGGCTGATCTCCTGCCCCGAGCCCGGGCCTTGCTGCAGCGTGATGGTGAAGGACTGCCCGCAGCTGCTCGTCACCTGCACGTCCTCCGTGGCCTGCATGCTGATGCCGCTGCAATCCCGGAACAGGTTCAGGGTGATCTGGAACTGGTTGTTGCCGACGCAGGTGGTGCTGATGTCCACCCCGCTGATGTGCGTGGCGTAGAGCCCTGCAGGAAGCAGCAGCATCACCAGCACGGCGATGATCGGGGCAGCGTGGCGCATAGGCTGGGCGTGAGCGGTGAAGGTAGGAAGAGACCCTCACGCTCCACAGACGCCCGTCCGGCGATGCAGGTTGCCCCGCCAAGGGGGAAGGCCTCAGGCCATGCCACGCTCCAGTTCGGCGCGCAGGGCGTCCATGAAACTGGAGGAAACTCCGCGGCGCAGCAAGCTTCGTGTTGGACCCATTAGGATCCGTCGAAGTCGAAGGGGAGGCATCAGTCCGGCAGCTGTTCCACGCGCACAGAAGTTGGAACAGCGCCGTCAATGGCCTGTAGGATGATATCCCTGTCGTTCGCCCATCCGGAGTATTTCACCACGCCGTCGAGATTGGTGTCCTCGGGCCAGTAACCGGTTGTAGTGTTCGTCGGTATCGACCCTCCAGTCCGGGCAAGCACGGCATCTTGATCATTGAGGGCTCCGGCGAATTTGACCTGTTGCCGTGATGTGCTCAGCTTCGCGTTCCCGGGCCATAGCGCCCACTGAGCCATAGGCAAGGGCATCAACGACCCGCTTCCGAAGAGGGCCGAACCGGGGGACCGCATGTCCAGGTTCAACGCATATTCAGAAAGTGGCACTGGCGCTCCCGTCATGACGCCCAGGTGGTTGCGATGACGGAGAGCCAGGAAGTATGGACCGGGAGCAATATCGAACTTCAGCCATGGGTTCAAGTTCGACGGTTCCCGCACGCTACCGCTCCTGGTGATGAAGGCAGGCTTCGTGTACAGAATGGTGGATGCGTCATTCGGGTCGCGGAGTTCGAGCAGGACCCAATCAACAACATTGGACAGGTCGCTCACTTGATCTGTAAAAACCTGTGGATCCACGCTCAGGCCTGTACCATGGGTAAGTGTGAAGCCCATGGTCGAATACGGCTCCATGAGTGGGATAATGCCCGCTTGCCGGAGATCGTCCCGCATCAGGCAACATTGACCAGGGTCTGGCTCCATCGCACCACCCAATAGCGCGCTCAGGGTCAGAATACACTCCCTCGAGACCGTGCTTGTCGGCTCGATCACGAAGCTGGCGATCACCGTAACGGGTTCCAAGGGTCTCTCTTCAATGATGAGATGCTGACCTTGACCGGTGATCCGGAAGGTTAAAGGTGCGCCCAGTGGGATCGTGTCGCCGTTCCAGATATGGGTCACGAAATAGGGGGGACAGTCCCCAAGCATCACTTCGTGGAAGATCAAGGTATCAGCCGAGCTCAGGTGCAGGGTGTCGTTGAGGAAGGCCAGGTCCCAGTTGGTGCCGTTGGACCTCACGAAAAGATCCCAATACCGATTGCATTTGGCTGCTCCGTCCATCGGGGATGCGTTCAGCACAATGGTGAACATGAGCAGCGAACCGGGGTGTTGAGCACGCAGCATGGAGCATGAAGGTCTAGCGAAAGATAGGGAGAGACCTTGCCGTTCCACAGACGCCCGTCCGGCGATCCGGTTGCCCCGCGGCGGGATAAGGCCTCAGGCCATGCCACGCTCCAGATCGGTGCGCAGGGCGTCCATGAACTTCTCGGTGGTGAGGTAGTGCTCGGGGCCCACCTTCTCCCCGTGGATGCACACCGCGAGGTCCTTCGTCATCTTCCCGCTCTCCACGGTGCGGATGCACACCTGCTCCAGCTTCGTGCAGAAGTCGATCAGGGCCTGGTTGCCGTCCAGCTTGCCGCGGAAGGCCAGCCCGCGCGTCCAGGCGAAGATGCTGGCGATGGGGTTGGTGCTGGTGGGCTTGCCCTGCTGGTGCATGCGGTAGTGGCGGGTCACGGTGCCGTGCGCGGCCTCGGCCTCCATGGTCTTCCCGTCCGGGGTGATCAGCACACTGGTCATCAGGCCCAGCGAGCCGAAGCCCTGCGCCACCGTGTCGCTCTGCACGTCGCCGTCGTAGTTCTTGCAGGCCCACACGAAGCCGCCGCTCCACTTCATGGCGCTGGCCACCATGTCGTCGATCAAGCGGTGCTCGTACACGATGCCGGCCTTCTCGAAATCAGCCTTGAAGTGCTTCTGGTAGATGTCCTCGAAGATGTCCTTGAAGCGGCCGTCGTACTTCTTGAGGATGGTGTTCTTGGTGCTGAGGTAGAGCGGCCACTTCTTGCTGAGCGCGAGGTTGAAGCAGCTCATCGCGAAGCCCTCGATGCTCTCGTCGGTGTTGTACATGCTCAGGGCCACACCGTTGCCATCGAACTGGTACACGTCCCAGGTGGTGGGGCTGCCGCCGTCCTCCGGGGTGAAGGTCATGGTGAGCTTGCCCTTGCCTTTGATCACCGCGTCGGTGGCGCGGTACTGGTCGCCGAAGGCGTGGCGGCCGATGACGATGGGCTGCGTCCACCCCGGCACCAGGCGCGGGATGTTGCTGATCACGATGGGCTCGCGGAACACGGTGCCGTTCAGGATGTTGCGGATGGTGCCGTTGGGGCTCTTCCACATCTGCTTCAATCCGAACTCCTCCACACGGGCCTCATCCGGCGTGATGGTGGCGCACTTGATGCCCACATGGTGCTTCAGGATGGCCTTCGCGCTCTCCACCGTCACCTTGTCGTCGGTCCTGTCGCGGTGCTCGATGCCAAGGTCGTAGTACTCGATGGGCACATCCACATAGGGGAGGATCAGCTGGTCCTTGATCCACTTCCAGATGATGCGGGTCATCTCATCGCCATCGAGCTCCACAACGGGCTTGGTCACCTTGATCTTCGACATCGGTTGCGCTTGGTTGTCAGTGGGTGGTGGTCCGCTCGTCCGGTTGTTCGGACCGGTGTTCCGGCCGCGAAAGTACCCCGCGCGATGCAAGTGCAGGTCGTTCACCGCAGGGACGCCGGGAACGCAACGGAACCGCCACGTTCAGAGGACCACAATATGAACTCCGCTGTACAGCCGCTGCGCGCAGACCAGATATGCGGCGTGAACGAAGAAGAGCAACAGGGCGGTCCTCATTGAGCCCTGGGTCAGGCCTTGATGAGCGGATTCTTGACGCGCAGGCGGGGGAACCGGCTGAAGTCCCGGTCGGCGGACCAGAGCTCACGGACACCATGGCTCAGGCAGATCGCCGCGATGCGCGCATCATGCACCAAGGGGCCTTGCACCTTGGCCTTGCCCAACAGCCCGCGCAGCTCAGGCCAGTGCATCTCGTTCTCCGAAAGGAGCTGCAACGTGGGCGAGGCGAGCCAGGCCTCGATCTGTGCGATGGACTGTTCCGGCGTGCTGGGCGGTGCGTAGATGCGCGGATGCGTCACGATGGCGTGGAACTCATGCAGGCAGGGCCAGGGTATGGCCCAGGCCGCCCTGTCCTCAGCGAGCTGGGTCACCAGGTCCTTGGCGCTCGAATGGAACGACGAATCGCGCCGGTGGGCGAATACCAGAAGATTGGTGTCCACGGCGATCATGCCCCTTCGCCCCTGTAGATCGTATCGCGGACCATCTCCCAAGGAGCATCCTTGAATTCAGGGTTGAGACCGGCACCGCCTACGCTGGCATCCCTCAGCTTGAAGGCGGGGTCACCATGCTTCTCGGCCAGCACCAAGCGCAGACCTTGCTCGATCAGCGCCTTCAACGTGGTCTTCCGTGCGCGTGCATGGCGCTTGGCTTTTTCGAACAACGCCTCCGGTAGTTCGATGGTGGTCTTCATGGGTGCCTGTATCGCCGAATATGGGTGCCAATATACGGCCGGCGACCCCCGTCCGTTCGCCGGTGCGGGTCCGCTCACCCCAGGTCCAGGTCCAGCTCGTCCTTCAGCTTCAGCAGGGCCGGGTTCTTCTCGGCCAGGATGCGGAAGCGGTCCATCGGGGTGTAGCGCGGCCGCAGGTCGGTCACTTCCTCCTTCACCACCTTCAGTTCCAGCCCCGGGGCGTCGAGCTCCTGGCGCAGGAAGGCCATCAGTTCCTGGCCCACCTCGCGGAAGTAGCGGTCCTGCACCTCGTTGAGGATCACGAAGGTGACCAGGTCGGGACCGGCGGACACGGGCTCGTGGGCCATCAGGGTGGCGTGCAGGCTGTTGCGTCCCTCGCGTTTGCGGGCCAGGGCGAAATCCTGCCAGGCCTTCTGCAGCAGCGTCTGCGATACCTGCTTGGGCGGGCCCTTGGTCACCGGACCGCCGGGCTCCTCCACGGTGGTTCCGGCTCCGGGGCGCTGACCGGCCGGGGCGGCCATTTCGCGGAGCGATACCCCGCGCGCCAGCCGCCGGGTCGGGGTCGGGTTGGGGTGCGGGCTCGGGGCCGGCGCTTCGGCAGCGGGGGGGGAGGGCGGGTCCGGAGACCCGCTCTGTGCGGCCCCGGGTGCGGGTCCGGACGCGATGGCCGGGGCGGCGCTCAGGCCACCGGGCTCAGGCTTTTTTTTTTCCGCGCCTGCAGGCACGGTCGCTGGGGCCTCCGCACCGGAGGCGGAGCGGCACAGCTGGATCAGCAGCAGCTCCACCAGCAGGCGCGGGTCCTTGCTGGCCTTGTAGTTCAGGTCGCAGTGGCCCACGCGCTCCAACCCGTTCAGCAGCAGCCGGCGTTCCACCCGGGCCGCCTGCTCCACATACCGGGCGGCCAGCTCCTCGCTCACCTCCAGCAGGCCGGCCGAGCGGGGGTCCTGGCACACCAGCAGGTCGCGCAGGTGACGGCCCAGGCCGGTCACGAAGAGGTGGCCGTCGAAGCCGTTGCGCAGGATGGTGTCGAACTCCAGCAGCACCCCGGGCACATCACCGGCCACCAGCGCGTCCGTCACCCGGAAATAGTGCTCGTGGTCCAGCACGTTCAGGTTCTTCACCACGTCCTGGTAGGTGAGGCGGCGCCCGGCGAAGCTCACCAGCTGGTCGAAGATGCTCAGGGCGTCGCGCAACCCGCCGTCAGCCTTCTGGGCGATGACGTGCAGGGCCTGCGGTTCGGCCTCGATGCCCTCCCGCTCGGCGATGCCGGCCAGATGGCGCACGATGTCCGTTACGGTGATCCGCCGGAAGTCGAACACCTGGCAGCGGCTCAGGATGGTGGGCAGGATCTTGTGCTTCTCGGTGGTGGCCAGGATGAAGATGGCGTAGCTGGGCGGTTCCTCCAGGGTCTTCAGGAAGGCGTTGAAGGCCGCCGAGCTCAGCATGTGCACCTCGTCGATGATGTACACCTTGCGGCTGCCGACCTGCGGGGCGATCTGCACCTGCAGGATCAGGTTGCGGATGTCGTCGACGCTGTTGTTGCTGGCCGCGTCCAGCTCGTAGATGTTGAGGCTGTGCCCCTCCTCGAAGGTGCGGCAGGGGGCGCAGGTGCCGCAGGTGGTGAGGTCGGCGTTGAGGTTCTCGCAGTTGATGGTACGGGCCAGGATGCGGGCGCAGGTGGTCTTGCCCACCCCCCTGGGACCGCAGAACAGGAAGGCCTGCGCCAGATGGCCCGACCGGATGGCGTTCATCAGGGTGCCGGTCACGGCCTCCTGGCCCACCACGGTATCGAAGGTGGCCGGGCGGTACTTGCGGGCGCTGACGACGAAGCGTTCGGACATCGGGCGGCTAAGATAGCCGGGCCTCGCGCGGTGGCCGGGCGGAGATCTCAACAGCGGTGGACAAGGTCCGCCGGGTGGTGGTGGGGCAGGGGCTTGGCGGACAGGCGGAAATGCCTACCTTCGCACCCCATTTCACACCAGGTACCATGACCAACCGGTACGAGACCGTCTTCATCCTTACTCCCGTTTTGTCTGAGGACCAGACAAAGGAGGCGGTCAAGAAATTCAAAGACCTGATCAAAAAAGGCCGTGGCAAGGTCCACCACGAAGAGAGCTGGGGGATGCGCAAGCTCGCGTATCCCATCCAGAAGAAGTCCACGGGCTTCTACCACCTGTTCGAGTTCGAGAGCGATGCGCCCTTCGTGGACAAGCTCGAGACCGAGTACCGCCGCGATGAGCGGGTGCTGCGCTTCATGACCGTGAAGATGGACAAGCACCACCAGGCCTTCGCCGACCGCCGCCGCAACAAGCAGAGCGCCACCAGCGGGGACGACACCGCCGAGCGCCCCGCGCGCCGTCGCAAGGAGGAGAACGCAGACCAACCGAACAGCTAAGCCATGGCCGAGAACAATGCATCCGGGGGCGAGATCCGCTACCTCACCCCCATCGCGATCGAGACCAAGAAGGAGAAGTACTGCCGCTTCAAGAAGCTCGGCATCACGTACATCGACTACAAGGACGCCGATTTCCTGCTGCGCTTCGTGAACGAGCAGGGCAAGATCCTGCCCCGCCGCCTCACCGGCACCAGCCTGAAATACCAGCGCAAGGTCGGCCAGGCCGTCAAGCGGGCCCGCCACCTGGCCCTCATGCCTTACGTGGGCGACATGCTCAAGTGATCCACCCTCAACAGTCATCACCATGGAGGTCATTCTGAAACAGGACGTGGACAACCTGGGCTACGCCAACGATGTGGTGAAGGTGCGCGACGGCTACGCCCGCAACTTCCTGATCCCTCGCGGCCTGGCGATGGTCGCCACCGACAGCGCCCGCAAGCAGCTCAACGAGACGCTCAAGCAGCGCGCCCACAAGGAGGCCCAGATCCGCTCGGCCGCCGAAAAGATCGCCGAGGGCCTGGCCAACAAGACCCTGAAGGTCGCGGCCAAGGTGGGCGAGAAGGGCAAGATCTTCGGCAGCGTCAACACCATCATGCTGGCCGATGCCATCAAGGCCCTCGGCTTCGAGGTGGACCGCAAGAACATCAAGATCAAGGGCGATACCATCAAGACCATCGGCACCTACGAGGCCGAGGTGAGCTTCCATCGCGACGTGGTGCGCAGCATCCCGTTCGAGGTGGTGGGCGAGTAAGCCTGATCACGAACACCGGGAAGGGCCGTCCATCAGGGCGGCCCTTCTTCGTTCCCAGGGATCCGATCCAGGGAGTGGCGAGTGGGGAGTGACGAGTGGCGCGTGCATCCGGGTCATGGAGACTCGCCACTCGTCACTCCCCACTCGCCACTCGTCACTCCCCCGTCACATCAGCACCTCGTTCACCGGCTTCAACGGTGTCGGCACCTCCGGTTCTCCGAGCATCTCCCGCAGGTCGATCTCGATCGTGCGCGTGAGGGCTGTGATCGGTACATCGTTCGCCCCGCCCTCGAAAGGATTCTCCGACGCCTCGCCGATACGCTCCATGAGCATGAATACCCATGACACCAGGGCCGCGAAGGGGATGGTGAGCCACACGAAACCCGAACCCAGCCGGGCGAACTCGCCCAGCATGCCGAAGGGCACCAGCGTGTTGAACAGTCGCACGAACATCAGGTTCACCGTGGCGTACTGCCGGGGATAGGGGAAGTTCTTGATGCGCTCGCATTTGCCCTGCTGCCCATAGAGGTCCACCAGCATGTTCTGCATCTCCACCTGCCTCAGTTCATGCAGCAGGCCGCGCGCGTTCAGTTCGCGAAGGTCCCGGGACTGGCGGGCCAGCAGCTGGGTGGCCACGTTCGCGCGGGCCAGCACCTCCTCCTTCTCCTCCTGGGGCACCAGCCCGTCGATCGCATCGGCCAGGGTATTGCCGTCCTGTTCGTCCACCCTGTAGGCACTGCGGAACTCCCGGTTGTACACCTTGATCATGTGCTCCCAGGCCCGCGGCTGGCGCAGCTGGAACCGCAGGGCGTGCAGCCAGGCGATGTGGCGGTGCACCAGCTGTGTGCGGATGGCCTGCAGTTCAGCCGCGGTGGCCCCGGGGCCATGGACGAAGTCGATGGCCATGATGGCCCAGGACCGGCTGCTGTTCAAGATGGCCCCATAGATCTGCCGCGCCTCCCACAGCCTGTTGTAGCTCGCGTTGTTCTTGAAGCCGATGATGAAGGCCACCGCGGTGCCCACCATCGCGATCGGCACCCACGGCAGGGTGAGCCAGTGCCAGCCGGCCCGATCGTACAGCACGGTCGCGATCGCCGCGAAGATCAGGTACCACAGGATGTCCCGGCGGGTCCAGAGCAGGACCTGGGTGAGGGTGAAGCGGCGTCCGGCGTGCATGCCACGAACTTACTCGCGGCCGGCTTCCCACCTTCGTGGTCGCATGCGCATCGCCCGCGTTCTCCTCCATCCGCTCACCATCCCCCTCAAGGCGCCCTTCGTCACCGCCCTCGGCGCCCTCCACGAGGTGGCCAACGTGGTGGTGGAAGTGCACACCGATGATGGTCGGGTGGGGTGGGGGGAATGCAGTCCGTTCTGGTCGATCAACGGCGAGACCCAGGAGACGTGCCTGGTCGTGGGCCGGCATCTGGCCCGCACCCTGCTGGGCCACCCCGCCGGCGACCTTGAAGGAGCGCATGCGGTGATGGACCGCCTGATCTTCGGCAACAGCAGCATCAAGAGCGCCGTCGACATCGCCTTGCACGACCTGGCCGCGCAAGCCGCTGATCGTCCGCTCTGGAGCCATCTCGGTGGGCAGGATCGCTTCGATCCCATCACCGACTACACCGTGAGCCTGGGCGAGCCCGAGCGGATGGCCGCCGAAGCGGAGGCGGTCGTGGCCGCCGGCTTCCCGGTGATCAAGGTGAAGCTGGGTGGTGCTGGTGATCTGGACATCAGGCGGATCCGGGCCATCCGATCAAGGATCCCTTCGATCCCCCTGCGCATCGATGCCAACCAGGGCTGGGACCCCGACACCGCCATCCGCGTGCTGAACGCGCTGGGCGATGCCGGCATCGAACATTGCGAGGAACCCATCCCGCGCTGGCGCTTCATGGAGCTGCGCCGGGTGAAGGAGGCCAGCCCCATCCCGATCATGGCGGATGAGAGCTGCTGCGACCACCACGATGCCGAGCGCCTCATCGCCCTCGGCGCCTGCCAGCGCTTCAACATCAAGCTCGGCAAGAGCGGAGGCCTGTTCAAGGCCCGCAAGATCATCGCCCTCGCGGCGGAAGCGGGGATCACCGTGCAGGTGGGCGGCTTCCTGGAGAGCCGGCTGGCCTGGAGCGCCTCGGCCGCCCTCGCCTTGAGCGACCCCTGCGTCCGGTACTGCGATATGGACACCCCGCTCATGTTCACGGCCGATCCGGTGAGGGGTGGCATCCGGTACATGGACGGGGGGCGGATCCGCCTGCCGGACGGACCGGGTCTCGGAGCGTCCATCGCCCCCGCCTTCCTGGATGAAGCCCGGGCGGTGGTGGTCAGCTGACCTTGATGGGGGTACGACGCACGCGGCGGCGTTTCACCGGTTGATCCGGTCCGTTCCGATCGCGGTCGTACGCGTCGAACCAAACGCGCGCGGCGTCCCGGTCCTTTTCCGTTCCCACGCCCCAATAGAAGCACCGGCCGACCTCGTACATGGCCTGTTGATCGCCCAAAAGGGCCGCCTTCATGTACAGGCTGAACGCCTTGCCCAGGTCCTTGGGCACGCCAACTCCCTTTTCATGGGATACGGCGAGGTCATAGGCGGCATCTGGAAAATTGCGGTCCGTGGCGCGCTTCAGGTAGCGGGCGGCCACCCTGGCATCGAGCGGGACATGCTTGCCGAACAAATGCCAAGTGCCCAACGCGTATGCGGCTTCAGCATCACCTTCCTCATCCGCCTTGCGGAGCATGTCGACCACTGCGGCAGCGTCGTAGTGACGCTTGCTGAGCATCTGCAACGCTCGTTTCACATGCGGATTCCGCGCGGACATGATGCGAAAGTAAGGGTCATGGCCACGGACCTTTCCAGTTGGGCGGACGTTTGCGTGGGGGCCAACGCCGGAGGTCCGCTTGTTCACCGCCTCGGTCGCGACGCGTACGGGCCTCCCCGGCTTCGTGTCGTTGCCTTGTGCTCTCACGCTTGCCTTTGCGGTGTGGACGAGGAGCCATGGTGCAAAGGAAATGGCGGACAGGAGAAGCATCCTGGCCGATCACCCTGTTGGGAACTCCCGCCGCCGTCCGGGGCGCGGATCCTTCGCCGCGTACCTTTGCGGCCGCAAAACCGCACCCGACCGCGCATGAGCCAGATCTTCGACCTCGACATGATCAAGGCGGTGTACAGCCGCTACCCCGCCCGCGTCGCCGCTGCCCGCAAGGCCGTCGGCCGCCCGCTCACCCTCACCGAGAAGATCCTCTACGCCCACCTGTGGGACGGTGACGCCAAGAGCGCCTTCAACCGCGGCAAGGATTACGTCGATTTCGCTCCGGACCGCGTGGCCATGCAGGACGCCACCGCCCAGATGGCCCTGCTGCAGTTCAGCACCACCGGCCGCAAGCAGGTGGCCGTGCCCAGTACCGTGCATTGCGACCACCTCATCCAGGCCCGCGTGGGCGCCAAGCAGGACCTGCAGGACGCGCTGCTGAAGAGCAACGAGGTCTTCAACTTCCTGGAGAGCATCAGCAACAAGTACGGCATCGGCTTCTGGAAGCCCGGCGCCGGCATCATCCACCAGGTGGTGCTGGAGCAGTACGCCTTCCCCGGCGGCATGATGATCGGCACCGACAGCCACACGGTGAACGCCGGCGGCCTGGGCATGATCGCCATCGGCGTGGGCGGCGCGGATGCCTGCGACGTGATGAGCGGCCTGGCCTGGGAACTGAAGTGGCCCAAGCTCATCGGCGTGAAGCTCACCGGCAAGCTCAACGGCTGGACCAGCCCGAAGGACGTGATCCTGAAGGTGGCCGGCATCCTCACCGTGAAGGGCGGCACCGGCGCCATCGTGGAGTACTTCGGACCGGGCGCCGAGAGCATGAGCTGCACCGGCAAGGGCACCATCGCCAACATGGGCGCCGAGATCGGGGCCACCACCAGCACCTTCAGCTACGACGACAGCATGCGCCGGTACCTTAAGGGCACCGGCCGTGCCGAGGTGGCCGCCCTGGCCGACGCCATCGCCGGGCACCTGCAGGGCGACCCCGAGGTGTACGCCGACCCCGCGAAGTACTTCGACCAGGTGATCGAGATCGACCTGAGCACCCTGGAGCCGCACATCAACGGTCCGTTCACACCCGACCTGGCGTGGCCGCTGAGCAAGTTCGCCGCCGCCGTGAAGGAGAACGGCTGGCCCGCGCAGCTGGAGGTCGGCCTCATCGGCTCGTGCACCAACAGCAGCTACGAGGACCTCACCCGCAGCGCCAGCCTCGCGCAGCAGGCCGTGGACAAGAAGCTGAAGGCGAAGAGCGAGTTCACCATCACCCCGGGCAGTGAGCAGGTGCGCTACACCGCCGAGCGCGACGGCATCCTGGCCACATTCGACAAGATGGGCGGCGTGGTGCTGGCCAACGCCTGTGGTCCCTGCATCGGTCAGTGGGCGCGCCACAGCAATGACCCGAACCGGAAGAACTCCATCATCACCAGCTTCAACCGCAACTTCGCCGCCCGCAACGACGGCAACCCCAACACCCACGCCTTCGTGGCCAGCCCCGAGGTGGTGACCGCCTTGGCCATCGCCGGCGACCTCACCTTCAACCCCATGACCGATGAGCTGGTCAATGAGGAGGGCAAGAAGGTGAAGCTGGATGAGCCGAAGGGCATCGAACTGCCCCCGATGGGCTTCGAGGTGAAGGACGCCGGTTTCGTGGCCCCCGCCGCGGACGGCAGCAGTGTGGTGGTGAACGTGAAGCCCGACAGTGAGCGCCTGCAGCTGCTGGAGCCCTTCCCCGCGTGGGACGGGAAGAACATCACCGGAGCCGTGGTGCTGATCAAGGCCAAGGGCAAGTGCACCACGGACCACATCAGCATGGCCGGCACCTGGCTGAAGTACCGCGGCCACCTGGACAACATCAGCAACAACACGCTGATCGGCGCCATCAACTTCTTCAACGGCAAGGCCAACGAGGTGAAGAACCAGCTCGACGGCAGCTACGGCCCGGTGCCCGCCACGCAGCGTGCGTACAAGGCGGCCGGCCAGCCCAGCATCGTGGTGGGCGACCAGAACTATGGCGAGGGCAGCAGCCGCGAGCATGCCGCCATGCAGCCGCGTCACCTGGGCGTGAAGGCCGTGCTGGTGAAGAGCTTCGCCCGCATCCACGAGACCAACCTGAAGAAGCAGGGCATGCTGGCCCTCACCTTCAGCAACGAGGCCGACTACGACAAGATCCAGGAGGACGACCGCATCGACTTCACGGACCTCACGGCCTTCGCGCCGGGCAAGCCCCTCACGCTGGTGCTGAACCACAAGGACGGGTCGAAGGACACCATCCAGGTGAACCACACTTACAATGCCCAGCAGATCGAATGGTTCAAGGCCGGCGGTGCGCTCAACATCATCCGGGCGCAGCAGAAGGATTGAATCACGACGATCAGGGATGGCCGTTCGCGGCCGGCCCGTTACTTTCGCCTCGTTGCCGGACCAACAGGCCGTGCACGACCTAACCAAAGACCCATGAACCTCCGGACGATCTCCAAACTGATGCTCGGCCTGGCCCTTGTGGCCTTCACCGCCACGGGCTGTAAAAAGGACGAGTGCAAGGACAAGAACTGCGGCAATGGCAGCTGCGTGGATGGCAACTGCGTGTGCAACACGGGCTATGAGGGGGACGAGTGCGGCACCGAGAAGCGCGCCAAGTTCCTCGGGTCGTGGACGGCCACCGAGACCTGCACCAGCGGCAATTTCAACTGGACCATGACCAGCACCGCCAGCTCGCAGGGCATCACGGCCTTCATCTTCAACAACTTCGCTGGCTTCAATGGCGTCAACATCAACGCCACGGTGAACAGCAACGGCACGTCGATCACCATCCCCAACCAAACGGTGCAGGGGGGCACTTTCAGCGGATCGGCACAGATCGTGGGCAACGTGATGACGCTGACCTACCAGTTGACCGCCAACGGCCAGACCGACAACTGCACGGCGACCTGCACCCGCCAGTAAGCCGATCGCATCGATCCTCGAAAGGCCCACCCTGCGGTGGGCCTTTCGCTTTTCAGGGCTTCAGTCGTGGGCGTGCAGGAACGGCAGTTCCACTTCCACGCGGGTGCCTTGGGGCAGGTCGATGGTGCGGAAGCCGGCGGGCCGGCCGTGCTGCTTGGCCACCAGGTCCAGGCGGGCGCGGGTGATGGTGGTGCCCAGGGAGGTCTTCTTGGCCGGTGGGTCGATGGCCTGGCTCTCGCGCCGGGCCTGCCGGCCCATGCCGTTGTCCTCCACGATGTACACCAGGCGATCATCGCGGCGCTCCACCTTCAGGGTGATGAGCCCGCCCGCCTCCTTGCCCGCCATGCCATGCCAGATGGCGTTCTCCACGAAGGGCTGCACCACCAGCGGGGGCACCAGCACCTCTTGGGCATCGATCGCCGGGTCCACCTCGATGCGCAGGTCGAACCGCCCGTCCATCCGCATGCGCTCCAGCTCCATGTAGCCCTTGAGCGCCTCCAGGTCGTCCTGCAACGGCACCTCGCTCTGGCGGCTGTTCTCCAGCACGGCCCGCATCACCCGGGCGAAGCGGCTGAGGAAGCTGTTGGCCTTGTCCGGGTCGTTGCCCTGCACGAAGGCGGCGATGCTGTTGAGCGCGTTGAAGATGAAGTGCGGATTCATCTGGCTGCGCAGCGCCTGGGTCTCCAGGGTGGCGGCCTCCTTCTCGAAGCGCTCGCGGCGTCGCCGGCGGTCGGTCCAGCTCCACGCCGCCAGGCCGCCCAGCAACAGCACCCCGGCGCCGGCCGCGGCCCAGGCCCGGTTGCGGTTGCGCTCGGCGCGCAGCTCGGCGATCGTGCGCCGGTCCTCGGCCTGTGCCAGCTCCGCGGCGAATGAGAGGCTGTCGGCCAGGGCCCGCTTCTCGTATCCGAAGCGCAGCAGTTCCTTGCGGCCGTCCTCGCTGCGCAGGCTGTCCTGCAGCGCCAGCTTCCGCTCCAGGAGCTTCAGCGCCTCGGCGGACCGGCCCTGCTGCTTGTACACATTGAACAACAGGCCGCTCACCTCCGATTCCTGCTTGGTGAAGCCCGCGGCCCGGGCCAGGGCCAGCGCTTCGCGGCCGTACCGTTCGGCAAGCCCCATGTCGCCCACCCGAAAGTGGTGGCTGCCGATGTTGTTGAGGGCCATGGCCTCCAGGTCCTGGTGGCCGCCCGCACGTGCCCGATCCAGGCATTGCTGGTGCAGGCGCAGCGCCTCGGCCCGCTCGCCTTGTGCGCTGCGGATGATGCCCAGGTCCGAGGCGGCGATGGCCGCGTCGCGCTGGTTCGGCATCCCGGCGGAGAGCTGCAGGCACAGCTCGTAGTTCGCTGCGGCCGCGGCCGTGTCGCCCATGGCCAGCTCCAGGGTGCCGATGTTGATCAGCGCGGCGCAGATGCTTCCCGTGTCGGGGATCGCACGGGCCAGCTCCAGGCTCTGACGGTACAGGTCGAGGGCCTTGTCGGTGTCGCCGAGCTCCTGCAGCAGCACGCCCATGTTGCTGATGCTCTTGGCCTGGGCCACGGGTTCATCGGCCTCTGCGAAGGCCCGTTGCGCCTGCGTGAAGCGTTCCAGCGCCCGCGCGTAGTCGCCCTTCATCATGTGGTATTCGCCCAAGGTGGTGGTGGCGATGCCCTGGTAGCGCGCGTTGCCATGCCGCACGGCCAGGTCGTATTGCATCCCCGCCAGCACGGCCGCACTGTCGGGGTCGCTGTAGAGGAAGCCGTCGATGCTGATGTAGCTCATCGCCCGCAGGCGATCCACCGGAGCTTGCGTGGTGTCATGCCACACCCCCCAGAGCGAATCGAGGTCGATCTGAGCCGCTGAAGGCGCGCTGCTCAGGAGGGCGGTGCAAAGGAGGAAGGCGGGCCTCATGGGAGGCACCGAAAGTAGAGCGGCGTCCTGCTGGTCCGGGGTGGTTCACGGACGAGCGGAGCGCCCGTCATTCCGGCATCGCTCACCCCATCCCCAACGCCACCAGCCCGCACACCACGCCCAGCACGCGGCACAGGATGGTGAGACCGGGCACCAGCAGCGTCCAACGGTTGGGAAGAGGTTGTGCGGGGAACGGGTGGACGGTGCGGCGCATGGCGTGTTCGCTTGGTGGGGCGAAACAAGCCGGGGTGCGTGCGCTGTGGACGCCCGATCGCGCATCCGGCGGCGTGCGCTGTGCGAACGGCGGCCTCCGGAGGGCTCAGCGCTTCACGAACACATACCGGTAGCCGAGCTGAACGCCCACCAGGGTGATGCCCCAGAGGTCCGTGTCGTAGGGCATGGGTCCGGCGTTCATGTGCACTTCGAGGAAGGGCGAACCCCAACGCGTGCCGTACTGGGCACCCACGGCGGCGGCGCCCACGAACCTGTCCACGGTCCAGCTCCGTTCGCGCACCACCACGGACTCCGGACCCACCTGCTCCTGCACGGCGTAGCCCGTCTGCCGCACCCGGGCATGCTCCCAACCGGCGCCGGCCATCACGTACGCACCGCGGTGGTGGCCGCCGTCGCAGGGCACGGTGAGGAAGGGCCAGCGCACGGACAGCATCGCCGCGCTGCGCCCGATGAGCTCACGCATCACGGCCTCCACATCGGTCGTGCCATCGTCGGCCACCACGGTCTCTCCATACACGCGCTCCAACGGCGTGAAGGCCAGGCCGCTGAGGCGCAGCACGAACGAGGTGCTATCGCCCAGCCGGCGCTCCACCAGCGCGCCCATCCAGCTCGACCGGCCCTGCCAGCCGTGGTCCTGGCCCAGCCCGCCGAGCAGGCCCACGGCCCATTGGGCCCTGGCGGTGGAGGGGGTGAGCAGTGCCCCGAACAGAAGGAGGGAGAGGAGGGTACGCATGCAGTGAACAACGAAGGTCGCGCATTGATCCGTACGTGTGGCACGCGCCTTGCCCGTCGGGTCGCCCGGCGACCGTTATCTTGCCCACCCATCGACCCTGACCATGCATTTACGACCCTTCCTGCTCCCGCTCGCCCTGTTGCTCACCGCACCGATCGTCGCTCAGGACGATGAGAACCCGGTGGAGGACAGCCTGAACATGGTGCCCAACGGCAGCTTCGAGGAGGTCGAGGGCAAGCTCAAGCGCCTCGGCAGCATCGAGATGGCCAAGGGGTGGAAGAGCCCCACAGCCGTGCCCGCCGACCTGTTCAGTGATCAGGTGGTGAACAGCAGCCCGGCCTCGGCACCGCGGAACGTCTATGGCGACCAGGGTGCCCTCACCGGCAGCAATTACGCGGGCCTCATGTGGTGGAGCTACATGAACAAGGAACCGCGCAGCTACCTGCAGGTGAAGTTCAAGAAGATGCTCACCAAGGGCCAGAAGTACTGCATCAGCTACTACGTCAGCCTCGCCGACCTCAGCAAGTACAGCGCCAACGAGCTCGGCGCGTACGTGAGCAAGATGCTGGTGAAGAAGGACGATGAGGCCGCCCTCACCTACGAGATGCAGGTGCCCAACCTGCGGACGAAGATCTACGACGATCTGTACTCCTGGCAGGGCGTGTGCGGCGTGTACGAAGCGAAGGGCGACGAGCAATACCTGATCATCGGCAACACGGTGGCCAACGACAAGGTGGTCACCGGCAAGGTGAAGCGGCCTAAGGGCGAGGTGCGCCCCCAGGTATTCAAGGCCTACTACTACATCGATGACGTGAGCGTGAAGCCCATCAAGCTGATGAGCGAATGCACCTGCGAGCAGCTGGACAAGGCCGAGAGCGAGTTCATCTACAGCCGCCGGTCCACGGTGAACAAGAGCCTGCAACCGGCCCAACGGGCGGACAACACGGTGATCTACTTCAAGCGCTTCCAACAGAGCATCGACGGCGCCATGGAGCTGCCCCTGGACGACGTGATCGAGGCCCTCAAGGCCGACCCCGCGGTGAAGGTGCGCCTGGTGGGGCATATGGACGTGGTGGAGGATGACCGCACCCGCATGCGCCCCGACCTGCTGGAACTGGGCAAATTGCGCGCCGATGCCGTGAAGGCCGTGCTGGTGGAAGGAGGCATCGCGGCCGACCGCATCACGACGGTGGGGCAGAAGGCCGACAGCCCGGCCGATCCGGGTGAGGACGAAGTGGCCCTGAGCAAGAACCGGCGCGTGGAGTTCGAGCTGGAGTGATCGTCGCTCGTCGAACGGGAACGGCCTGGACGCGATCCGGGCCGTTCGCGTTCGTGCGCATACCTTGCCCGCGTGATCCCCGGGGATAAGCGCCTCATCCGCGCCTGGACCATGTACGACTGGGCCAATTCGGCCTATTCGCTCACCATCACCAGCGCCATCTTCCCCATCTACTACGCCGCCATCACCATGGACAACGGCGTGGACAAGGTGGCCGAACGCTACGGGGTGCCCGCCGACAGCCTGCAGTCCTATGCCCTCAGCGCCGGCTTCCTCATCGTGACGCTGCTGGCGCCGATCCTCTCGGGCATCGCCGACAGCCGGGGCAACAAGCTGGCCTACCTCAAGGCCTTTTGCAAGGATCTGTTCACCGCCGTGCTGGAGCCTTCTGCGGCTGTTGACCCGGCGACCCCGCTTCGCGTGCTGTCCTTGGGCCCGGACCTCTGGCAGCTAGTGGGCTTACCCGATGGCCGGCATCGGATCGCGCTCTTCGATGCCGCTGGCCGCGTGGCCGCGCGCCGAGACCTCAACTCTCTGCAAGGGATCAGTGAACCCTTCCGCCTCGGCGCATTGGCCCCCGGCCTGTACATCGGAGTGTTGGACGATGACGCCTCCCGGTCCTTCCGGATCATCCACCAGCCCTGATGGCCATGCGTTGGTGGTGCGCCCCCCTGCTCGCGAGCGTTTCGCTCGCTTCCATGGCACAACCCGATTGGCAGGCGACGGGTATGCCGTTCAGCACCACCCGGATCACACGGTTCCATCACGATTCGGTCCAGGATGTGTTCTACATCGCTGGTCGGGTCCAAGAGTTGCCCGATCCTGGTTGGAACAGCAATGTGCTTGTCCGCTATGATCACGGCCAGTGGGAAGCGCTGGGCCTGTTCGACTACTCGCTCTTCGACGTGGTGGTGTATCGCGATACGCTGATCGTGGTTGGCTATTTCTCGAACGTCGATGGCAACCCGATCGCCAACGTTGCCCGGTATGTGAACGGAGCTTGGGGAAGTATGGGCGATTTCAGTGCGCAGGTACACCGGCTACGCGTGCTTGACGGTGAATTATACGCGGCCGGTCCGTTCCAAACGGTGGACGGGCAGCCGGCCAATGGCCTGGCCAAGTGGGTGGGCGGGCAGTGGCAACCGGTGGGCCTGCCACCCATGACCAACCCCAGCGCCTTCATGCCCTACGATGTGGCCCTGTACCAGGGCAAGCTGTACTTGGGGGGCACCTTCAGCTTCAGCGGCACCTACCAGGACATCATGGTGTGGGACGGGGTGAGCTGGGAGCCGGTGGGCGGCAGCTTGCTGGGCGGGCTCAATTGGGTGAACAGCATGGAGGTGTACCAGGACAAGCTGATCGTGGGCGGGGTGTTCGACAACGCGGTGGGCAATGCAGGCAACGCGATCATGAGCTGGGATGGCAGCACCTGGGCGCCGCTGGGCACGGGCATCCAGGACGCCAGCGGCAACTACCACCAGGGCCAGCAGGTGTATTGCCTCAAGGAGCACCAGGGGCTGCTGTTCGTGGGCGGCACGCACAACTACGCCGGCAACGTCCCTTCGGCGGCCATCAGCACCTGGGACGGGCATCGGTGGTGCAACGTGGGCGATGCGGTGTTCAACGGCAACAACGTGGTGGGCATCGGGTTCTACGAGGATACGCTGTGGGTGGGCTGCGGTCCCTACATCGATGGCGACTCCGTGCACTACATGGCGAAGTGGGTGGGCGGAGCGTACAGCGATACGTGCAGCGTGGCGGTGGGGGTGGAGGAGCCCCTTGGTGCGGAGGTTGCCGGGGTGCGCGTGGCGGTCCTGGGTGAAGGGCAACTGGCCGTACATGGCCTACCGGACGGTCGGCATCGGGCTCACCTGTTCGATGCATCAGGGCGTGCCCTGAAGGAGCTTGTGTTTTCGTCCACCGGCGGTGTCGGCGAACCGGTCCGGTCCGTCGGGCTTGCCGCAGGGGGCTATGTATTGCAGGTGCCCGCTGGTGGTGCGGTGCGGTTCGTCGTGGACGGGCGCTGAGGCAGCTGGTGCCCGAAAGAAGTGGATCTTCGGCTTGGCATCCCTTCCTGCTCTGCACATTCGCACCGCTCCACCGTCGCAACCAACAACCCACACCACCGTGAAGGGGGATAAGCGCCTCATCCGCGCCTGGACCATGTACGACTGGGCCAATTCGGCCTACTCGCTCACCATCACCAGCGCCATCTTCCCCATCTACTACGCCGCCATCACCATGGACAACGGCGTGGACAAGGTGGCCGAACGCTACGGGGTGCCCGCCGACAGCTTGCAGTCCTATGCCCTCAGCGCCGGCTTCTTGATCGTGACCCTGCTCGCGCCGATCCTCTCGGGCATCGCTGACAGTCGGGGCAACAAGCTGGCCTACCTCAAGGCCTTCTGCTATGTGGGCGCCGCCAGCTGCGCAGGGCTGTTCTTCTTCACGTTCGACGACCTGCTCCTGGGGCTGGCGCTCTTCATGCTCGCCTGCGTGGGCTTCAGCGGCAGCCTTGTGTTCTACGACGCGTTCCTGCCGGAGATCGCCGAGAAGAAGGACCACGACCGGGTGAGCGCGCGCGGCTACACCATGGGCTACCTCGGCAGCGTGCTGCTGCTGATCATCAACCTGGCCATGGTGATGAAGCCCGCCCTGTTCGGCATTCCCGACACGCCCGGCCTGGCGGCGCGGCTCAGCTTCCTCACCGTGGGCCTGTGGTGGGCCGGCTGGGCCCAGATCCCCTTCCGCGTGCTGCCCGCCCGTACCGCGACCGCGCGCCCTCCGGCCGGCAACGCGCTCACCGCCGGCTACCGCGAACTGCGCAAGGTGTGGGGCCAGCTCCGCGCCATGCCCCGCCTGCGCGGCTTCCTTGCCGCCTTCTTCGTGTTCAACATGGGCATCCAGACGGTGATGTACCTCGCCGTGGCCTTCGCCGCGCGCGAGATCAAGGACCACGATGCCGCCGGGCAGGTGGTGCCCATCGGCGACGACAGCCTCATCATCAGCATCCTGCTCATCCAGCTCGTCGCCGCCGTGGGTGCGGGCCTCTTCGCGCGCCTCAGCGGCCGCGTGGGCAACCTGCGCGCCCTTTCGGTGGGGGTGGTGGTGTGGGTGGGCCTCTGCATCGCGGCCTACTTCACCCACTGGGCGCATGAGTTCTACGCCCTGGCCGCCGGCGTGGGCCTGGTGATGGGCGGATGCCAGTCGCTGTCGCGCAGCACCTACGCCAAGTTCCTGCCCACCACCACCGATCACGCCAGCTTCTTCAGCTTCTACGACGTGAGCTACTACCTCGGCACCGTGCTCGGCACCCTGGCCTACGGCCTGGTCTACCAGCTCACCGGCGACCTGCGCAACACCGTGATCGCCATCGGCGGCTTCTTCGTTCTGGGCCTGTTGCTGCTGCTGCGGGTGCCCCGTGAGGAGACTGCACCGGCCGCCACCGCGTGAGCACGCGACCCCGGGCCCGATACCTTCGCGCCGCAGGAAATACACTCGAGATGGAGAACGGACGCACGTGGGATGTCGTGATCGTGGGCGGTGGCATCGTGGGGGCCGGGACCTTCTACAAGCTGCAGGTCCGGTTCCCGCAGCTGGACATCCTGCTGATCGAGAAGGAGGGCGCGCTGGCGGACCACCAGACCGGACACAACAGCGGCGTGATCCACAGCGGCATCTACTACAAGCCCGGCAGCTACAAGGCCCGCAACTGCGTCACCGGACGCCGGGAGCTGGTGGCCTTCGCCCGCGAGCACCGCATCGCGCACGACGTGTGCGGCAAGCTCATCGTGGCCACCGACCCCGCCGAGCTGCCCCGCCTCGACAAGATCTGGGGCCACGGCCAGGCCAACGGCATCGAGGACATGCGGCGGGTGGACGCCCGGGAGATCCGCGAGATCGAACCGCACTGCACCGGCATCGCCGGCATCCACGTGGGCTGCACCGGCATCATCGATTTCCGCGGCGCCACCGCGAAGATGACCGAGCTCGCCCTCGCCCTCAACCCGCGCAGCGCCGTGCACCTCGATGAACGCGTCACGGGCACCGAGCATGGCGAAGGCTTCAGCACCATCCGCACCACCAAGGGCGCCCACCGCACCCGCCACGCCATCTTCTGCGCCGGCCTGCAGAGCGACCGCCTCGCCAAGGCCGATGGCGTGCGCTTCCCCGAGCGCATCGTGGGCTTCCGCGGCGACTACTACGAACTGGAGGACCACGCCAAGCACAAGGTGCGCCACCTCATCTACCCGGTGCCCGACCCGCGCTTCCCCTTCCTGGGCGTGCACTTCACCCGCATGACCGACGGCAGCATCGAGTGCGGGCCCAACGCCGTGTTCACCTTCAAGCGCGAGGGCTACGGCAAGACCGACGTGGACCTGCGCGACACGGCCGATGCGCTGAGCTACGGCGGCACCTGGAAGCTCTTCATGAAGAACATGCGCTACGGCATCGACGAGTACCGCCGCGCCTTCAGCAAACGGCTCTTCCTTCGCACGCTGCGGCGGCTGGTGCCCTCGCTGGAGCTGGACGACCTCCGCCCGGGCCGCGCCGGCGTGCGGGCCATGCTGCTGGGCACCGACGGTGCCATGGTGGACGATTTCCGCATCGAGCGGCGCGGCACGCACATCCATGTGCTGAACGCCCCTTCGCCCGCCGCCACGGCCGCGCTCGCCATCGGCGAGGAGATCACCCGCATGGCGGTGGAGCAGCTGAACGTCGGGGCGCCGCGCTGACCACCTCAGGAGGCGATGCGGTAGTGCTCGTGGAAGTTCTCCCAGTCCCAGAGGAAGAAGCCCATCAGCCCGTTGAGGCGCTTGAGCGTCACCGGGTGCGGCTCGCGCTTGTCGCGGAAGTACTCGTCCGTCTGGTGCGCGAACAGGTCGTACTGGTGGAAGAGCGCGCGGCTCATGCCGTACACCGTGTTCTTGCTGGGATGGTTGAGCCGCGCCATCATGGCCTTCAGCGCGCCCACCTCACGCTCCAGGTCGCTGGAGCGCAGCCCCGTGGCCTGCGCGAACTTGCTCAGCACAAGCGCCGTCAGCCGCCGGTCGAGCCCGGAGGGCAACTGCCGGTCGAGCTCCAGCAGGTTGCCGGCCAGCACGATCATCAGGAAGGCGCCGTCGTCGGCCGGGTCCAGCACCTGGTCCCCGTTCAGCTCCGGCGATTCGTTCAGCTCGGCGGCGACGTCGGCGAAGCCATGGCCCACCAGCTCCAGCAGAGCGTTGACGAACACATTGGCGAGGCGGTCCTCGGTGATCTTCTTCTTGCCGAACAGCGTTCCGATCATGCGCACTTTGTCCCCGCGAAATTCGACCGGTGCCGCATGGCGATCGCTGAACGGCGCATCGGAATTTTGAACAGCTTTATCCACCCATGAGCCCCTTCAGCACCTTGATCAGGCAGTACGCCGCCTACGACCGATGGGCCCATGCGGCCTTCGTTGCACGTCTGAGCGAGGAACCCGAGGCCATCCTCGACCGTCATGCGGCCAGCAGTTTCCCCACCCTGCGCGGCACGCTGATGCACATCCGCGATGCGGAGAACGCCTGGTTCCTCCGCCTCACCGGCGCCACCATGCGCTGGCCGGCCGAGCCTTCGCAAGGACTGGATACGCTGATGACGCACGTGGACCGCTTCACCGGCTACGCGATGGCCCTGGACGAGGAGGGCCTGGTGGCCACCTGCCGCTACCACGACCTGAAGGGGAACCCCTACGAGCAGCCCGCCTGGCAGATGATCATGCACGCGCTCAACCACAGCAGCTACCACCGCGGGCAGGTGGTGACGCAGATGCGGGCCCTCGGGTTGGAGCGCATCCCGCGCACCGATCTGGTGGCCTTCCAGCGCTTGTCGGGCGCGTGATCACGCTTCCGGAACGCGGATCGGCTCGGGCGGCCCGGGGAAGTGCGGACCCACACCGAGCCACAGGTCGAGGTGCAGCTTCACACGCGCCAGCTTCTCCCGCAGCATGGTGAGGCGGCCGTAGCCTGTAGGCACATCCGCGGCGTTGTAGCCCACCGCCGCGATGCCCATCCGCCGCGCCAGGAACACCGCCCGTTCGTTGTGGAACCGCTGGCTCACCACCACGAAACCCGGCTGCCCGAACACATCCCGCGCCCGCACCATGCTGTCCAGCGTGCGGAATCCAGCGTAGTCGAGCGTGATGCGCGTGCTGTCCACGCCGGCCGCCATCAGCGCCCGCCGCATGTCCATGGGCTCGTTGTAGGAGCTATGCCGGTTGTCGCCGCTGATGAGCACATGCTGCACACGGCCGGCCTTCAACAGCTCCACGGTGGCGGCGATGCGGTGGGTGAAGTAGAGGTTGGGCCCTCCGCCGCGCGCCCGCGCGCTGGTGCCCAGCAGCACCGCCACACGGTTCAAGGGCACCGCGGCCGCATGATCGTGGAGGTGTGGTGCGCTTGCCGTCCGGACTCGCTCGTCACATACCTGCACCACGAGCACCAAGGCCGCTGCAAGCACGACCGCCGTGGCGATCCACACCCTCGCCCGCATCCGTCTACGGGATCATCCGGCTCATCAGGTCCACGCCGGTGTAGTGGCGCGGTGTGAGGGTGCGCAGCTGCTGCTTCACCGGCTCGCTCACGTCGAGCGCGTCGATGAAGGCATGCATGTCCGCTTCGGTGATGCGCACCTTGCCGCGGGTGAGCTCCTTCAGCCGCTCATACGGCTCGGGGTAGCCCGCGCGGCGCAGGATGGTCTGGATGCCCTCGGCCACCACGGCCCATTGCGCGTCCAGCTCGCGGTGGATGGCCTCCTCGTTCAGCAGCAGCTTGTCCAGGCCGCGGCCGATGGCGTCCACCGCCAGCATGGTGTGCGCCATCGGCACGCCGATGTTGCGGGTCACCGTGCTGTCCGTGAGGTCGCGCTGCAGCCTGCTGATGGGCAGCTTCTCCGCCAGGTGCGCGAACAGCGCGTTGGCCACGCCCAGGTTGCCCTCGGCGTTCTCGAAGTCGATGGGGTTCACCTTGTGCGGCATGGCGCTGCTGCCCACCTCGCCGGCCTTGGTGCGCTGGCGGAAGTGGTCCATGCTGATGTACTGCCACATGTCGCGGCACAGGTCGATCAGGATGGTGTTGATGCGCCGCATGGCGTCGAAGAGCGCCGCCAGCTGGTCGTAGTGCTCGATCTGCGTGGTGAACTGCTGGCGCTGCAGGCCCAGCATCGTGTCGCAGAAGCGGTCGGCCAGCCGGGGCCAGTCCAGCTCGGGATAGGCGGCGTGGTGCGCGTTGAAGTTGCCCGTGGCCCCGCCGAACTTGCAGGTGAAGGGCACGCCGCGCAGCGCGCGCAGCTGCACATCGAGCCGCTCCACGAACACCTGCAGCTCCTTGCCCAGCCGCGTGGGGGAGGCGGGCTGCCCGTGCGTGCGCGCCAGCATGGGCACCTGCGCCCACTCCAGCGCCAACCCGTGCAGGCGGTCGCGCAGGCCCGTCAGCTGAGGCACGTAGTACACGCCCACGAACTCCTTGATCAGCAGCGGCAGCGCGGTGTTGTTGATGTCCTGGCTGGTGAGCGCGAAGTGGACGAACTCCTTCTGCCGGCCCAGTCCCAGCTCCTCCAACCGCTCCTTCAGCCAGTACTCCACGGCCTTCACGTCGTGGTTGGTGGTACGCTCGATCGTCTTGATCGCCTGCGCATCGGCCTCGCTCAGCGCGGCCACGCGCCCGAACAGCCCGTCGAGCTTGCGCACATCCGTACCGTCCAGCTCGGGCAGCGGCACCTCGCAGAGGAAGCGGAAGTAGGCCAGCTCCACCACTAGGCGGTAGCGGATGAGGGCCAGTTCGGAGAACCAGATGGCCAGGGGGGCGGCCCGTTCGCGGTAGCGGCCGTCGAGGGGCGAGATGGCGGTGAGGGCGGAGAGGTCCATGCGGTGCGCCAAAGGTAGCCGGGCGCCGCCCCTACCTTGCGGGCCTGCCATGGACGGCTTCGGCAACGGCTTCAGCAGCTTCGTGGAGGCCTTCGGCTTCATGCGCCGGCACCGCATGGCCTGGATGTTCCTCGTGCCCTTGGTGCTGTGGGCCGCGCTCACCTTCGGGCTCTTCGCTGCCCTGCACGGACCTGTGGAGGACCTCAGCGCATGGCTCGCCGCCCGGCTGGGATTGGAGGTGGACCCCGTCCACGATACCGGATGGTGGGCCGCGCTGAAGCGCGTGTTCAACGCCACCCGCGAGGCGCTCACCTGGCTGGCCCTGAAGCTGCTGGTGCTCTACCTGCTGCTCTCGCTCAACAAGTACCTGGTGCTGATCCTGCTGTCGCCGCTGCTCGCCTATGCCAGCGAACGCGCCGAGGAGGTCCTCACCGGTGCGGAACATCCCTTCAGCTGGGCGCAGGTGCTGCGCGATGCGCTCCGCGGCGCCCTCATCGCCCTGCGAAACGGCCTGCTGGAGCTGGTCATCGGCCTCGCCATCGGGCTGCTCTCGCTGGTGATCCCGCTCTTTGTGCCGCTCGCCACCGTGGCCCTCTTCGTCGTGGGTGCCTACTTCTATGGATTCAGTGCCGTGGACTACATCCTTGAACGGCGCCGCCTGCGCATGGCCGACAGCGTGCGCACGGTGAACGCCCACCTCGGCCTTGTGCTGGGCAACGGCACGGCCTTCAGCCTGCTGATGAAGGTGCCGCTGGTGGGCACGACCTTCGCTCCGCTGCTGGCCGCGGTGGGAGGGGTGCTCGCCTTCCACCATGCGGGCGAGTTGCGTCCGTCCCCCCGCTAGCATGGATGCCCCGGCCCGCACCCCCTGGTCCCGCTCCATCGTCACCCGCACGGTGACGGTCTTCACCCTGCTGGTGATCGGCGCCACCCTGTTGGCCGGCTATCTGGTGTACCGCGCCGTACGCGAACAGGTGCAGCTCACCGTGCGCAACGACCTGCGCCACGACCTCGACCTGGCCGAGCTGCGCCTGCGCGCCTTCACCACCACGCTGGCGGACGACATCGCCTTCCTGGCCACCAACGATCCGGTGTTGCGCCTTGCAGGCGACACCACCGGCGACAGCCTCGTGCGTGCAGCGGACCTGCAACGCGTGGCCCTGCTGATGGAGAGCTTCCTGCGCTCCCGCGCCGTCTACGCCCAGGTGCGTCTGCTGGCCGCGGACAGCCTGGGGATGGAGCTGCTGCGGTTCGACCGCATCGACGGACATGTGCTGCGCATCGCCGACAGCGCGCTACAGGCCAAAGGCGACCGCGACTACCATCAGGCGGCGATGGCGCTCGCACCCGGGGAGACCTACTTCTCGCGCATCGACCTCAATCGCGAACATGGCGCCCTGTCGCGCCCGCTGATGCCCACCCTGCGCGCGGCCCGCGCCCTCTTCGGGCCTTGGGGGACCCTGGTGGGCCTGGTGGTGATCAACGCCGACCTGCGTCCCGTATATGCCGACCTGCTGGCGGATCAGCGCACCGCCTCCACCCTGGTGATGCTGCGACCGGACGGCGAGGTGGTGTTGCATCCCGACAGCGCCCGCATGTTCCGTTCGGAACTGGGCAAGGCGGAGGATCCCGTTGTCTGGCTGGGTGCACCGCTGCCGCCGCTGGACAGCGTGGTGGCCGTGGGCCACCGCTGGTGGACCTTCCGCGCGCTCGACGACACGCCGCTGCCATACACGTTGCGGTTGGGCCTCGGTGCCGATACAGCGCCCCTGCTGGCGGAACTGGATGCACGCCGCGATCGTGCCCTATGGCTCACCCTCTTCATCGCCGGGGCCTTCGCGCTCCTGGGCCTTTTCTTCGCCCGCAGCCTCGCGGCGCGGCTCGACCGCATCACTGCGCAGGTGGAACGCTATGCGGCCGGCACCGCCGGCGAGGCGCTGCCCACCGACCGCTCCGACGAGGTGGGCCGACTCGCCCGAAGCCTCGAGCGCATGCAGCAGCGCATCGACGAGCGCGTGCTCGACCTGCAGCAGGCCCGCCATACCGCCGAGGAGGCCGACCGCCAGCGCCGCGAGATCACCGCCAACCTCAGCCACGATGTGCGCACACCCCTGCAGGCCATCCTCGGCATGGCCGATGGGATCGACAGAGCCGCGCTCACCGTCGCCGATCGCGACCGCCTGGAGGTGATCGAGCGCAGCGCCCGCCGCCTCCACGGCCTCGTGGATGATCTGCTGCTGCACGCACGCATCGACGCCGGGCGCGGATCACCAATCGCCGCGAGCGTCGACATCCGCGAGCTCTTCACCGACACCGCCCGCACCCACCTGCCCGCCGCCGAGGCCAAGGGACTGGCCCTGCGCCTCGACCTGACGCAGGCACCGGAACACTTCGTCACCGATGCCCTGCGCCTGCACCGCATCGTGGACAACCTGGTGGTGAACGCCGTGAAGTACACCGAGCAGGGTCAGGTGGACCTGCATGTGCGGTCGTCCGGGGATCGCCTGGTGATGGAAGTCGCCGACAGCGGACCGGGCATTCCCGAGGAGCGTCAGCGCGCCATCTTCCAGCGCTTTGAGCGGGCGCACACGGGCGACAACACCGGTGATGGAGCGGGGCTCGGCCTGGCGATCACCAGCAAGCTGGTCGAGCTGCTCGGTGGCACCCTCGTGCTGGACAGCCGGCCCGGCCTGGGCAGCCGCTTCACCGTGGAGCTGCCTCCGTTGGAGGCTCCGGTGATCGCCCCCGCCGCGCCCGTGCCCCCGCCGGACCTGGTGCGGGGTCTGCGCGTGCTGCATGTGGACGACGTGGCCACGAACCGTGACCTGCTGGCCCAATGGGCCGGCACCCTGGGCTGGACGCTCACGTCCTGCGCCGGGTCCGCGGAGGCGCTGGCGGCCTGCGATGGCCAGGCCTTCGACCTGATGCTGATCGACATGGACCTGGGCGGCGACATGCGCGGCACCGAGCTCGCCCTGCGGATCCGCGGCCTGCGCCGCCATCGGTACGTGCCCATCCTTGCGGTCACGGCCTACGCCGGCGCCGAACAGGAGGCGGAGGCGTTGAAGGCCGGTATGAACGCCCGGCTTGTGAAGCCCATCGACCGCGCGATGCTTGTGGAGGCGGCCGCGTTCTGGACCGGCCGGGCGGACGGGCCCTGCGCCGAGCGGCCTGAACTGGACGCGCTGGAGGAGCAGTACGACCGCGATGCGGAGAAGCTGCTGCGCGTGATGACGCAGTACCGCCGGGAGTTCGCCACCTGGCGGGGCGAGGTACTGCGTGCCGCGGACAACAACGAGGACGAGCCGCTCGCCCGGGTGCGGCACAAGCTGCGGCCGCACCTTCAGCTGTTCGGGATGGGCGTGTCGGCCGAGGCCATCGGAACAACGCAAGCACCGGCCTCCGTCCTGCTCGAGGTGATGACCTGCTGCGATCGCGCCTTGTTGCGCCGACAGGCGGAGCTGGCCGCTACAGCAGGTCCAGCCGCCGGATGAGCTCCGCGCGGTAGGTCTCGCTCACGGGGATCAGTTCGCGCCCCACCTTCACGTCCATCGTGTCCAGCTTCTCCACGTGGGCAAGGTTCACGATGTAGCTGCGGTGCACGCGCACGAAGTTCGAGGGGAGTTTCCGCTCCAGGTCCTTCAGGTTCATCAGGCTGCTCACCTCGCGTCCGTCGAGCACGAAGCGCACGTAGTTGCTGTCGCTTCGGATGAAGCGCACCTCGCTGAGGCGCAGCTGCACGATCTCCTGCCCCGCACGGATGAAGACCTGGTCCCGCGCCCCGTCCGACCCACCGGAGAGCGGGCCCACCTTGCGCAGCATCTGCGCGAAGCGCTCGAAGGTCACCGGCTTCACCAGGTAGTCGGACACGTTGAAGCGGTAGGCGTCCAGCGCGAAGCTGGGATCGCCGGTGACGATCACCACCGGGCAGCCGGGGTCGGTGGCCTCCAGCAGCTCGCGGCCGCTGATGCCGGGCATGTCCAGGTCCAGGAAGAGCAGGTCCACCGGGGCCATGCGCAGCTCGGCCAGGGCGGCCGTGCCGTCCGCGGCCATCACCACCTCGGCACCGGGCACCAGCTTGCGCGTGTGTTCGGCCAGCAGGTCGGCGCTCAGCGGGTCGTCATCGGCGATGAGCACGCGGGGCATGGGGGCAAGATAGGTGGGCGACCGAAGCTCACGAAGAGGGGCAACGGGGGTCGGGAGTTCGAGTGCGTCCACTGAGTCAGGGGTCTGAGGGGACCTTACGGCAGCAGAGGACTTGACCTCACGAAGAGGGGCAACGGGAGTCGGTAGTTCGAGTGCGTCCACTGAGTCAGGAGTCTGAGGGGACCTTACGGCAGCAGAGGACTTGACCTCACGAAGAGGGGCAACGGGAGTCGGTAGTTCGAGTGCGTCCACTGAGTCAGGAGTCTGAGGGGACCTTACGGCAGCAGAGGACTTGACCTCACGCAGAGGGGCAACGGGAGTCGGGAGTTCGAGTGCGTCAACTGAGTCAGGAGTCTGAGGGGACCTTACGGCAGCAGAGGACTTGACCTCACGCAGAGGGGCAACGGGAGTCGGGAGTTCGAGTGCGTCAACTGAGTCAGGAGTCTGAGGGGACCTGACGGCAGCAGAGGACTTGACCTCACATAGCGGTGCAGAGAACGCAGGGGCGTCCGGCATCGGGGGACCTCACGCAGAGGTGCAGAGGACGCAGGGGCGTCCGGTCCCGGCGGACCTCCGTAATCCGTACTGCGGGGAGTTGTTCACGAAGGGTCCCGCATCCACGCGTCCAAGGGCTTCCCCCCGATCACCAGGTCCGTCACCACGGCCCGACCGTCGCGCACCCGCACCACCATATGTGCGGGCATCGGCTCCACGCGCTCATCGTCCGTCCAGGTGGGCTGAAGCAGTTCCTCGGTGCGTGGTCCATGGCCTTCCTGCACGAAGTACCGGTCGAAGGGGAGCTGCACCCGGCCCACCGTGCCGTCGTCCGTGCTCACGCTCCAGTCCTCCGCCGTCACCCGCACATGGGCACCGGTGGGAGGCTCGGTGCTGAGGCGCTCGATCACCGCGAAGCCCGCGCTGTCCACACCCAGTTCGGCGTACAGCGCGCCTTCCGTCCATCCTGCGGGCAGTGCGAACGGGCCGTTCTCCGCCTCGAACTCCAGCACCACGTGCTCGCCGCGCAAGGGGTCGCGCGGGTCGATGGGCGCGGTGCGGAAGAGGTGCTCGCTGCCGTGCAGGCGCACCTGCTCGTACCGGACCACCATCCAGGCGGGCACGGCCAGTTGCGCCAGGGCGATGAGCAAGAGGATCAGCAGCGGACGGCGCATGTCAGTGCGGCTTGCGCGCCCGCAGCAGGCGCAGGTTCAGGAGCAGAAAGGCGATGCCGATGGCGATGAAGGCGAGGCCGCGCCACACGAAGCTCAGGTCCACTTCGAAGAAGCGCCACAGCACCGGCACCGCGATCAGCAGCAGGCCCAGGTTGGTGCGGCGCAGGGAGGTGGCGTGCGTGCCTTCGCGCACGTGCCACACGCCCAGGGCGAGCGTGAGCCCGTTGGCCAGCAGTGCCGTGATCCACGGTGCCGCCAGCGATATCGCGTAGAGCGCGGCGATGACCACGAAGCCTTCGGGCATCGGACCCTCCGTGAAGGGCCGCCGACGTTTCCACGCGAGCGCGTAGGCTCCCAACGCCAGCAGCACCAGCACGGCCACCACGAACGCGTCCGCGCCGGGGCGGTCGTCCGTGTCCTGCACCGCATCCACCACGGTGAAGGAGCCCATCAGCAGCAGCAGCCACAACAGCATCACCTCGCCCACACGCCGCATGGCCCGGGTGCCTGGCGCGAGCCCGGAGGTCCACCAGGGGGTGAGCGTGAAGGCCGAGGCCAGCGCGGCGGTGCCCACCACCACCACGGGATGCCGATCGGAGAGGAAGAGGTGGGCGCCCACGGCGATCGACAAGGCGAGGAAGCTGCCGGTCCACGCGGCGGCCACGCGGCGGTCGGTATCGCGAATGCGTTGCAGAGCGGCCGGCAGGAAGGCCGCCAGCAGCAACAGCCAGATCCACGGCAAGCTGTCCTGCCCGGTGCGCACGAGCACCGCCTGCCAGGTGATGAGGCCCAGGAACGCGAGGCCCACGACCGCCGAACCGGGGACGTAGCCAAGCCCCAGGATGAGCACCGCCCAGGTGAGGAGCAGGTCGCCCAGGTCGCCGCCGAGCTGGTACAACTGGGCGATGAGGGCGAGGCAGGCACCGACCGCCGCGGCCAGGAACACCGATCCGCCTTCGGTCCACGCGCTGCGGCCGGGGCGGCGCCAGAGGCCGAAGGCCACCACCGCCTGCCCGGTCAGAACGGGCACGAAGGCCAGCAACGTGCGCGCGGACCGCGGGAGACCGTCCCAGTTGTGCGCCACCAGCAGCACCAGCCCCAGACCGATCAGCGCCGCGCCGATGGTGCCCAGCACGGCCGTGAGGCGCTGGCTGCGCCGGTCATCGGGAGCGGGCTCCAGCGTTCCAGGCCCGCTGTAGTGCGTGCGGATGCGCTCCGCCTGTTCGGCCGTGATCAGGCCTTGCGCCACCAGGTCGGGCAGCGCGGCGAGCAGGGCGTCGCGGGACATGAGGGCAAGGTAGCGGCGCAGCTTGGGTCGTTGCTTGACAACGTGCGCATCGGTACGATGCGTTCGGTTGAAAACTATTCCCGCTGAGCCGAGGACAGATCCGACAGAGACAGCCATAGCTTGTGACGCATGAAGCGTTCGTGGTCGATCATTGCAGCGTATGTCCTTTGTGTCTCCGGTGGGGCGCAGAATTTGGTGCCGAATGGCTCCTTTGAAGAACGCGATACCTGCGCAGGGCCAGGGGTTGGGTATGCCATGTACGCCACGGGTTGGATGAACCTGCATACCCAATCAGCCGATTACTTCAATGCATGTAATTCTGGTGGCGTTGTGGACGTGCCCTACAGCCAGTTCGGGTACCAGTATCCGGCGGATGGAGACGCTTATGTGGGCATGGCGACGGCCTTCCCAGGATTGGATTGGTACCGGGAGATGGTGGGCATCGAATTGACCGAACCGCTGCAGCCAGGTGTTCCGGTCTGCCTATCATTCAAGATGGCGGTGGGGGGCTTTGGGAGTTGGAGCGGAAATTCGAGCTTCAGAACGAGCAAAGGAGTGGGACTGAAGTTCTTCACCCAACTGCCCACCGACTGGCAGAGCTACCTCTACCCCAACAGCGCCGCACTGTTCTTGGATGAAGTGCCCACCGATACCTCGCAATGGTATGCGGTGTCGGGCACATACACACCTGATTCAGCTTACACCTACCTAGTGGTGGGTAACTTCTTCGCCGATTCGCTCAGCGGAGTGACCATCTTGGATTCGACCGGTTTTGGGACGTTTGAGGCGTCCTATGCCTTCATCGACGATGTGCGTGCATCCTTCACCTTGTCCTATTGCACCCAAGAAGCGGGCGTTGGGGAGGTGGGTAGGGAGGCGCTGATGGCCTACCCTGTGCCGTGCGCGGATGTGCTCCGGGTGCGCATTCGAGAAGGTGCGCAACGACCCCTGCACTATTCCCTGCGCGATATGGCAGGCCGGGAAGTGGTGCACGGGCTGCCGGCACCCGATGCTGGGGAGTTCACGATCAACACCCAGCACCTGCCCGGCGGCGTTTATGTCCTTCAATTGATCACAACGCAAGGGAGCTTGCCTCCCCTTGCTGTCATTCATGTTTCACCCTAAACGCTTGGATCATGAGAACGCGAATTCGCTCGTTGACGAGTCTTGCGGCTTTCTTTACTGCCATGGTGGTCGTGGCGCAGGATGCGGATCACCTGACCACCAATGGATTTGGGCAATCGTTTCTGGCGCCGGATGCTCTTGTTCCGGGTGGTCTCGGTGTCCTGCCCGTGAACCTCACCGTAGGCACCGCTGCTGGCCTCAGCGCCACCCTCCGCGTCCGCGGCGATCAACTGCCGGTGAACGATGCGTTCGTCGGTACATCCCTCGCCACTTTCCGCACCGATGTGGGCAATGGGAACAACCAGAACTGGAGCATGGTACGGGGCGCGCTGGAGATCGGGCGGCTCTGGCACACCAATCCCAGCACGGCGTTCGTGGTGCAGGCCCGCCAGCCCGATGGCAACCTGTGGCTCCGCAATTCCGAGAACGATGGAGTGGTGGTCCACTTCAACGGCGCGGCCGGCGCACTCCTGAACAGCTACACCCTGAACCGACAGGCCTTCGTGGCCATTGGTGAGGACTTGGCCCAATCGGGTCTGGGGCCCAATGCCCCGTGGTCCCGCGTGCATCTGGTGCATCCCACACAGGGTGCGGCACCGGCCACCTTCGGCTACCGGCCGCAGTTCCGCAACGGCGTCACGCTTACGGGCAACAGCGACCTGGCCTATGTGGGGCAGTTATACGACCAGGGCGCGGCGGGCACCGGTGCCGAGCAGGATGACAACAGCGCGTTCGGCTTCGTGTGGGGCGACAATGCGCTTCCTGCCGGCGATGCCCATGCCTGGGACCATGCCACCTTCCGCTTTGTGGGTGCCCTGGGTGCCGGCGGCTCGGCAGGCACGGTGAACGGCCTAGAGCTCCTGCGCCTGCGGCCCTATCGCGCCAACGCCAACGACCCGGTGCAGGGCTTCGTGGGCGTGGGCGACTACGTGAACAGCGCCACGCAGCCCAGCGAGCGGCTGGAGGTCCTGGATCGCACCATCCGCATTCGTGCGTTGGTGTCCAACTACCAGAACAACAGCCTCACCCGTTTGGTGGTGACCGATGCGGATGGTCGCTTGCATTGGCGGGATCTCAGTTCGGTGACCTCGGCTGCGGATTGTGAGTGGCGCATGGGCAGCAACCCCGCTCCCAACCATGTGTGGACCGCTGCGGGGGTTGCGGACCCCGACTGCCCGGATGATGCGGAGAACGTGGGGATCGGGACGCCGACGCCGACGGCCAAACTGCATGTGGTGGATGATACGCCCGACGCGAACAACGCGATCTTCGGCATCCGCAGCTGCGTGCAGGGTGGCGCCGTCACCTCCCAAGGGCTGGACGTGCAGGTGACCACGGGCACCGGATCGGTGAGCACCACGCGCATCGGGGGCAACTTCTTGAGCGAGGATGCCGAGAACCAGAACTATGGTGTGAAGAGCGTGGCCCAATTGTCCGTGGCACAGGCCGGCGGTTCGCAGGGCAACCGGGGCGTGTACGGTCAGGCGGACATCCGGGGTGGGATCACCCTGTTCAACACCGGCGTGGAAGGCTAAGCCGCGTTCACGGCCGGCTCGCTCGCCACCAACAACCTCGGCGTCCGGGGCTTTGCCTCCGGGCTCAATGATCCAGGCCTGCTGAACAATGTGGGGGTCATGGGACAGGCCTCCTTCGCTCGCCAGAACTACGGAGGTTGGTTCTTCGCCGAGTCACCGGGCCCCGCGGAGAACTATGGCGTTAGGGCGCGGGCCACGCAAGCCACGACGAACTACGGGATACGCGCGTCCGCCGCAGGGGGCACGACCAATTGGGCGGGCTGGTTCGAAGATGATGTCTGGGTGCAAGGGAACATTCACTTGGTCAATGGCACGATCGTGATCTCGGACCAGAACTTTAAGACGAACATCACTGATCTCACCGACGGCTTGTCACGGGTCCTTCAGTTGGCTCCGAAGTCCTATCAGTTCCTCACGGCGGACTATCCGATGATGGAGCTGAGCCCCGACCCACAGATCGGACTGCTCGCGCAGGAGGTTCAGCAGGTGATCCCAGAGGCGGTGGCGACCGCCGTGTATCCCGCGCAGTACGACACCTTGGGCAACCAGGTCAGCGCGGCCTTTCCGGTGATGGGCGTGGACTATGTCAAGCTTATTCCTCTGCTGATCGGGGCCATCCACGAGCAACAGGCACAAATAACGGCCATGCAGCAGGACCTGGCGGCGTGCTGTGCGGTCGACGGCGGCACCGACCAGCGCTCCATGAGCCCAGGGGCACGCCTTCGCCAAGGCTTCGGCGATGCGAACGCAGGGGCAGGCGAGGCCCTGCGCACCGACCTGTTCATCGTCCCCAACCCCGTGGCGGACCATACGCAGTTGCGCTATACGGTGGCCACCCCCGGCCGCACGCGCCTGGAACTGAGCGACGCCGGCGGCAAGAGGCTGGAGGTGCTGGAGGAGGCCGTGCGGGAGGCGGGCGCCTACACCCACGACTGGAGCACCACCGATCTGGCGCCCGGCACCTACCATGTGACGCTGTACCTCAACGACAGCTTCGTGGTGAAGAAGGCGATGAAGGTGGGGCGGTAACGTGGTGCTGGATCTGTGCCGAGGGCCGCTTCGCGTTACGTGGGGCGGCCCTTGGCGTTAGAGCCCAAGGTCGTATGGTCACATGCCACCAAGCCCCCTCATGAGCAGCGATCGCCTTCCCTTGCCGTCGTCGCGAGCAGCCCGGAGGGATGCGTGGCGATCTCCCTGGCCCGTGATCCGGTCTTTTCAGGGGAGATCGCTTCGGCGCCAAAGCCCGCCTCGCGATGACGTGCTGGGGGAGGGGAGATCGCTTCGGCGCCAAAGCCCGCCTCGCGAAGACGTGTTGGGAGGGGAGATCGCTTCAGCGGCAGAGCCCGCTTCGCGAAGACGTGTTGGGAGGGGAGATGCGGTTGACCTCAGAACGAGCGCGAGGGTGCGGGAGATCCCCACACCCTCGCACCATGTTCTTTGCCGTCCTCAGTTCTTCACCGGAGCGGGCGCGGGCGCCACCTCCGCCTTGGGCTCCTCCTTGGGGCCCTGCACCAGCGTCATCTCGTTCACCAGGTGGCCGGCCCCGGCGAACTTGTCGATGGTCCACAGCACGTAGCGGATGTCCACGCTGATGGTGCGCTGCAGCTCGGGCTCGAAGGCGATGTCGCCGCTCATGGCCTCCCAGTTGCCGTCGAAGGCGATGCCGATGAGCTCGCCATAGGCGTTCAGCACCGGGCTGCCGCTGTTGCCGCCCGTGATGTCGTTGTTGCTGATGAAGCAGGTGATCAGCTCGCCGTTCGCGTCGGCGTAGCGGCCGTAGTCCTTCTTCAGGAGCAGCTCCTTCTGGCGCGCCGGCACGATGAACTCATCGTTCGTGGGGTCCTCCTTTTCCAGGATGCCCTTGGCGGTGGTGACATGGCTGTAGAAGGCACCGTCCATCGGCACGTAGCTGCCCACCGTGCCGTAGGTGAGGCGCATGGTGCTGTTGGCGTTGGGGTACCAGCTGCGGGCGGGGTCCTTCTCGCGCAGGGCGGCCACCATCAGGCGGTAGCCCTTGTCGATGTCGGTCTGCGGCGCATCGCTCATGGGGCCGATCACGCCGCGGAAGTGCGTGAGGCAGCTCTCCATGGCCTGGATGCCCAGGTCCTTCTCCATCACCTTCAGCGTGGGCTTCGCCAGGAAGGCATCGAGGCGCTTGCGGTCGGTGAGGATGCTGGTGCTGAACAGCGCCTTGGCCCACGCGTCGAAGTCGCCCTTGTACTTCGTTTGGATGGTCTTCATCACGCTGGGATGCAGCGCGGGGTCCACATCGTCGTGGATCAGCTTGAACATCGCCGCGGTGACCTCCTGGTCCGTGGCGGGGTCGTAGTCCTTCCAGAAGTCCTCGGCCGAGGCCTGCACGCGGGCCACGGCGGCGGCCACCTTCTCGGCGTCCTTCGCATCGGTGCGCAGCTGGTTCAGCAGGCCGAAGCTGCGGAAGCCGAAGATCACCACCTCGCTGCCGAAGGCCGCCTCCTGCATGTAGGTGCTGGCCTTCTCCACCTTGGCGCGCTCGCTGTAGCCCTTGTCCAGCAGGCTCACGATCTCTCCGTATTTGGCCTTGCGGTCCGGCGAGGCGTTCACCCAGGCCATCAGTTCATCCTCCTGGGCCTTCTTCTTGTCATACACCTTCAGGCGCTTCAGGCCGCGCTGCTGGCCGATGAAGTACTTCCAGTAGTTGCTCACCTGGGCGTGCTTGCTGGCGTACTTGATGCGCACGGCGTTGTCGGCGGCCTGGTGCTTCTCGTAGATGTCCAGCTTCACGCGGCGCACCTTCACCCGGCTGGGCTGCTCCACGTCGAGGGCCAGCTTCACGCCGTGGCTGCTCAGGAAGCGGTCGGTGCTGCCCGGATAGCCCATCACCATGGCGAAGTCGCCCTCCTTCACGCCGTTGAGGCTCACCGGGAAGTGGTGCGCGGGCTTGAAGGGGATGTTGGCCTCGCCGGGGTCGGCCGGTTCGCCATCGGGGCCGGTGTACACGCGGAACATGCAGAAGTCGCCGGTGTGGCGCGGCCACATCCAGTTGTCGGTGTCGCCGCCGAACTTGCCGATGGCGCTGGGGGGCACGCCCACCAGGCGCACGTCGCGGTAGGTCTTGTACACGAAGAGGTAGAACTCGTTGCCCTCGAACATGGTCTTCAGGCTGGCGCTGATGCCCTTGGAGGCGTCGGCGGCCTCCTTCTCCAGGCGCTGGCCCACCTCGGCGATCTTGGCCTGGCGGTCGCCCTCGCTCATGCCGTCGTTCAGCTCGGCGAGCATCGTGGCGGACACATCATCGATGCGCTGCAGGAAGCTCACGTTGAAGCCGGCGGGCAGCTCGTCCTTGCGGGTCATGGCCCAGAAGCCGTCCGTGAGGTAGTCGTGCTCCACGCTGCTGAGGCCCTGCACCGCGTCGTAGCCGCAGTGGTGGTTGGTGAGGAAAAGGCCCTCGGCGCTCACCATCTCGCCGCTGCAGAAGCCGCCACCCAGCCGCACCACGGCGTCCTTCAGGCCGCTGCGGTTGATGGCGTAGATGTCGTCGGCCGACAGCTTGAAGCCGAGCTTCTGCATTTCGGCCTCGTTGATCTGTTTAAGCTTGTTGAGCAGCCACATGCCCTCGTGGGCGGTGCTCAGACCGGCGGTGAACAAGGCGGCCGCCAGCAGGGACAGGAGTTTCTTCATCATCGGGGAAGGGGTTCTAAAGCGCTGAAAGGGGCCCAAATGTAGCAGGATCGCCGGGCGGGGACGGACGGTTGAAGTGACCAACGGCGCGGGACGTGACGGCATCACTGCGCGGCGGGCACGGGGCGCCAGTCGGCGGGCAGCAGCAGGCTGTCGGCCTTCAGTGCGAAGGCCTTCAACGCGGGGGGCACCCCGGTGCGGGCCAGGATGGCCTTGTCGCGCGTGCCGCTCACCATCCGCAGGCGCGTGCTGGGGATGTCGGTCACCGGCCGGTCGTAGCTGTCCTGCAGGTCGAAGAAGCCGATGGCCTCGGCCTCGCGTAGCAGGGTCTCCAGCACCTGCCGGTCCAGCGTGACCTGGTGCGGGCCCTTGCGCTCCACGTGGCTGATGCCCTCGTATGTGGCGCGGCCCGTGGCGTACACCCGGATGCGGTAGGCCGGGCAGGTGCCCAGGCAGGGCGTGCGCTCCAGGCTGAAGAAGAGGCTGTCCGTGGCGCTGCCGAAGCGGGCGTCGCGCGGGGTGGCGACCCCGTGGCCGGTGGCGGGGCGTTGCCCGTTGCAGGCGGCCAGCAGCCCGAGCAGGGGTACGGCGATCAGCAGGGCACGGCGCATGGGCACGGGATCAGCGGCGGCGGGCCTGCTGCTGTTGCTTCTGCAGCTCGTCCAGCCGCTGCTGCCACTTGCTCTTCTTGCGCGGCGTCTTCATGTTCTGCACCAGCTGCGCGCGGATCTTGGCCTCGTCCACGAACCAGTTCTTCATCACCGTCATCTGCAGGATGCTGATGAGGTTGGCCAGCAGGTAGTAGTAGCTCAGCCCCGCGCTGAAGCTGTTCATGAAGAAGAGCATCATGATGGGGAACATCCAGATCATGAGCTTCATGCTGGGCATGCCCTGCTGCTGCGGCATCTGCTGCTGGTTGATCAGCGAGTACACGATGGTGCTGGCGGCCATCAGCAGGGTGAAGAGGCTCACGTGGTCGCCGTAGAACGGGATGGTGAAGGGCAGGTTGAGGATGCTGTCGTAGCTGCTCAGGTCGTCCGCCCACAGGAAGGCCTCCTGCCGCAGCTCGATGCTGCTGGGGAAGAAGCGGAACATGGCGTACAGGATGGGCAGCTGGATCAGCATGGGCACGCAGCCGCTCGCGGGATTCACGCCGGCCTTGCGGTACAGGTCCATCACGGCCTGCTGCTTCTTCAGCGGGTCGGCGTCCTTGTGCTTGGCGTTGATGGCGTCCATCTCCGGCTTCAGGGCGCGCATGCGGGCGCTGGAGACGAAGTTCTTCCAGGTGAGCGGCATCAGCAGCAGCTTGATCGCGATGGTGAGCACCAGGATGATGATGCCGTAGCTGAGCTCGAAGCGGTCCAGGAAGTTGAAGATGGGGATCACCAGCCAGCGGTTCATCCAGCCGAAGATGCCCCAGCCCAGGTCGATGATGCGGTCGAACTGCTCGATGCCCGTGCGCCGCAGGGTGTTGTAGTGGTTGGGCCCCAGGTACAGGCGCATGGGCAGCTCCACGGTGGCGGCGCGCGGGTGGTCGAAGTAGAGCTTGGCGTGGTAGCGCTTGTTGTACGCGGTATCGGTCTCGTTCCACGCCACGGCGATCTCCGAGCCGCTGCCGCTGAAGCCCTTGTCGCTCACCATCGCCACGGTGAAGAAGTCCTGCTTGAAGGCCACCCAGTTGGTGCGCCCCTGCAGCGTGGCGGCGTCCTCCTCCTCGGTCTCGCTCAGGTAGTCGCGGTCGTCGTTGAAGTACTTGTAGTAGATGCTGCTCTTCTGCCGCTCGGAGGGCAGGTGCTTCTCGTGCGGCTGGCCGTAAAGGTCCCACTGGAAGAAGAGGCTCGCGGGATCCACCTCCTGCTCCAGGCCCACCAGCTTGAGGTCGGTGTGCAGGAAGTGGCCACTGCTGTCCAGGCTGTAGGTGAGCAGCAGGTACTTGGCGGGATCGGTGGTGGCGGCCTTGAGTTGCACGGCGCCCGGCCCCAGCTGCCGCGGGGTGAAGTGAAGGTCGGCGGTGCTCAGGTCCAGGTTGCCCAGGAAGAAGCGGTAGGCGTAGCTGCCGGTGTCGGGGTCCTGTAGCAGCAGCGGTTGTCCTGTGTAGGTGCGGTAGTCCTTCAGGCGGATCACCTCCGGACGGCCGCCGTGGGTGTTGATGCCGATCTGCAGCTTGTCGTTCTCGATCAGCACCTGCTCGGTGGGGCCGCTCACCGCGGGGTGGAAGATGCCGTAGCGCTGCACCAAGGCCAGGTCCCGAAGGCTGTCCACGTTCACGCTGTCGCGCAGGCTGTCGGGCACGGCGGCCAGCAAGGCGTCCACCGGGGGCACCACGGGCTCCACGATCGCGGCTTGTTCGGCCTCGGCGGCCTTCTTTTCCAGTTCAAGCTGCGCCAGGCTGTCCTGCTCGCGTTGGGCGCGGGCCAGCTCCTCGCTGCTGGGGGCCGTCCACACCGTGTAGCCGATGAGGATGGCGGCGATGAGGGCGAAGCCGATGATCGAATTGCGGTCCATGGGGGCGGCTGGCGGAAAAGGCGCCGTTCGCGGGGCGGCAAAGATAGCCGGACGGGGGGATGGTCATTCCGCACGCGCCCGGACCGGTCCGCCATGTGTCCATGTGCTCATGTGGTCCACCCGCAAGCCTGTGCGTCATGTGCCCATGTGGACATGTGTCCACCCGCAAGACCTGCCCGCCATGTGCCCATGTGCCCATGTGGTCCACCCGCAAGCTCGCACACCATGTGCCCATGTGGTCCACCTGCAAGGCCTGCGCGTCATGTGCCCAGTTGGTCCACCCGCAAGCTCGCACACCATCCCGCTAGGGCGGGACAGGTCGTGCTCATGTGCCCATGTGCTCCGCCCGCAAGCCTGCGCGTCATGTGCTCATGTGGCCCACCCGCAAGACCTGCGCGCCATCCCGCTAGGGCGGGACAGGTCGTGCCCATGTGCTCCACCCGCTAGGCCCACGCTCGGTTCGCTTGGTCACATGGCCACATGCTCACATGAGCACATGGGCACATGCGCACCCGCTAGGCTTCCGCCCGCTGCGCCACCTGGGCCCGTTCCTTCACCGCGGCCTGCACGAAGGCCACGAAGAGCGGGTGCGGCTTGGCCACCGTGCTGCGGTACTCGGGGTGGAACTGCACACCCACGAACCAGGGATGGTCCTTCAGCTCCACGATCTCCACCAGCTTGCCTTGTGGGTTCATGCCGGTGGCCAGCATGCCGGCGTCGCGGTAGGCGTCCAGGTAGGCGTTGTTGAACTCGTAGCGGTGGCGGTGGCGTTCGCTCACCTGCTTCTTCCGGTAGATGCGTGCGGCCAGCGATCCGTCGGTGATGGCGCAGGGGTAGGCGCCCAGACGCATGGTGCCGCCCTTGTTCACGATGGCCTTCTGCTCCTCCATCATGGCGATCACCGGGTGCGTGGTCTCCGCGTTCATCTCGGTGCTGTTGGCGTCCGCGTGGCCCAGCACATGGCGGGCGAACTCGATCACCGCGCATTGCATGCCCAGGCAGATGCCGAGGAAGGGCACCCGGTTCTCGCGGGCGTACCTGATCGCTTCGATCTTGCCTTCGATGCCGCGGTTGCCGAAGCCGGGCGCCACCAGGATCCCGCTGAGGCCGCCGAGCTGCTTCACCACGTTCTTCGCCGTGAGCTTCTCGCTGTGCACCCACTTGATGTGCACCTTGGTCTCGCTCTCGGCGCCGGCGTGCTCCAAGGCCTCCTTGATGCTCTTGTAGGCGTCCTTCAGCTCCACGTACTTGCCCACCAGGCCGATGTGCACCTCGCCCTTGGGCTCCTTGTAGCGCCGCAGGAAGTCCTTCCAGGCCGTGAGGTCGGCGTCCGGATAGGTGGTGACGCCAAGGCGCTGCAGCACCACTTCGTCCAGCTTCTCCTCCAGCATCAGCAGCGGCACATCGTAGATGGTGTCGGCATCGCGGCTCTCGATCACGGCCTGCGCGTCCACGTTGCAGAACAGGGCGATCTTGTCCTTCATCCCCTTGTGCATGGGGTGCTCGGTGCGGCACACCAGCACGTCCGGCTGCACGCCCAGGCTCAGCAGCTCCTTCACGCTGTGCTGGGTGGGCTTGGTCTTCAGCTCGCCGGTGGTGTGCAGGAAGGGCAGCAGGGTGAGGTGCACCACCAGGCAGTCGCGGCCCTTCTCCCACTTCAGCTGGCGGATGGCCTCCACGTAAGGAAGGCTCTCGATGTCGCCCACCGTGCCGCCCACCTCCGTGATCACGAAGTCGTAGATGCCGCGGCGGCCCAGGGCCTGGATGTGGCGCTTGATCTCGTCGGTGATGTGCGGGATCACCTGCACCGTCTTGCCCAGGTATTCGCCCTGCCGTTCCTTGTTGATGACGTTCTGGTAGATGCGCCCCGTGGTGACGTTGTTGGCCTTGGTGGTGGGCACATCGAGGAAACGCTCGTAGTGACCGAGGTCCAGGTCCGTCTCGGCGCCATCCTCCGTCACGAAGCACTCGCCATGCTCGTAGGGGTTCAGGGTGCCGGGGTCGACATTGATATAAGGGTCCAGCTTCTGGATGGTGACCGTGAAGCCGCGCGCCTGCAGCAGCTTGGCCAGGCTGGCGCTGATGATGCCTTTGCCGAGGCTGCTGGTCACCCCGCCGGTGACGAAGATGTACTTGGTGGAACCCGTCATCGCCTTGTGGACCGCACCGATGATGGATCGGCGATCACGGGGTGTAAAGGTAGTCGGCGTCGGCGCAGGTCGGCTATCCGACGTCAGGAACGGGCTTCCAGCCTCTAGCCTCCAGCTTGTGGCTCGCGGCCTGTGGCTGGTGGCCTGTGGTTCGCGGCTGATCTCCTCCTAAAAGCTCCAGCTCAACCCGGCGCTCGGGAGGACGGGCAACTGATCCACCCGGCGGGCACGCACCCGGTCGTAGTAGAAGATGTTGTCCCTGTCGTACGCGTTGGTCACGCTCAGGTCCAGCTCGATGGCGCTGCGGTCGCTGAGGCGCCAGGTCTTGGTCACCCCCAGGTCCAGGCGGTGGTAGTCCGGCAGGCGACCCTGGTTCAGCGGGCCGTAGAGCAGCACCAGCTCGCCGTTGCTCAAGGTGTAGTCCGTGCCGATGCCGCTGCCGAAGGGGTTGCCCTCGATGTAGCCCTGTGTCTGCGTGAAGGGGAAGCCGCTGCCGTAGTTCCAGCGGGCGTTGACCTTCCAGGCATCATGCCGCCCGAAGGTGTAGCTCGCCACCAGGTTCACGTTGTGGCGGCGGTCCCAGATGGGGTTGTAGGAGTAGCGGCCGGTCCAGCGGTCCACGTAGGTGAGGCTGTACACCGCCCACAGGTACAGCTTCTCGTGCTCGTACTTCAGCAGGATGTCGCCACCGTACGCCTTGCCGGTCTCCACCACGAAGTCCTTCTTCAGCTCGTCCGGCTTGTCGGCGAAGTCGGGGCTGTCCTCGAACACCTTGTCGCGGTTCAGGTTGGTCACCTGCCGGAAGTCCTTCAGGTAGCCTTCGATGTTGGCGGTGAGCTCGGGGGTGATGTCGACCTCGAAACCGGCCACGTAGTGGTTGGCGCGCTGCAGCGGGTCCTTGATCTCGCGCGTGCTGCCGTCCTCCTCGGTGAAGGTGTCCGACAGGTTCTCCGGGCTGCTGAGGAAGCCGTAGAACAGGTTCACCACGTCGCGGTCGCTGTTGGCGGCCACCAGGTTCTGGCTGTAGCGGCCGGCGGCGGCCTTGAAGCGCAGGTCGTCGGTGATGTTCCACTTCAGGCCCATGCGCGGCTCCAGGTTGATCACGCTCAACGAGGCGTAGTACTGCACGCGCAGCCCCGGGTCGATGATGAACTTGCCCACCTTCTTCTTGTAGTTCACGTAGGCCGCCAGCTCGCTCGTGTTCTGGGTCTGCACGATGTTGAGGCCGCTGCTGTTGAAGAAGCTGAAGTCCGTGCGGAAGCCCAGCAGCTCGATGCCGTACTTGATCTCGTCGTCGCGGATGAAGTACTTGAAGTTGAGGCCGCCGTTGAAGCCGCTGATCTCGCTGCTGCGCGCGGGCAGGGCGCCTTCCTTCATCTCGATGTGGTAGTTGCTGAAGCTGAACACGCCGTCGATCAGCACCGCACTGCCCGCCGGCACCAGCACGAAGTTGGTGCCCGCGCCCCAGTTGTTCCACGTCAGGTCGCTCACCTGCCGGTACTTCACCCCGTCGCGGAAGTTGAAGCCGAACAGGTTGAACTTGCTTCCGTTGGCGCCGTTGAAGCTCACCTTGCCGTACAGGTCCGTGAAGGTGAAGGGCAGGCCCGCACTGTCCACGAAGGTGTAAAGGGCCTTGCTGCTCTGGTCCAGGTAGCTGTGGCGTGCGTTCAGCAGGAAGGAGCTGGACCCCGATCCGGGCTTGCTCTGCTTCTTCATCGGACCCTCCAGCATCAGCTTGCCGGCGAAGGTGCTCGCACCCACCTTGCCCGCCAGGCGCGTCTTGTTGCCATCCCGGGTGGTGACGTCCATCACGCTGCTCACCCGCCCGCCGTGCTCGGCGTTGAAGCCCGCCGTGTAGATGTCCGCGTTGCGAATGATGTCGTTGTCGAACACGCTGAACAGGCCGATGCTGTGGAAGGGGTTGTACAGCACCATGCCGTCCAGCATCACCTTGTTCATGATGGGGGAACCGCCGCGCACGTAGAGCTGGCCGCCCTGGTCGCCGGTGAAGATGACCCCCGGCACCACCTGCAGGTATTGCGCCAGGTCGGCCTCGCCGCCGATGGCCGGGATGCGGTCGATCTGCTTGGGGTCCAGCTTGGTGACGCTCATGCGCACCTGGGTCTGAGCCTCGGTCTTCTCGGCCGTCACGGTGAAGGTCTTCAACTCCACCTTGGTCTTCACCACGAAGAGCTTCTCGGTGATGATCTGCCCGGCGGCCAGGCTCACGGCCTTGGTGAGCGTGTCGTAGCCCAGCGAGGTCACCATCAGGGTGTAGTCGCCCGCCGGGATGCGGCTGATGGAGAAGTAGCCGTTGACGTCCGTGGCGGCGCCCAGGCTCTTGCCCTTGAGCATCACGTTGGTGAAGATCACCGGCTCACCGTTGTCCTGGTCGTACACGAAGCCCCGGATGGTGCTGGTGTTCTGGGCGAGCAGGAGGGAGGCGGGGAGGAGGGTGGCCACCAGGAGCCACGAGAGGCGACGGATCATGCGCGATGCCCTTTGCGGGAAGGGTGGCGAAGGTAACGGGATCGCCGGGTCGCCAATGGGGGCGGGGGTGGACGGTGGCGCCGGCTTGAGGAACGGTTCGTTCAGCGGTCGATCACCCGGGCCAGCAGCTCGGTGAGCAGCTCGCCCTCGTCGGCGCCACCACCGCCAAGGCCCTTGCTCGCCAGGTCGCAGCTGCGCAGCAGGTGCTGGGCCCGCACCAGGTGCTCCAGGCTGTAGTTGCGGGCCGCGGCGCGGTATTCGTTCAGGAAGAACGGCGGCACCTTGGCCAACTCGGCCAGTTCCTTGGCCGGCCGCTCGCCCAGGGTGTGCATCAGCACCAGCTTCGTGAAGTAGCCGTGCAGGCTGGCCACTGTCACCGGCAGCGGATGGCCCTTGGTGTCCTGCCCGTAATACCGCGCGATGGCCAGGGCTTTCACCCGGTCGCGGGCCCCGATGGCCTTCTGCAGCTCGAAGATGTTGTGGTCCTTGCTGATGCCCACGTAGCGCTGCACGATGTCCGCCGTGATGCTGCCGCCCTCCTCGGTCACCAGGCACAGCTTCTCCACCTCCATCGTCACCTTGCCCAGGTCGGCGCCCAGGTGGTCGGCCAGCAGCTGGGCCTCGCGGGGCGCGATGCGGCGTTTGTGGTGCGTCACGTAGCGCTGCACCCAATCGGGCAGCTGCTCGTCCTTCAGTCGGTCGCTGGTGAACACCACGCCGTGCTTGGCCACGCTCTTCACGAAGCTCTTGCGGCCGTCCACCTTCTTGTTCTTGTAGCAGATCACCAGCACGGTGGTGGGCGTGGGCTTCAGCACATAGGGCTCCAGCTTCTCCAGCATGTCGATGCGCCAGCCCTGCGCCTCGCGCAGCACCACCAGCTGGCGTTCGCCCATCATGGGGTAGCGCAGGCAGGTGTCCTTCACCTGGTCCGCATCGCAGTCGCGGGCGTAGAGCACGGACAGGTCGAAGTCGCGGGCGTGCTCCTCCACGGCCGAGCGTTCGATCTCCCCGGCCACCCGGTCGATGAAGAAGGGCTCCTCGCCGTGCAGCAGGTACACCGGGCGGAAGGTGCCCGCGCGCACCTCGGCCATCACCTTCTTGAAGCCGTCCAGCACGCTCATTCGAAGCGCAGGTGTTTCACCGATCGGCCCTCGTTGATGATGTCGCGCAGGCTCATCACGCCCACCTTCACGTGCGTCTCGGCGAAGCCGGCGGTGACCTTGGCATCGCTGCTGCTGGTCTTCACGCCTTCGGGCACCATCGGCTGGTCGCTCACCAGCAGCAGCGCCCCGGTGGGGATGCCGTTCGCGAAGCCCGTGATGAAGACCGTGGCCGTCTCCATGTCGATCGCCATGCAGCGGTCCACGCGCAGGCGCTCCTTGAAGGCCTCGTCATGCTCCCACACCCTGCGGTTGGTGGTGTACACCGTGCCGCTCCAGTAGTCGAGGTCCATGTCGCGGATCACGCCGCTCACCGCGCGGTGGATCATGAAGCTCGGCAGCGCCGGCACCTCGGGCGGCATGTAGTCGTTGCTGGTGCCCTCCCCGCGGATCGCCGCGATCGGCAGGATCAGGTCGCCCAGTTCGTTCTTGCGCTTCAGGCCCCCGCACTTGCCCAGGAACAGCACCGCCTTGGGGCTGATCGCCGTCAGCAGGTCCATCACCGTGGCCGCCGTGGGGCTGCCCATGCCGAAGTTGATCATCACCATGTCCTCCGCCACGGCCACCTGCATGGGACGGCCCTGCCCGCGCAGCTCGGCCCCCGTCTGCCGGCAGAAGATGTCCAGGTAGTTGTTGAAGTTGGTGAGCAGCACGTACGGCCTGAACTCCGTCAGCTCCACGCCGGTGTAGCGGGGCAGCCAGTTCTCGACGATCTCCTGCTTGGTGCGCACTTTTGTCGGGTCAGGTGAAGATGATCGGGCTCGATCTGCCGGACCACGGCGTCAAAACTAAACAAGGCCCGCAGGGTCCCCAGGTCTTCGACCCGGTGCGCCGCCTGTGGGTGGCCCTCACGCCCGAGGAATGGGTGCGCCAGCACTTCCTCAACCACCTCATCCACGACCTGGGCTGCCCCGCCGGCCTCATCACCGTGGAACGCGGGCTGGTGCTCAACGGCATGCCCCGGCGCGCCGACATCGTGGTGCACGCCCCGGACGGCGCCCCGCTGGCCGTGGTGGAGTGCAAGGCGCCGACCGTGCCCATCCGCCAGGCCACCTTCGACCAGGCCGCCCGCTACAACAGCGTCTTCCAGGTGCCCGTGCTGCTGGTCACCAATGGCCGCACCCACTACGCCTGCCACATCGACCGATCAACAGGGGCTGTTCGTTTCCTGCCCGCGTTGCCCGATCATGCGGCCATGCTGGCCCTGCGGCCGGTGTAGCTTTGCGCATCATGCGCGTTCCGTTCGTCCTGCTCCTCGCCACGGCCCTCGCCACCCCGGCGTCCGCCCAGCGTCCACAGCCCTTCGGTCTTCAGCTGGAACATCACCTGCGGCAGCCCCATCGACCCGGGGCCGAGGTGGACCTGCTGCTGCGCGGTGATGCAGCGACCCTTGCCGTCGCCGTGCTCGAAGTGGGCGGCCGTGTGAAGGCCGGCACCCGCGAGGTGCTCAGCGTCACCGTGCCGGTGGACCGCGTGCGCGCGCTGGCCGGGCATGAAGCCCTGAACGGCATCGAGTTCAGCCTCGATCGCGGATACACCCTGAACGACAGCATGCGCGTGAAGAACCGGGTGAACGAGGTGCACGCCGGCCTGCCACCGCTGCTGCAGGGCTACACCGGAGCAGGCTCCATCATCGGCATCATCGACAGCGGCCTCGACCTGCTGCACCCCGACTTCCTGGACAGCCTGGGCCACACCCGGGTGCTGCACTACTGGGACCAGACGCTGAACGACTCCCTCGCGCTGGCGCCACAGCCGTACGGCTACGGCCAGGCGTACGACAGCGCGGCGATCAACGCGGGGCAATGCCCGGCGGAGGACCAGTTCTTCTTCTATGGCCATGGTACCACGGTGGCCGGTACCGCTACCGGCAACGGGCGCGCCAACGGCCGTCACAAGGGCGTCGCCCCCGATGCGGACCTCATCATCGTCAGCAGCGATTTCAGCCGCCCCAACTGGCGGGCCGCGGTCGCCGACGCCGTCCGGTACATCTTCGACCACGCCGCCGCCCTCGGCCGGCCCGCTGTGATCAACGCCAGCCTGGGCACCTACTTCGGCAGCCATGACGGCCTCGACGCCGCTTCGCTGATCGTGGACGACCTGCTCGACGCCGCACCCGGCCGGGCCATGGTCTGCGCCGCCGGCAACAGCCGCACCCTGCCCAACTACCACCTTGGTTACCCGGTGACGGCGGACACTGCGCACACCCTTTTCCTCACCAACTACACCAGCGGATTCAGTGCGCCCGCCGCCTACTTCGAGCTGTGGGCCGATACGGCGGACCTCCGTGATGTGCGCTTCGCGCTCGGCGCCGATCAATGGAACACCGGCTACAGCCTGCGCCGGGCCCAGGGCCCCTGGCATGGCGTGCAGGACATGCTCGGTCAGGTGGTGGCCGATACCCTGTACTCGGACCTGGGCCATCGCCTGGGCACCGTGGAGTACTTCGCCGAGCTGCGCGGCGGGCAATACCGCATGGACGTGCTGGTGCTGGAACCCGATTCCGCCGAATACCGCTGGCGCTTCAGCACCACCGGGCAGGGCCGCTTCGATGTGTGGAGCGCCAATGAGCTGGGCACCTCGCGGATCATCTTCGACCTCACGCCCATCAACGGGCAGATCGATCCCACCTACCGCTACCCCGACGCGGAGATGCGCACGGTGGACGCCTGGGCCTGCAGCGACAAGGTGATCACCGTGGCCAACTACCAGAACGAGCTGGCCTACACGGACTACACGAACACCTTCCAGACCTTCCCGGGCACCGAGGGCGAGATCAGCCCCAGCAGCAGCAACGGCCCCACGCGCGATGGCCGGTTGAAGCCTGATCTCGCATCGACCGGTGACATCACGCTCAGCTCGGCCCCGCTGGCCTGGTTGCAGTTCCTCATCGCCAACGAACCCTTCAAGGTCGATGTGGGCGGTTATCACATCCGCGGGGGCGGCACCTCCATCGCTTCACCCGTGGTCACCGGCACGGTGGCGCTGCTCTTCCATCGCTGCCCCACCGCCACCTGGGCCGATGTGAAGGAGGCGCTCATCACGTCCGCCCGTGCGGACGGCTTCACCGGCACCACGCCCAACACGCTCTACGGCCATGGCAAGCTCGATGCTTTCGCCGCCCTGCTCGCCGCCGGCCCGGACATGACCTTCGCGGTGGACACCACCATCTGCGCCGGCGACAGCGTGCTGGTGAACGCTCCGGCCGACCTGGTGGACTACACCTGGAGCAGCGGCCTGCAGAACGCCCCCTTCTTCCAGAGCACCGCCGGCAGCTACACCGTGGAGGGCGTCAACAGCGCCGGATGCTTCGGCACCTCCGCTCCGCTCGTGTTCTCCGTGCTGCCCCCCGTGGCCACGCCCACCATCTCCCAGCTGGGCAATACGCTGGAGAGCTCCCCGGCGGCCGCCTACCAGTGGTGGCTCGACGGTCAGCCGATCCCGGGGGCCGACCAACAGACCTACGATGTCACCGTCACTGGCAACTACGCCGTGAGCACCACGGACGCCGAAGGCTGCACGGCCACGAGCGCCCCCCTCTTCGTCCTCTGGACGGCCATCGGCTCCACGGATGCGCCCGCCACCGCCAGCCTGCGCCCGGTGCCGGCCAGCGATGAGCTGTGGGTGACGCTGCCGTTCTCGACCGTTCCGCTGGACGTGGAGGTGATCGACGCTTCGGGCCGACACATCACTGGCGTGCGCACCATGGACCAGGCGGTCCGCTTCGATGTCCGGGGCTGGTCAGCCGGCCTCTACGCCGTGCGGATCGGATCCGGCGGCAGCACCCAGGTGTTGCGCTTCAGTGTGCGGTAGGCGCTGTCAGGGCGCGTCGTAGGCGATGTGCATCAGCGCATCCCCATGGTTCACCACGGGGCTCGTGTTCACGCACAGGATATAGCCCTCGATCGGGCTCTTCACATGCCGCACCTGCTCGCCGTAGGGGTCGGTGATGAAGCCCAGCACCATGCCCCGCGCCACGTGCGATCCGTTCTCCGCCGTGGCGTGGAAGATGCCCGCCATCGGGGCGCGTACCCACCTGCTCTGTGAGAGGTGCACGGGACCGCGTGCCCGATCGCTGGGACCTGACCACAGGCCGAGGTGCTCCATCACGCGCGTGATGCCGCGCAGCGCTACGCGCACGGCGTCCTCGTCCAGGCTGCGCGCCTTGCCGCCCTCGAAGAGCACGTAGGCCTTACGCTGCTTCACGAGGTGCTCGCGGATGCTCTTGGGGCGGATGGCCGCCTTCAGCAGCAGCGGCGGATCGAACGCGTGCGCCAGCGCCAGCGACCGCTCATCGCCGTCGGTGTAGCGCAGGTGCGGATGGTTGTGGCGCTGGTCCGCCCCGCTGTGCAGGTCGATGGTGACGTCCACCGCCGGCAGCACCTCGGTGACCAACGCATGCGCCAGCCGGCTGGCCAGCGACCCGTTCGCCGAGCCGGGGAAGAAGCGGTTCAGGTCGCGCCCGTCCGGCAGTTCCCGCTTCATGGCCAGGAAGCCGAACACGTTCAGGATGGGGATCGCGATCAAGGTGCCGCGCTCCAGCGGACGCACCTTCAGCTCGTCCATCACCAGCCGCACCGTCTCGATGCCGTTGATCTCGTCGCCGTGCACACCCGCCAGCAGCAGCAGCACCGGCCCCTCCTGCGGACCGCGCTGCACCACCACGGGGATCTCCACCGGCGTGCGCGTCACCAGGCGCGCCACCTGCAGGTCGAGCGTGCGCCGCTCACCCGGCCGCACCGATTCGCCCAGGATCCGCACCAGCGTGCAGGTCTCCGGCGTCGCCTTGCCCCGTTGTCCCATCGCACAAGTTTATCGCGACAGGCCACATGCTTCCACCCGTGCACCAACGGCCACCAGCCTCAAGCCTCAGGCTTCAAGCCTCAAGCTTCAAGCCTCAAGCCTCAAGCTTCAAGCCTCAAGCTTCCGGCCTCAAGTCCCCAGCCACCAGCTTCCGCGACCTCTGCGCCCTCTGCCCCTCTGCGTGAGGTCAAGTCCTCTGCTGCCGTCAGGTCCCCTCAGACCCCTGACTCAGTGGACGCACTCGAACTCCCGACTCCCGTTGCCCCTCTTCGTGAACTTCGGTCGCACCCTTGCACCACGAGCCTCCAGCCTCCGGTCGTTGACCTCTTTCTTTCTTTCTTCTTGTCACTTCGTCCTTGATCCTTGTTCCTTCTCCAACGCGACCCCTAGCCTCGGCCTTTCGCACCCTCGCACCTCTCCACATCCGACGGCCTCACACCCGCATCTTTGCCCCATGTCCCTTGTGCGCCGCACCATCGAGCGGTACGTCAAGCTCACCGATGCCGAATGGGCGCTGGTGGAGCCGCATTGGCAGCCGCGCGACTTCCCCAAGGGCGCCTTCATCACCCGCACCGGCGACGTGGAGCCCTGGTTCAGCATCGTGGAGAAGGGTGTCCAGCGCTTGTTCATCGAGCATGACGGCGCGGAGGTGTGCGTGGGCTTCGCCTACGACGGCAGTTGGAGCGGCGTGTACGACTCCTTCGTCACCCGCACGCCGAGCCGGTTCGCGGTGCAGGCCGTCACCGACAGCCGCCTGTGGTCCATCCGGCGCGAGGCCCTCTACGCCCTCTACGACACCGTGCCCGCCATGGACCGCTGGGGACGGCTCATCCTCGAGGAGCTGCTCATCGGGCGCGCCACGCGCGAGATCGAACAGCTCACCCTCGATGCCGAGGCGCGCTACCGCAAGCTCATCGCCCGCAGTCCGCACCTGCTGCAGTTGGTGGCCCAGAAGGACATTGCCAGCTACCTGCGCATGACCCCCGAGACCTTCAGCCGATTGAGGGCCCGGGTGCGGTGAGGGTTCAGTCAACGAACGCCTCCCGCAGCACGGCTTTGCACCGGGTGATCTCCCGTGGTGCGAGCTTGCCGAGCACGCGGATGATCCGCCGGGTGTCGATCGTTCGGATCTGATCGATCGCCATGGATCCCGTCACCTTAGGATGAGCGATCGGCACGCGTGTGGGGTAGCCCTTGCTCGCACTGGTCACCGGCACCACCACCACGGTACGCAGGTGCTCGTTCATCTCCCGCGGTGATACCACCACGCAAGGCCGGGTCTTGCGGATCTCGCTGCCGATCGTGGGCTCCAGGTTCACCAGCACGATCGCATACGGTTCAGGGACCTTCATGCGATGTCCTCATCGGCGAACACATCCGGCAGCAACGGCGCATCATCACCGCGCTCCGCCATCCGCTTGAACGCCCGATCCCAGCCATGCCGTGGGCCTTTCGTCGGCTTCAACACGATGTGGTCCTCGTTCAGGACCAACTCCACCTCGTCGGTCAGCTCGTAGCGCTGCAGCAAGGCTTTGCTCAACCGGATGCCCTTCGAGTTCCCGATGGCGATGATGTCGATCCGCATGCCCAAATGTAATTACATTGTAGCTACTTCGCGTTCTTGATCCACGTCAAGCGGCCGGCCTGCGACCGCGCTGGAGCTTTGCCCCCGATGGACGCCTTGAACACCCTCGCCCTCATCGACCACCTGCAGGAACGGCTGCGCGATCAGCGCGCCCAGCTCGATGCCCTGCGCGGCCTTCCGCTCGAGACCCTCACGCGCCGCCCCGCCCCCAAGCGGTGGAGCGTGCTGGAGGTGGTGGAGCACATGAACCTCAGCAGCGGGATCTATCACCGCCGACTGGACGCCTGCTACGCCAGGGCCCACAACAGGCTGCGCTTCGCACCGACCTTCACCCCCGGCCGTTGGGGACAGCTCGCCACGCGGGCCATGCAGCCCGGCGCCGACGGCCGCATCGGCTGGCGCATGCGCACCCTCTTCCTGTTCGAGCCGCGCACGGCCCACACCCAGGGCCTGGCCGCCATCGACCGGTGTGCCACCATGCTCCACGGCCTCCACGGCCTGCTGGAGCGCGCCCGCACCCGGGGGCTCGAAGGCGAGCGCATCACCAGCACCCTCGGGCCTGTCCTCCGCTTCAAGGTCGGCGACGCCTTCCGCTTCCCCATCGCGCACCAGGACCGGCACTTCCTGCAGATCCGGAACACGCTGAAGGACCTCTCCTAGCGCGCCACCATCACGCGCAGGACCTCGCCGGTGGTGGAGTGTACTTAAATATTATGTAGTACCTTGCCGATGTGAGGTCCATCATCGCGACCGGCGTGCTCGGTACCCTGGTGTTCGGTGCTTGCACCGGACCACGGCCATTTCCGAATGATGCGCGCCGGATAGGCACGCCCGAAGGATACGTGGAGTTCTCCACGGAGGAGCCGGGCCCGCGTCCCGTTCGCGGGACCGACAAGGTCTATTTCTGGGTCTCCGGTCATCAGATCCACGCCACACAGGGCGGTGCTGCGGGCGACCTGCTCCATGGTCCCTATCGTGCGTTCGATATCGACGGCCGCTTGCGCCAAGCGGGCGGACATCTCCACGGGCTAAGGCATGGCGAATGGCGGACCTGGGATGAACAGGGCAACCTGGTCCTCGCCACGCGGTGGCGCCGGGGCGAAAACCGGGACACGGTGTTCCCGGTGACCGCTCGGCTCCGGGGGCAGCGCTCCGATCGGAACGTCCAGGCACAGGAGGAGGTCCGGTCCGTCGAGAAGCGACGCCGAGCTCGGTTCTGGCCCTTTCGTAGACAAGAGGCCGATCGTGCCCGGACCCCGAGGGCGAAAGAACAGGCCCCGTCCAAGAAAAAGGCCGCCCCAGCGAAGAACCGGGGAGCGAGGGAACGGAAGCCTTCCGAACCATGAGGAGGTTGCGGGCTTCATCCATGTTCTACGCGGTCACGGTCGCCCTGTTGATCGGGTCCGTCTCCAGTTCCATCATCCTGCTCGACCATCACCAGAACCTGCGTGCATCCAGGGTGCTCGCCAGGGAACATGCACGTGACCTCGCGCTGGCCGCGTTGTACACCGCACCGACGCTGACCGCTGGCGAACCCTCATGGAGGGGCTGGCTGGACCCGTTCCGGACGGGGCAGCGATCCGTGGAGGTCCAGGTGGAACCGTGGGGGCTGTTCGAGGCGGTGAGCGCCACTGCGACACATGCGGATCGGACGGTGAAGGCCACGGGTCTCCGCGGGAGGTACCTGGACACCACCTCGACCCTCCGCATCGATCGCCGGGCGGGCCTCCTGCACATGTGCGGGGATGCCCGGGTCCGTGGCCGCGCCTACCTGCCCAGGACCGAGGTACGGCGAGGGCACATCGCAGGGAGGCCGTTCACGGGCCATCGGCTGATCGATGCAACCGTTCACCTGTCCGCCGCGCATCCAGCGGCAGCGTTCAACACCAGCATGCATGAGCGCGTGCGCCATGTCATGGTGCACCTTGGCCGGACGACAGCGGACCCTGTGACCGCCTCCGGCCATCTCAACGACCCCGGCCTCGCTCAGCAGGTGGTCATCGTGTCCCGGGATACCCTGGTCATCGGGCCGGCCTGTGCCCTGCGGAACGCCATCATCAGAGCGCCGTTCATCCGACTTCTGGGCGGCGTTCGCGGCAGCGTACAGTGCTTCGCCGATCGGGGCATCCGGGTGGACAGCGCGGCCGTGCTCGAATTCCCATCGGCCTTATGCACGGTCCGTGGGCCTCAGGATGCACGGGTCGCTCCTATCGTCATCGCCTCAGGTGCGCAGGTCCAGGGCACCGTGTTGGCGCTGGATGCCTCCATCCGCGGGAAGGCGGAGCCGATCGTCGTCCTTGAACACGGTGCCGTCCTCGACGGTGAGCTGTTCGCCCAAGGTGCCGCTGACGTCCGAGGGATGGTCCACGGGCGTGTGATCGTCGGATCACTGAGCGTGCGCACCGATGGGTCGCTCTTCGGCGATCACCTCCTGGATGGTGAGATCGGCCCGGCCAGGACCACGCTCGTTTCAGCGGGCACCTTGGAGGCCGATCGGGAACCGTCCCTGCTCACCTGGTCAGAGATCCCTTGACCGATGGACCGCTTGCCCGCCTCCAGCCTGCTCGAAGCCGTGATCGCCCTTGGCTTGCTGGCCGCTGTGCTCTCCACTGCACTGGCCGTTCAGTTCAGGGTGAGGGAGGCCGACCGGGCCTGGGTCCGGCTCGTCGCATGGGACCTGAGCGAAGAGCTCGTCGCCCAATGGCGACCTCAGGGCACGTGGAGCCCCCCGGCGCGCTCGGGTCTTCGGGTCGACCATGTGTCCGTTCCTGTGGACAGCCATCATCATCTCATTCGTATCCGCGTCAGCCATGGGGACACCGAGGTCCTCCTCCGCGAAGTGATCATCGAAGACCCATGAACAGGGCACCTTCGTTCACCCTTCTGGAGGCGCTGCTCGCGCTTGTGATGCTGGCCATCGTGGCCACGATGAGCAGCTTGGTGATCGGCTATCTCGGTGAACAGCGCACCGGGATGGGCGATCGGAGCGAACAACTGGATGAACGCCTGACGCTGTTCACAGCGTGGGCCACCGACCTGAATGACGCAGCTCGTTCGGTCCATGTCCTGGAGGACGGTCTGGATGTGCGTTCCCCTTCGAAGGTCGTCCACTACCGCGTGGTGCGGAATGCCCTCGTCCGGCGCACGGGGGATGGGCCTGCGGACACGCTCATTCGTGGGCTGGACCGGATGTGGGTCGAGCCGGGTGGCGATCGGCGCTCCCCGCCTGTTCTCTGGAGCGGTACCTCGTTCCGCGCAGGCAGGCCGGTCCCGCTTACGCTGCGCATTCCTCGATCACCCGCGCGCGCCTATCACACCCTGTTGCGGTAGCATGCCCATCTCTGTCCCCGCTTCGGCCACGAACGGTGGGTCCAAGGACCGGCCCATCGCGGTGTTCCGTTCCGCCCGGGGGGTCATCACCCGGTTGGACCGTACCGGGTGGACCGACGTCCGCAAGGAGCGGTTGTTCCGTGACATGCATCTGCTGGTGGTCGCAGGCGTGGACCCCCGTACCATGCTCGATCTCCTGGTGTCGGCGCAGGGCCATGGACGCTCCGTGGGGGCATTGCACCAGGTCCGCGAGGCTGTGCTTTCGGGCATCCCGCTCAGCGTGGCCATGTCGGAGGCCGGGGTGTTCTCCGCGCACGAGGAGCACGCGGTGCGCGTCGGCGAAGAGAGCGGGCGCCTCGCCGACATCCTGCTGCAGCTGGCCGATCACCACGCCGAACGCATCGCTTTGCGCCGGTTGGTCCGTCAGGCCTTCGCCTATCCGCTCTTCGTGCTCGCCGTGACCATGGTGGTGGTCCTTTTCATGATGAACGTGGTGGTGCCCATGTTCGCGGAGGTCTTCGCACGATCGGGGCCGAGCTCCCGGCGCTGACGGCCGGTGTGCTCGTCGTTTCCCAGGTGGTCCGGTCGGCGTGGCCTGTGCTCCTCGGCGGTCTATTCCTGCTGGCGCTGGGCGTCGCCCGGTTGGACCGTCATGCCGCCTTTCGCCGCTGGAAGGAGGGGGCAATTGATCGCCTGCCGGTACTAGGCCCACTATCGCGCAAAGCCGGACTTGCCCGGTTCTGCAGCGCGATGGCTTTCCTGTTGAGGGCGGGCACGCCACTGGACCGGGCCTTGTTCCTGGCCGAAGGCATGGCCGGTACGGCACGCTCGCAGCATGCCCTGTCCGACGTCAGGGGTCGGGTGATCGCGGGCGTTTCGCTTCGCCAGGCCATGGCCGCGCACACCGTGTTCGATCCGGAAATGGTGGCCATGATCGGCGTGGCCGAGGAGGTGAAGCAGCTCGATCACATGTTCGGCCGCCTCGCCGAGCGCTACGCGGCCGACGTGAAGCACCGGACCACCATGCTCGGCAGTGTGCTGGAACCCATCACCATCCTCATCATCGCCCTGCTCGTGGGCACCGTGCTCGTGGCGATGTACCTGCCCATGTTCAAGTTGAGCACGACCCTGTGAGCGGCCTCGCGTCAGCGCTTCCCGCTCGTGCGATCCGCGTTCTCCGCATCGCGCTCGGACCGGCTGCTCCCGCGCCGCAAGGACCGCGTGTGGCTGCCTTGTTGGAGGACCACGCTATCCGCTTCCACGGTCACCACCTGGATACCCCGCCAATGGTCGCCGGTCCGGATGGCGAGGTCCCTGCCGTTCACTTGGAACAAGGCCACCGGCTTGCTCTGCCCTCCGCCACCTCCGATCCGGCCCACATACTCCATGGCAGGCCAGTCCACCCGGGCGGGTGTCGCAACGTTCGCCAGTGGGCGCGGCCTGAGGGTGGCGGTCGAAGCGCCCACGGATGGGGCCTGGGAGGGGCGCCTGCCGCTCGCATGGTGGTCCAGGAACGGGTCCCTTGCCCATGCCAGGTCCAACGCCGGCGCGTCGGGGCGCAGCTCCAACGCTTGTTCACTGGTCACCGGGACCGGACCGGGCCGGTCGGTGGTCGGTCGGCGCACAAAGGCCTTCACCATCACCGCCCCCCAGACCGCCGCGGCCATGGTGAACAGGATCGCTCGAAGGGCCTTTCGATTCATTGGATGGTGAGCGTGCGCAGGGTGCTGGTCGTGCCGTTGCCCGCCTCGTCGGTGGTGCGGACGCTCCATTGGTACGTGCCTGTACCCAGTGAATCCGGCCAGCTTGTCGCGGCCACCCCGATCCGCCGCACCTCCACTTGGTTCGCATCGGCCACGATCAGGGTGTCCCGCGTTCCGTTCAGGTCCGTGCCGCTCTGCCATTGGAAGGTGAACGTCGCGTTCGGCAGTCCGGCGTTGTTCGCCGGTGCGATCAACAGCGGCGCCGTGGGCGGCGTACGGTCCACCGTGAAGGTGCGATAGCTGAACGCCGAGACCGAGTTGCTGTTCTGGCCTTGGATCCCCCAGACATAGGTGCCCTCAGGCCAGGCGCTGAGGGTCGCGCTACCACCTGTGATCACCTGCACCAACACCAAGGGACCGTTCTGGTCGGTCTCCCGCACCTCCAGCCGGTGGTCCTGGGCCCCGGGCAAGGGCTCCCACTCGAGGGCCACATCGGCTTCCATCAGGTGCGCATTGGCTGTTGGCGCGATCAGGATGGGGGTCAGGTCCTCCAGCGATGTGGCCGCCACCACCACCAAACGGCGAACGGCGTATTCGGTATGGCTGCTGGCGTTCTGCGCCCTCACCCGCCATTCATAGGCCCCGGGGGCCATGGCGAACGTGACCGTTGGTGTGCTCACGACAGAGTCCGTCAGGAAGAGCTCGGGAGCCACCAGGTCCGGCGTGGCGATCTGGATCCGGTAGGTCTCCGCGTCGGGGACCTCCGTCCACCGGAAGGTGACCACGTTCGTGGACACGGTGTCCCGGTCCTGAGGCGTCAACAAGGACACGGTCAGGTCCGTCAGGTCCGCTTCAATGATGTCGCTGCAGCCCGTAAGGACCAGGAGCAGCAGGATGGATGGCAGTGCGTGCTTCATGGCTGAATGGTGCGGAAGGTGAGGGTGGCGTAGAGCGCACGACCGCGGGCGGGTGGTCGTTGTTCGGCCTGCAGGTCAAGCGACACCAGGCGCACGCCCGGCAGTTCCCGTTCCAAGGCATCCGCACAGGTGAGCAGATCGTCCGCGCGCCCGGTGATGACGATCGGTAGGGTGTGGATGACGCGGCCTTGCACCTCCTCCCGGTGCTCGCTGTGCACTTCGTGCAGGGCCCCTTGTCGCTCCTGAAGAAGTTGTCCGGTTCGGGTCAGGACCATGGCCCAGCGGTCCTGCCCGCGCGGTCCGGGTCCGAAGACCTGTTCCATCCGGTCCAGTGCGGATCGAAGGTGGCGCAGTTCGGACGACAGCTCCTCCTCGCTCCGTGCGCCCGCCGCCGTGTTCCGCAGCTCCGCCCATCGGTGCACGGTGGGCAGCACCTTTCGGTGGACGAGCAACGCCACCACCAGGCCCATCACCAGCAGGAGCACCTGCAGCTTTCGGCGCTGGTCGAAGGCGATCGTTCTCCGGCTGTTCATCGTCCGATCTCCAGGTCGAATTCCGGCCCGCCGCCGTCCGCTGTGGGGCGATACCCCAGGAGCCGCACCGTACCTGTGCCAGGTCGTGTCCGCAGGCTGTCCATCCAGCTGTTCAGCAAGGCGGCATCGTCACAGCGGCCCTGGATGCGTACCACACCGCGCTCTACAACGAGCGGCTCCCTGCCCTCCGGTGCGCTCCGCAGGGGATCCACCACCAGCCGGTCGAGCCTGATCGGCAGGGGGGTGTGCGCTGCGATGGCGGCGGCCCGGGCGGCCAGGCGGCCACCTCCTTCCAACCCCATCGCTGAGGCCAAGGCCTGGCCGGCGACAAGCTCCGCTCGTGCCTGCTCCACGGCGACCTCCAGGTCAGCCAGCCGACGCACCGCCCCGTCCTCCACGGCCTTTTCCCGGTCCACCCGATGGGCCAGACCGGCCTCGAAGGCGACCAGGAACAGGATCACGCCGAGCCCGGCGAGCAGCATGCGTTCATACCACAGGCGTGCCCGCTCTTGAGCGCGTGCGCCGGTCAACAGGTCCTCGTGCACCATCGTGCGACCCGGGCCGGGGAGAAGCCAGCACCATGCGGTCACGAACGCCAGGGCATGGGTGGCCGGGAGTCGCTCGCCCTCCAGGTCGATCGAGGTGGCGGGCCCGGAGGGGCTTCGTTCCAGTGCAAGTCGGCCATCGCGGAGACCGACCCAGGTGCCGGACGCAGTGACCGCATCGCTGCCCTGCGGCAGCAGCGCCTCCAGGGCCAGCAGGTCCCATGGACCGATGCGCAGGTCCACCACCCGGGCGCCGCATTCGGCCAGGCTGTTCATGATCGACACCGCCTCACCCCGCCGCATCATGCTGCATCCGGTGCTGCCTTCCTTCGCGCGCAGGCTCACGCACGCCTCGGACACGTTCGCTCCGGCGAATGCGCGGCCCACCTGCTCCTCGGCGCTGCCTTCGTCGGGCACCACCCGGTGGATGCACCGTTCATGGTCGACGCACAGGGCCAGGGGGACCCGGGTGCCCACCTGCCGGATGAGCTCAGAGGCGTTCGCCGCCTCACCATGCCCGCGTAGGTGCACCGCGCGCCGGCCCCGCACCAGATGCACCCAGCGGTGCACGGGCCCGCCTGTGCCGGCCTGCACCGACACCCCCAGGACATGACCCGCACCCACATATGGCCCGCCTTTGTCCATGCCTCACAGGATGATGGTGGGCCGGATGAAGATGGTGAGCTTGCTGCGGCCCCGCTTCGAGGTGCGGTTGCCGAAGATCCACTTCAGCACAGGGATGCGCGAGAGCAGCGGCAGGCCGTTGCCGCTGCGGCTGTTCTCCTTCTCCTCCAGCCCGCCCAGCACGATCATGTCGCGGTCGCGCACCCGCACGATGCTGCTGAACTTCCGCTCCACCGAGCCCGGTGGGGCCGTCGCCGCGATGCGTTGCGTGAAGTTGCTCTGGTTCACCTCGATCTCCAGGGTCACCAGGTCGTCACTGCTCACCATCGGCAGGATGCGCAGCGACAGGTCGGCATTGATCGGCTTGTAGATCTGCGAGGTGCTCACCGTCGGGTTCTGCGTGCCGATGAGGTCATTGCGCACCTCCAGGTAGAACTCCGTCTCTCCGATGCTCAGCGTGGCCTCGTGCCCGTTCAAGGTGCTCAGCTGCGGGGTGGACCGCATGCGCAGCACACCGTCCGCTTCCAAAGCGCGGATGCCGACATAGAACGACGGGGTGACGTTGCCCAGGTTGAAGAGCCCGAACCCGTTGAAGCTCTGAATGAGGTCATTGATGGTGCCGGCGTTCAAGGTGTAGTCGATGCCGGGCAGGATGGTGCCTCCGCTCTGTTCGGGCGGATCGCCCACGCCCATCTGGATGCCTCCGCTCACCGTGCGCGAACGGTTCACGTCCACGATCATCACCTCGATCATCACCACCGGTACCGCCTGGTCCAGCCCGCGCAGCAACCCCTTGATCTCGTCGATTCGATGGGCATCGCCGCTGATGATGATGCCGTTGAGCTCCACGAACTCATGCAGGGTGACATCCTTGCGCATCGCCTCCGGTATGGTGTTGCTCAGGTCCTTCACCGGTCGGTTGAGCAGCCGCACCAGCTCGGTGCGCCGCAGCCCTTCCAGGTCGCGCCGTCCCACGAGGTGCACCCCTTCGTTCACATGGTGCGTAAGGGCCGTGCCGCGTAGCAGGCCCGTGAGCAGGTCCTCGTAGCTCACCCGGTCCATGTGCAGGGTGGCGGTGCCCTCCACGCCATCATAGAAGAAGTAATCCTTGTCCAACATGGCCGAGGCCTGCTCGATCACCTGGGCGATGGGGGCCTGCCGCGCGTGGACGGACAGCAGGCCGTCCGGCAGCACGCCGAGCTCCAGTTCACCACCCTGGCCACCGCCGGTTTGTGCACCCCGCGGGCCACGCTCGCCCCCCTTGGTGGGTTCGGCCGCCTGTGCGTGGAGCAGAAAGCTGCCATCGCTGCCACGCTCCACCAACAGGCCATTGGCGAAGGCCAGCTTGTCCAGTGCGCCGGCCAAGCTGGTCCGCCGCAGGAAGGCGCGCACCGGCCGGTCGTCCAGCCCGGGCGCGAGCACCACATTGGTGCCGGTGGCCAGGGTGATCGCCCGGGCCACCGCACCCAGGCTGTCGCCTTTCAGGTCCAGGTCGAGCCAGCCGCTGTCCGCGGCGAAGGTCACCACCGGCGGCCGCCAGGTGGGTGCGGGCGGTGGCGGGACCTCGGCCACGTGCGGCCGCAGGGCGATGATGCTGCCGATCAGCTCCAGCTCGAGGTCGTATTGCTTGCACAGATAGAGCAGCACATCGCTCACCCGGGCGTTCTGGAACGCGTTCACCACCTCCCCTTTCACCGCGGGGTCCACGCTCAGGTTCAGGCCGTGGCTCAGGCCCAGGGCCCGTACGAACTCGCCCAGGTCGGTGCCGCTCACGCTCATCTCCACGGCGCCCTCCAGGCCGGGATGGTCCACCTCCGCGGCCTCCAGCATCTCCGCGATCCGCTGGTAGCGGTCCTGCGCGGTCCCGGTGCATGCCAGGCCCCACAGCGCGAGCAGCAACAGCCAGGTCCTCATGCGCTGGTCAGGATCGGATGGGCTTCCTCCAGGCTGGTGCGCCCGCTGCGCAGGAGGGCCCAAGCGCTGTCGGCCAAGCGCCGCACGGGCCGCCCGGCGAGCGCCGCCTGGCCATCGGTGACCCCCCGCCGCACCTGTTCGGCACGGTCGATATCCATGGCCACCACTTCATACAGGGCTTGACGTCCGCGGTATCCCGTGTAGTGGCACGCGGGACAGCCCACCGGCACCTGGTGCGTGGCCGGCGGGGCCTCCGCAGGCACCGGTCGCGCGGCCCCGGTCGGCCACGGTTCGGGCCGCGCACAGGTCGTGCACAGGGTGCGCACCAACCGCTGCGCCACCGAGGTGTTCAAGGTGGCCGCCAGCAGGTAGGGGGGTACCCCCATGTCCATCAGGCGGCCCACCGTGCCCCAGGCCGAGTTCGTGTGCACGGTGCTCAGCACCAAATGGCCCGTGAGGGCCGCGCGCACCGCCATCTGCGCCGTTTCCGCATCGCGCACCTCGCCCAGCATGATCACGTCCGGGTCCTGCCTGAGGAAGCTGCGCAAGGCCTGCGCGAAGCCCAGCCCGATGCCCTCGCGCAGGGGCACCTGATTGACCCCCTCCAACGTGTACTCCACCGGGTCCTCCACCGTCACGATGTTGCGGCGCACGGCGTTCAGTTCCTTCAGGGTGGCATAGAGCGTGGTGGTCTTGCCCGAACCGGTGGGACCGCTGATCAGCACCAGGCCGTGCGGCCGCGCGATCCCGCTGCGGTAGTCCTCGAGCTGCGGCGCGTCCATGCCTAGGTCGGCCAGGCTCAGGTCGCCGGCATCCTGCCCCAGCAGGCGCAGCACCACCTTCTCACCGTGCAGGGTGGGGAGTACGCTCACGCGCACATCGGTGCGTCGCCCGTCGCGGTCCAGCACCATGCGGCCGTCCTGGGGCAGGCGCTTCTCGCTGATGTCCAGCCCGGCCTGCACCTTCACGCGGTTCACCAGGGCGGGGTGGTCGGCGGCCGGGTAGCGGTACCGCTCCACGAGCAGCCCGTCGATGCGGATGCGCACGCGCGCTTCCCGCTCGTACACCTCGGCATGCACATCGCTGCTGCCCAGGTCACGGGCCTCCTGCACCAGGTCGTGCAGCAGGTGCTCGGCCGTGCGCGCGCTCAGGTCCACCCGCCGCCCCGGTCGCTCCACCCGCCGGTAATGGGTGGCCAGGGCCCGCTCCACCGCGTCCGCTCCGGCCGGCTCCAAGGTCACCCGAAGCCCCAGCAGGACCTCCAGCTCCAGGCGTACCGCCTCGTCGGCGCCGCCCGCGCGGAGCAGGGTGCAGCCCTCCGGGCCCAGGTGCTGCGGCACCACGCGGTAGTGCCACGCCTGCTCCGGGGTCAGCACGTTGCGGGTGGCCGCATCGATCAGCAGCGCCTCATCCATGCCAGAAGACCATCGCTTGTTCACCCTGGTGCAGCGGGGGCATGCGGCCCAGTTGCTCCATCACCACCCAGCAGGCCAGGTAGGCCGCCAGCAGGCCCGCCGTGGGCACGGTGCGGGGCTGGCCGGGCCAATGCCGCAGCACGGTGAGGTGCAGCACGAGGCACAGCACCAACCCGCTCACGTAGTAGGGTGCGAAATGGTCGAAGGAGAGCCCGGGCACGATGGCGGCCAGGAAGAGCACGTCGCCCATACCGATCATGCGGCCGATGGGATCGGTCCACCGGCCGTACCGCAACGACGTCCAAGCCACCAGGGCCACGGCCTGCACCAGCAGGAAGAGGGCGTTCATGCCCAGATCGGCCAGCCAGGCCGCGTGTGACCGCCCCAGATAGGCCGGGGCGCCGAACAGCAGCCCCGTCAAGGGGAACAGCGACCAGTGCACCGCCCGGTGGCGCAGGTCCTCCCAGCACACCAGCAACAGCACCACCACGGTCAGCCCCTTCACCGCCAGCATGGTCAATCGGGGATCACCTCCCGCAGGGCTTTGTCGTGGTCGATCTCCCACACGTTGTACTGGCCGTCCTGGTCGAAATCGGCCACGGCCGTGGCCCTGGCCACATAGGTGCGCGGCCCCGCGTTCACCAGTTCGATCCGGTAGTTCGCCGTGCCGCCCTCGTTCACCAGCTTCTGCTGCCGGAACCCCAGGGCATCCAGCTCCCCGGCATACTGGCTGCGCTCGTAGTAGTGGGTGGTCTGCAGGCTGTGCAGGTGCTCCAGTTGCAGTTTGGCCTCGGTGGCCTTGGCCTGGGCCACCACCTGGCTGTAGTCCGGCAGCGCCAGGTACACCAGTATGCCCACGATCACCAGCGCGATCAACAGTTCAGTGAGCGTGAACGCCGGGATGCGCTCCCCATCCACGAACGGGGTGGGGGGATGGTCACCGGCATGCGGGGCCGGCGGGGCGGGTGGTCGGTCCATGCCCGCAATATACTAAAGATATACTAAGTACGCCTTCGCGGCCTTTGAACCGTGCGCGGAGCGTGGTCCACGGGTTCCGGCCCCTGTGCGAACCGACGTTCAACCTCGGAGGTGTGCTCCAGCTTCTGAAGACCCCGACCGCTGCTGCCTCGGTTCCGCCCCCCATCTGCGCTGCATGCGCCCTGCAACACACGATCGATCGTGGATATCTGGGCCTTCGCGATCGTCGAAAGCCCAAGGGGACGACTCCTGCTTTGTGCATCCGACCAAGCGCCCACGCCTCCATGCGCATCCGCCGTCCTGCCCATCCCCACCCCACCGCCCCCGCGGGGGAGGTGTCGCGTGGGTCCGGTCGGACCGGTCTGATCGCTTGGTTCGTCGGTCAGCGACGCCGCCGTGGAACGGATCGTCCCGACCCCTTGGCTCTGCTGCAACCTGCGTCAGACGTGGCCTCTGGCCTTGGCGCAGCCTGTGTCGACCGGGGTGGCGCCCAGGCGCGACCGGCCGCTCGGTCCGCTGACCTTTCCCCTATGCCGCCGAACTCAGCGCCTATGCTGCCCGTCCCGGCCGCCATGTCGGTGAACGCGCCGGCCATGACGGACGATCTGGGCGCGATGATGGTGAACCCGGCCACGGGGTCCGTTGATCCCTGCGCCATGTCGCCGAACCCTGCGGCAATGTTCCCAGACCCGCTCGCCGTGACGGCGAACCCAGCGTCAAAGTCCATTGACCCCGGCGCGATGACGTCGAACCCAGCGGAAGGGATGGATGACTTTCCTCGGGTGACGACCAACACAGCGCAGCGGTCAGGAGTACCAGGCGATGGGTCGATCGTCGGCGAGGAACAGGCTGGCGTGCCGGGTTTCGGATCACGCGCTCGGTCGAGGGCGTTCCGGGTCAAGGGTTGGTTCGTTGCGCTGGCGGTCGCCGTTCTGGATGCAGGAGGTCGATCGGCTTCCTGGGTCCGCAGCGTGGTGCGGCCCTCGAAGGCGGAGCGCGAAGCGCGGCGCAAGGAGTTCGACGCCCATTTCACCATCGTGACCATCCCGGGCCACCTGGTGGAGGTGGGCTTGGTCGACTTCGAGAGCTACGCACCTCGTGCGTTGTGGATCGCGGGGCTGGTCTCCGTTGGCTCCTATCGGCCGTTTCCTGTGTTGCCACGCCATTTGCTGGCGTTCCTGTTCGTGTTCACGCGGCGGCTGCTGGGCCTCATCGCGTCCGTGGCGCGGCATGCCGTTCCCGGCTCACTTCCCCTGCCCGGCCGTGCGGTCGGCTGCGCCTGCATTGCGCGCCCACCTCCCAGGTGGTCCATCTTCTGGTCCGTTCGCTGAGCGCGTGACCGTCCCCGCCTGAGGGGGCCAAGGGACCGCTCCAGGTGCACCGCAGCGGTCGCCGCATGCACCGGTGAACGCGCCGTCCAGCGATGATCGCTCATCGCGGAACGGCTGCGGGAACCGAACGGACCCGGACCCCTGCCCCGGAATGAGGCAGCGGTCCATCGGCGACCCGTTCCCTTCCTTTCTCAGCGGTATCCAGCTAACCCCTTGGGCCGCAAAAAGCCAATACCATGGCAACCCTAGTCAAACGTTTTTCCCGGCTGTCGCCCCTCGCTTTGGTGGCCCGCAGCCTTTTCATCGAACAGCGTCTCACCGGCAACCCGGCCTTCGCCGACCTTGCATCGTCCCTGTTGGTGGTCACCGCCAAGCGCGAGGCGCTGGAGCAGGCCATCACCGCCGCTGCGGACGGTGGCCGCACGGCGATCGCCCATCGCCGGGCCGCACAGCAGGAGCATTTCGCCGAGCTGAACAAGCTCGCGGACCGTGTCTCCAGCATCGCAGGCGGCGACGCGGTCATGATCCAGGACGCTGGTTTCTTCGTGCGCTCCGCGCGTAACCTGTTGACGGAGATCCCCCGGCCGCTGAAGCTGCGCGCGCGGATCCGCGACCACAAGGGGGAGGTGCTCCTCGATTGGGCCACCACCCCGGGCGCCAGCCTCTACGTGATCCAGCACAACGGCGCATCACCGGATGATGCCGAGGCCTGGAAGGATGTGGGCGAGACCACCCGCATCCGGCACGTGCTCAAAGGCCTGGAGAGCGCCAGGGAGCACTGGTTCCGTGTGCGCGCCACCGGCACAAAGGGCAGCAGCCCCTGGAGCGACGTGGCCCACAGCCTGGTGCGCTGAGCGGCGCACGCCCCTGCCCGCAGGCAGGGCACCACCCTCATCGAGCAGCCCCGCGCAAGCGGGGTTGTTCGTTTGGGGGGATCGGGATGCACGGATCCTGAACTCGACAACTCGAGCAGGCCACTACGCCTTGTATTCTCTCCGCGCCTCAGATCCGAGGGGACCGCAAGTGCCGATAAGTCTTGTAGTCCTTGAGCCTGTTGCGCATCTGGTTCACCTGCAGTCCCGCTCAGTCCTCTTCGGAGATCTATCGTGGGCACGTGTAGAGTTGCGCGATCTAGGGGCATGTATGAGTGGGATCGTGCGGGTGTAAGCTTCCCCATTGTTCGGCCAGGTGATAGTGGAGGTCAGGCGGTTTTCCCCGGCCCCTTCAAAGGCCTGGGGAAAACCGGCTGACCGGTCGGGGGCTACCTTCAACCGATCGTAGCCATGAGAAAGACCAAGTTCACCGAGCATCAGATCGTCGCGATGCTCAAGCAGCATGAGGCTGGTGCCAAGGTGGCCGACATCTGTCGGGAACACGGCATCAGCAACGCCACGTTCTACCAGTGGAAGGCGAAGTATGGCGGCATGGATGCCAGCCAGCTCAAGCTGGTGAAGGAACTCCAAGAGGAGAACAGCCGCCTGAAACGCATGTATGCGGAGCTGAGCATGATGCACGACTCCCTCAAGCAGGTGGTGGAAAAGAAGTGGGGGTCTGACGAGAAGCGCGAGATCGTGCAGGCCCTTATCACCGAGCATGGACACACCCAGCGGCAAGCGTGCCGCATGGTGGGTCTTGCTCGCAGTACCGCGCAATACCGCAAGCATCCGCCCGACGACACGATGGTGATCGGCGCATTGGACGACCTGGTGACCAAGCATCCGGCCATTGGGGTGTGGCAGTGCCATCACCGCATACGCTTGATGGGTCATGTGTGGAACTTCAAACGTGTCTACCGGGTGTACACCGGCATGGGGCTCAACATCCGTCGGCGGACCAAGAAGCGCCTGCCTGCACGCGTGAAACAGGCCTTGTTCCAGCCACAGGCCCCCGACCAGGTATGGAGCATCGACTTCATGCACGACACCTTGTGGGATGGCCGCACCTACCGCATGCTCAACGTCCTGGACGACTACAACCGCGAAGTGCTGGCCATGGAAGTGGACACTTCTTTGCCTGCCTTGCGTGTGATCCGCGTGCTTGAACGCCTGAAGGAACAACGCTCACTGCCGGCCATGATCCGCGTGGACAACGGGCCGGAGTTCATCAGTGCCAAGCTTGACCACTGGTGCCGAGAGCACAAGATCACCCTCACCTACATCCAGCCCGGCAAGCCCACCCAGAACGCTTACGTGGAGCGTCTCAATGGCAGCATACGCCGTGAGCTCCTCGGCGCCTACGTCTTCCGCACACTCGAAGAAGTGCGCTTGCGCACCACCGAGTGGATGTACGACTACAACCATCTTCGGCCTCACAAAGCACTCGGTTACCGGCCACCTGTGCTCATCCATCCCTAACAACAAATGCCCCTGAGACCTCCAGTTATCGCTGGCCCGACTTCAGGGGAAGCTTACACGGGGAAGAAGGGTAATTGATCGAAGAGCGCACGGATCACAGATCCGCGGCAGCGGGATGTTCTTGGGAGAGGTCCAGCGAACTATGCGAACAGTCCTTGGGATCATAGGTAACACCGAACTTTCGCCCAACGCACTTATCGAAGCCGACACCACCTAGCGTTGTGGATGTTCGCAGTGTGCCGCGACAAGTATCAAACCCAACAACAAAGTAGTAGTCGTAACATGAACTGTAGAAGCATCGAACACAACGCTCAATGGTTGCGGTGGTCTCTACCCCATCCTTGGATAAGTGCTGCTTCCTGGAATAGTCGTACACAAGGAAACCAACGAATAGCGCTATGATCGCCAGGGCAAATCGCGTGTATTCCACGTGAGGTTTCATTACTTCTGCTCAGGTGCCAGCGCCGCGGAACCTTTCTCGCCGCCGATGAAAAAACCCCATGTCGTGAGCGTCTGCATCGCAGCAGTACCGTTGGTTGGCACAAAGTCGCCTAGACTTTTCCACGCCCATTCAAATTCGCGGGAAAGCCTGCCCGTAAGTGAACCAACCAATGCTTGCGTCATCATCGTACCCCCGTCATTCGTATGAAAGCCGGAGGTCGTTAGTGTTCCAAAGGAGCCAAGCGCTGCACCTGCAAACGGGTTACCTGTAGCAACGCTAGTGGAAAGACCCAGGAAATCAAATTCACCTCTGTTCAAAAGGAATTGCCCACCTGCATTCACAGACCCGGAGGCCGCGCGTTCCATAAGGGTGCCTTGGAACAGACGATTAGCAGAAATTCGAGCAGCAGCACCAAGGCCTTCGAGGACCGTACTCCCAGCAAGTAGCTCACCGGCCGCTGAACCACCTGTTCCAACTAAAGCCAAGCCAAGCATTCCTTTGGCGAACGCATCGGAGAAGGCTCCACCCCTTGCCGCATCGCGGCGTCCAAGGGCTCGCATGGCTGCTTCGTTGTCAGCGTTGTCCTGGTAGCACGTGCCAAACTGCGCCGCTGGCAATGCTTCGTTACGCCCCGTGGGTTGCCAGGTCGTCGACCAGCGTGAACCTCGCGGCTTGCTTGGATCCTTGTATGACCAAAGAGCGCCGTGTGTTTCACTTTGGTAGCGTACCACTTCCCAAGCAACGTCAGAACCCGCGTCGGAGACCATCAACACAGTTCCGCCTGTTCCGTACTTGTCACCGAGATCTTGGACGTTCCATGTGCTTACCGGAGTGGTTGGTTCTAACCCTTCCAGTTCGATCATGTCGTTCACCCGGTTACCACTAAACGCATACGGCGACCAGTAGGGGTATTTACTGACCAGTGGATCAATACTCAAGAATCTGCCCACTCGAGGAGCGTGCGCGTCTTGATCGCAATGCCTATGCGTCCCGGCCGCTCCGTGTAACGCATCGTGGTTCTTCTGCCCTTCGCACCCCATGCGATATGCCCTCCCCGTGACCGTGTTGTAGACGTTCATGCCGATGCGGATCATGCTGTCCTTCGCATGGTGCTCCGGATAGGCTCCCGAACTGAAGGTCAACGGAGCGGGTTCGACAGAGCGTAGTACGTCTTGGCCCTTGGCGATCAGGCTGGTTCCAAGGAGCATTAGATGCAGGAGAATGCGCTGGTTCATGGTCGGTCGCTTGTGGTCGGGGGCAACAAGGGGTTCGCATATTTCTGGGGATCCCTGGCCAACGCGCGCATCCATGCGAGGTACACCTCCAAAGGTACTTCGCGGTAGCCGAGGTTCACCAGGGTCGCCAAGGTGGCTTCGAGCGCGGGGTTCGTCACCGGGATCATCGTTGGCCCATCCACCGGTGGCTCCCGCGATCCAAGCGCGGCAGCCTTCACCAACAGGGCCTGAGCGCAGGCGGGGTAGTGGGCCAGGGCCAGATCGCAGCAGCGCAGCACGAACCCGATGTCGGCCTGGGCGGCCCGCTGCTGGTAGCCTTGGGCCAGGTCCACCAGGCAGAGCGCAAGGGCCTTGCGCAGGCCGAGCGTATCCATGTAAAGGCCTGAACGGATGGCGTCGGTGTTCACATAGCCCGAGGCCATGACCCATGCATCGCTTGGAAAGGTGGCGCTGGTGAGCTCGGTGTTGTACCACCCGAGCTGTTCGCTGTGTTGCTTGATGTACATGTGCATGGGCGCCATGGCCAGGTAGGCATTGGTTCCAAGCTCGTGGCACAGCATGGCATACAACAGGGGTAGGGAATGGCAGTTGCCCTCATGGGTAGCGAGCAGCCGGCTAACGAACATGTGCGTTGGATCGCACCAGGCGAAGTAGTCGACGGTATCGTAGCGGAACGGCAGGCTGAGCGGAATGCCCGGTGCGCCAAAGACCGTATCGGTCATGAGGTGAAAGACCGCACCGCTCCGCAGAAAGGCGGTGGAATCCTTGGCGGTGTACCCGGTCAGCCGGTTCGCGTTCGCCCACGCAGCGGCGATCGTGGCCAGGCGGGTGATGGCGCCGTTGAAGGCCTGCGTGTCCAGCTGGCCGAGGAAGTAGGCGTTCTCCACTTCGAGAACAGCGGTCTTCAGGCTCGCTTGGCGGCGCCCCTCCAGCATGTCAAGGATCCTGGTGTAGGCCCGGGTGTACACGGTGTCGACAGTGCCCTGCCCCAGGGTGACCTGGACAACGGCGGTGAGCCCGCATATGAGCAACCCGGTTCTCATCGGACGATCCTGGCTGGTGGCAGTGGTTGCGCGAGCGTCTTGCGGAGCCGCTCCTCCTTCGCAGCGTCCACGGAGCTGCGCCAACGGGCATAGAGCTCCGGAGGCATGGGCGCGTAGCCCAACCGGTCAACCTGGCCGTACAGCGCTTTCAGGTCCGCCAAGCGTTCGGCCAGGTCGGGCCGCAGCCGTTCGAGGTCGTTCAGCGCCGGCTGACCCGCCTGCCATAGCGCGCGATCGAAGGTGGCGGTGCGCAGGTTGGAAAGCTCCATCCAGCCATGGATGTCCTGCGGGTATTCCTTGAGCGCGCGCTGCAGGCATTGCTCCATGAATGGCTCAGCGTACCCATGGCGTTGCGCATAGTAGGCCGCGAGCTCCACCAGCAGGTGGGCCACCACCCGGCGCGTTCCAACGGTGTCGAGGTAAGCGCGGCTCTTGATGCCTTCGGTCCTCACATGGCCCGAGCCGGCGAGCCAGGCATCGGAGGCCGGCCGCCCGTTGGTGGTCTCGAAGTTGTGGAAGGTGCCGGTGCCGTCCCTGAACTTCACGTAGCTATGGTTCGGTGCAAAGGCGAGGAAAGCCTCGGCATGCAGCCGTTCCGCCAGGGCCAGGTAGAGCAGCGGCATGGAGCGGCACTGCCCTTCCCCGGTGAGCAGGAGCTTGCCGACCGTCACCTTGCGGATATCCTCCTCACCGTTGGGGTCGTCGAAGTCGTAGCGGAGGGGTGACCATGTCCTGCCGGTGGTCGGGTCCACGAACGTGTCCCTATAGAGGGCTTGTATACCCCAATGGACCATGAGCGGGTCGCTCGCATCGCCGCCTGCGGAAGCAATATGTGCCCGAACCACCTTGGCCACTTGGTCCAGCAGTTCACCCAATGACGCATGCGTGCCGGTGGTCTCCACGAACGGTCGTTCCATGGCCTCGATGGCGTTGCCCAGATGCAGCGGTTCCCGGCCATCGAGCATCCGCACCAATGTGGTTCGCGCGGCCTCGAACGCCTGGTCGCGTGCGGCGGTGGCGGGTGTGCCGGTGCTGGCGAACCGGAAGGGGCCGCTGTAGACGCTGGTGGTACCCTTGGTGCTGTGCGGTCCATTGCGGAATTCGTCGGCGAAGTGCGCAGCCGGTGCCATGGGCCGTACGGCGGCCGACCGCGCGCCCATGGGAGCAGCCGCATTTCGGGCAGGAGCGAGGGGCGAGGGGCTGCCCATGGATCCGGGCACGATCGGGCTGAAACCGGAGAAGTGCGGCGCTTGCGGCCCCAGTGTCGCGGGGAACTGTGCACGGCTGGTCGCACCGAGGAAGAACAAGGTGATGAGCGATACGGACCGGAGATGCGTATGGAGCATGCTGTGCTAAAGATAGATAAAGTAATGGGGTGATGCCGAGGTCCCTATATGGAGCAAACGCTGGGCCCATCAGCGGGGTGCAGTGGGCCGATCCAGCCCGGGCGATCCGCTCAGCTTCCAGGCAGCCAGTTTTCGGGCCCGGCGTGCACGGACGCTGTGCGCAACGACCACAATGAAACGGAAGCATCGGGACATTCCCGTACGTAGTGCAGGGAAGGATACGCCCCTCCATTACTTAACCCCAACCCTGGCAGGCCACCAGTTCTCACTGGCCCGTCTTTAGGGGAAGCTTACAGTAGGGGCGCGGGTTGGGGCCGGCCCCCGGCTAAGGCCTCGCGCACCCGAGCGCCGGTTGGGGAGCTAGCCGCATGGTAGCCTGTACTTGCCTTTAGTAGGTAACTCGTAAATGAAGAGGGAATCGACCAGCTCCCATGTTGGAAGGCAAGAAATCGGTGACCCCGGTACTGACGGACATCCGTCCCTGCTGACAGATATGGAGTCTACCGCAATTCGCTTCAGACCATAGCCGAATGAGAATATGTAGTCATGGTTGCCATAGTCCAATTCCAACCCAAGAATCGAATCTGTCAGACAGGCGAATGAGCCTTGCGACGACTTCAGCAACGCGCCCAGTTGTTCCTTGTCCGATACTACGTAGTACGGTTGCTTCTCAACGCGACAAGTATCCCAAGACCACTTCGACACACTCCGATGGGGAACATCCGCTTCGTACAATCGGACCTTTGGAGAGCACTGATAGCTCAGCAAGATTCCCAGCAACATAAAAGTCCCTAGAAAGCAACGCATGGTTCGTCAGTACTTCAGCTCGTCAGCGTGATCCACTCGAAACTGGTCGTGCTTCTTTTGATCTTCCGGCCTCAGTAAAGTATCAAAGTGTCGATTGACCATCAGCTTGTCGAACCACCCCCCAACCGCTATTGAGGGCACCGGTCGTCCGTGGCTGAAGCTCACGCTATTGGGCGTACCATGAACCGCTCGGAAGTCAAATCCGTTGCGGAACGCTTGAGCAACAGAGAGCATTGACCCTTTTTGGTCCTTTGAACTGCCATTTGAGTGGCAACTATACAGCCACAAGTCAGCATTCTTGATATTTCCTGTTGGCTGTGGCAAGTCCGAAATGTTCAAGGCATCATTCTCGAAAATTTCAGTTTTGCCATTGCCGGTTGAAGTCAGATACTCTTTGTTGGGTGCGTTCAAGAAGATTGACTGAGGAGAACCATGGGTGAGCATTGATACGTTTCGCACATCAGTCCCAGAAATGTCTGACCAATCTTGAGCGAATTGACTTTCCGTACTTACGGCACTCAGAGCAACTGAACCTTTGCCATAGGTGCTTTCCATTTCCCCATACATCTGGTTCGTCTGCGCACTGAAACCGCCCTCGCCTTCCGATGAGCGTGAATCATAAAAAATGAAGGCCTTCACATCCTTTCTTGCCTCCTCAGAAAGTTCTTGGCCCTTAATATCCTTCCATTCCAAACCTTCAAGCTCAATTCCATCAATGACCCTGTTCTCGCTGAACGCATACGGTGAGTTGTGCGGGTACTTCGCCGCCAACGGGTCCAGGCTGAGGAATCTGCCCATCTTGATGTCATCCCTACCGATCGCGCAGTTCGGACCGACCCCCTCCGACCCACGAACATGGTTGGCTTCAACCTGCTCTTGGCCGCCGATCCGGTATGCCCTGCCTGTGACCGTGCTAAAGGCCCAATTCCCGATCCGCCGCAGCGTATCGTTGCCAAAGACCTCCGGGTAGTGCCCTTGGCTGAACGCCAATTCAGGCGAGGAGGGCACAGGGTAGTTCTGGGCACGAAGGGCTGGCGAAATGCCCAAGAGGGTCAAGCCTGCGGCCAGCATGCTCCACGACCGGGTTACAGCGGCCGCAACCTGCGCGAACAGGGTTGTGGGTAAGAGCGCCATGGTCGGCAAGGGGGGCATACCCCTGTGGCCCGAACATACGATGCGATGGTCATTGGACATGCGTGGAGAGGCGTTTCGCGGGTGGAGGAACGAGGAGGTAGGTCCTACCCGGTACCCATTGGGGTAGGGCAGAACGGTATGGTCGCTGGCCCTGCGGCACCCCGAAGGTCTGTGTCCGCATCGGAGCGCCAATGCTGTGCATGTTCTTTGGCGGCTGGGATAGGTCGTCCATGGCGTACGGCGATGCTAAAGATAGGCGAAGTATTGATCCCGGTGGGGTGCCAGGGTTGGTGCAGAGCCTGATCTCTGCCCCGGGCAGCGTTCGGGTGTGGGTATGCTCACTCCAGGGGCCAATGTGCACCTGCCAGCAAAACAATAGCGAACGAGCCAGTGAAGGACCAAGCCCGGTTCATTTTCGGGCATGACGGTTGATCAGGGCACGAATGCGAGACCGCTCGAGATGCTTCGACCCGTGCAGGTTCGCAGGCGGCGACGCGGTCCTGATCCAGGACGCCGGCTTCTTCGTGCGCTCAGCGCGTAACCTGTTGACGGAGATCCCCGGCCGCTGAAGCTGCGCGCGGATCCGCGACCACAAGGGGGAGGTGCTCCTCGACTGGGCCACCACCCCGGGCGCCAGCCTCTACGTGATCCAGCACAACGGTGCAACCCCGGATGATGCCGAGGCCTGGAAGGATGTGGGCGAGACCACCCGCATCCGGCACGTGCTCAAAGGCTTGGAGAGCGCCAGGGAGCACTGGTTCCGTGTGCGCGCCACCGGCACCAAGGGCAGCAGCCCCTGGCGCGATGTGGCCCACAGCCTGGTGCGCTAAGCGGCGCGCGCCCCTGCCCGCAGGCAGGGCACCACCCTCATCGAGCAGCCCGCGCAAGCGGGGTTGTTCGTTTGGGGGGCAGTGGAAGGGGCTGCATCGGGGCGTGTTCTGTGCTTCTCTCGGAAATGGAAATAGCATTCTGAGTTGGTCATCAGTATCCGGGTCGACATCACCGGCGGGTCCACGCCCACTTGACGATCCCGGGCTACTGGGGGAACTTGCTTAAGGTTCGATAAGTAGGTCCATGCGCCGAGCCAGCTACCACACCACCCTCAAGGACCTGATCCGCACGGGTGCCGAAGAGGCGCTGCCGGATGGCATGTTCCAACGCATTCCCCGAAGCAACCGCCACCGGTGGCGGCACGAGCCGGCGAACAAGTACCAAGGCGCTGCCCTCGGCCGCCTCACCACCGAGCAGCTCGACTTGTTGCGCCTGACCGCCCGACATGAACGGCTGCGGCGCCTATGCATGGCCTACGCCCGGCTCCACCTGCTGCTGCGCGGGTTCCGTGAAGGGGCTTGGAGGATCGGTACCATGCCCCAGCGGTCCGCGCTGCTCGCCGCCATCCGGAGCGGCGCCGAACGGCTGCCCCTGCGCCGCGTGCTCCGCTTCCTGGGCCTGCCCCTGCGCACCTACAGGAGCTGGCGTGCCCGCACTGCACCGGCCTGCGGACCCTCGCCCCTGGACCGCTGTCGGCGGCGTCACTCCGGCCAGCTTCTGCCCGCCGAACGCGATGCCCTCCGCACCGTGCTCCAGGACCCCGGCAAAGCGCATTGGCCGGTAAGCTCCCTGGCCCACTGGGCCGCGCGCGAGGGTCTGGTACATGCCGCCCGCTCCACCTGGTACCGCTACCGCCAGGCCCTGGGCCTCCCATCCCGCCGCGTGCCACGCAAGAAGCGCCACCCGCCCGGACCACGGGCCACCCGGCCCGATGCGCTCTGGCACGTGGACGTGACCCCGTTCCGGACCACGGACGGCCAGCGCTGGGCCATCCATGTGCTGGTGGACAACTACAGCCGGCGCAAGCTCGCCTGGGCCGTGCATGAACGGCCCCGCGCCGCGCATGTGGTGGCCCTGCTCCAACTGGCCTGGGCCCGGTCCGTGCGTTCGGATGGCTTGCCCGTGGAGGTCCTCTCCGACGGCGGGTCCGAGAACACGGGCCGGCCCGTGCACCGCCTGGTGGCCCGCCTGCACCCCGGGCTGCAGCACCGCGTAGCCTTGCGCGACCTCCCGTGGTCCAACTCCATGGTGGAGGCGGTGCACAAGCGCCTCAAGTATGGCTTCCTGCTCAGCGACCCGCCGGCCGATGGTGCGGTGCTGCGCCGCCGCGTGGACGCCGCCTTCCACGAGGAGAACGCCGTGCGCCCCCTCGAAGCCCTGAACGGACTGACCCCGGACGAAGCCTATTTCGGCTGGCCGATGCGGACGCCCCACCATGCACCGGGCCACGCTGCGGAACGCGCTGCGGCCCGTGCTCTTCGCCGCAGCACCAACCCCGGCCTGGCCTGCGGCGCGTGCGACGACAAGCCCGAGCTCCCGGCCCAGCCACCTGGTTGAACGCTTCAAGGCTCTGCGTGGCAGTGAAATGCCGCGAGATGGCCTTGCCGGCGACAGCGACGCGCATCGGCCCTCATGTCCCGCAGCAACGGGCTTCTCCTCGTCAGGCACGCCGCGCACCCGCCGGGCCAACGCGGGTGATCACTCACTTCCATCCTGCTCCTCGACCCAAAGGGGATGCTCAGCTGTCATTTTCCCACGAACACCCCCCTGTCCCATCTTCGGCACGCCTGGGGTGCATGGATGAGTGGGATTGTGCGGGGGATTGTGCGGCGCACAAGTCGCCGGGTGTCATCGCCGTAGCGCCCTGGCGATGGCGACCGGCCCGCCCGCAAAAGCCTCCGCACGCCGAAAACTTGCGCGATTTGGGGCTGAGACCTATTTGCGTGGCACAAAATGCTTCACCCGTTCAAGGTTATGGAGCTGAAGCATAGCTTGTTCAACAGACCAATTCTTGGGACGATCCGGTGCGTACTTGAAGAAGCAACCTTCTTGAATCCATCTCTCTCGGTAAGCTTCATATGTCCATTTTTCAGACTCATCCGTGAATCCAAATTCAAATCCACAACAAGAGCAGGTTTCGTAGGTAGGAAAGCCAGATGAACTAAAAGGCGGCTGCTCAAGATTGTCATACCCGCAAACCGGACAAATGCACAACAGTTCTTCATTGGTGTATTTCCTCATCGTCAATCTTATTGTGTCGTTGGAAAATCCTTTACCAACTGCTCCTCAAAATACTTCGAGCCATCCTTTGGCTTGTAGAATGTCTTTATCACACCATCTTTGTCGGCAACGCCAAAGAGATTCTTATTCATATCGTATTTGACCAAATCACCGGCGAATTCGCCTTGAGTGCGGGTGTATTCAAACACGTTATCACCGGAAGATGCAAAAAAATGTTTTGCAGCTTGTTCATATTCTGTCGCGTTCTTGAACAGGCCATTGAACTTACTAGCGTGGTCGGCGTAGTGTTTGTTCAAGAGTTTGGTACTTCTGAATCCAACTGCTGCCAATCCCTGGCCTGCACTTCGGGTTAATCTCACCACCGGTTTGGCCAACCGCTGACCGGGAATGAAGCCAAGGATCAGCCAGCCTGCCGCTGCCGTACGGCTTGCTTCATGACCGTTATCATCCTCACCGGTGATCAATTGATTGATTTCCGAAAATGGTAGGACTGTTTCGATTATTAACCGCATCATTGGATCTGCTTGCGGAGGATCGGCTGGACCCTGAGGATAAATCACTTGTGTGTCCCATTGTCCCAAATCGGAGTTCGAATCGTTTGGTGAAATAAAGTATCCAGTCACCTGATCCTTTCCAGCTGGTATCCCTTCCAACCCTTCCAGTTCCTTATGATCAATAACTTTATTCTCACTGAACGCATACGGCGAGTTGTGGGGGTACTTCGCAGCCAACGGATCGACGCTCCAGAACCTTCCCACCCTTGTGTCATGCATCCGGTACTTGTAGGCATAGCTCGTCCCCGGATCGTCGTGTATCTCATCATCCTGTTCCTGTCCTTGGAACCCGAACCGGTACGCCAACGCATGCCGCTCATCGAGCAAACTCCCGAAGGGATCATAGTCCGCGTAGGACAGAACTTCCGCCCTGAAGCTGCTGGGCACCAGGACTAGCGGAGCGACATTCAGCTCGAAGTCGCTGAGCTTGCGGTCGCCCACCACGGCGCGGACGTTGCCCAGGTGGTCGGTGAGCTCGTAGCGGCGGCGGCCCAGGTGGCGGGTGCTGGTGCTGCGGTCCGGGCCGATCAGCACCGGTTGCAGGGCCAGGGCGGGCTGGATGCCGGGCAGGGCATGGGTGGTCTGCACAGGGCTGGCATCGTCCGGCTGGGCGATGCGGCGCAGGCCGGTGGTGGTGGTGCACAGCATGTCGGTGCCGCCCTGCTGGGCGTTGCGCCGCACATCGGTCACGTGCCAGGCCATTGGGGCGATGGCGCCGCCGGCCAGGGGCAGGCGGTAGAGGCGCTGGGTGGTGGGGTAGCTCAACCCGCTCACGGTGAAGTAAAGGTAGTCGGCCGCCGGGCTGAAGTCCAAGCCGGAGATGCGGCCCGTGGGGCCGGTGACCGTGAGGGGCGCCCCGCTGAGGGCCAGGCGGCCGGGGTCCAGCGACACCACGCGCAGCTCGTTGCCGCCCCACTGCAGCAGGCCCATGCCGGAGCCGGTGGTGCGGGCGTAGGCCAGGCGCTGTCCATCGGGGCTGGGCTGCAGGCGCCCCTTGAGGATGGCGGGGGTGGCCGTCACGGTCTCCAGGGTGTGCCAGTCGGGGGTGTTGTTGTCGGCATGGAAGGCGGCCACCGACAGGGCGCGCAGCTGGGCCTGGGTGCCGCTGTGGCCCAGCAGAAAGAGGGTGGTGGGGCCGTAGCCGCTGCGGTCGTCCACCACGGCCATGCCGCGCTGGTAGGTGAGGGGGCCGCCGCCGTCCAGGGCGATGTTGGCGATCACCACCTCGCCCTGCGAGCCGTGGCCCGTGCTGGAGAGGTCGATGAGGTGCGCGTAGGGCTTGCCGTCCTGGGCGATGGTGAACAGGTAGTGGAGATGCGGTTCACCGGGCACCTGGGCGCTCAAGGTGGCGCCGTTCCACAGGGCGCCCACCAGCCAGCCGTTGCTGTACATGGGCACGCCGTTGCGGTCGAAGACCTGTGTGCTGGTGATGGGCTGCAAGGGCTGCATCAGCCGCACGCTGACGGCGGTGAACAGGGTGTTGCCCTGGCGGTCCTCGGCGCGGTAGGTGTTCTCCGAGCGGTCGGCCCACCACAGGGGCAGCCCGCCGTTCTGCTCGCTGACGCTGAAGTCGGCCGGGTCGTGGAAGGCGGTGGTGCGGGGCACCAGCAGGTGTATGCCCAGGTACCATTTCTGGTCCGCGGCCAGGCCCAAGCGGTGGGCTTCGGCCTTGCGGGGCAGGTCCAGGGGCTGCGGGATGGCGGTGCTGCCGTCCCAGGTCTGCAGGTGCACGGTAAGGGGTGCGGTGGGGGTGTGCAGGCCCAGGCGGCTGCTGCCGTAAAGGGGCTGTTCCTCCAGGTTGGTGCGGTCCTCCACCAGGGTACCCACCTCTTCGGCGGTGCGGAGGTAGGTGGCCAGCAGGTTGCCCTGGGCGTCGCGCACGTAGGTGGTGATCTCATCCCCTTCGGTCAGGGGGGCGGTGAAGCCGTTGTCGGGCTGGGCCAGGTCGGCCTTCATCACGCGGTGGCCGGCGGCATCGTAGAGGAAGCGCAGGGTGCGGCCGTCCTTCAGGGTCACCTGGCGCACTTTGCCGGCGGGGGTCCAGGAGATGGCGATGTGCTCCGGTGAGCCACCGGTGGGGGTCCAGCTCTCCTGGGTCAGCTGCCCGATGGCGTTGTAGGCGTAGGCGTGATCTTCGTTCAGTTGGCCATCGGCGGGGTGGCCGTCCTCCACCTCCGTCAGCCGGTTGGTGCCCGCGGCGTAGGCGTAGTCGAACTCATCCACCGAGGCACCGCCCTCGTCGTGTCGCAGCAGGGTCTGCAGGTTGCCGTTGGCGTCGAAGGTGTAGGCGCGCTGGTGCTCGTTGTTGATGTTGGCCGACCAGCCGGTGCCGTGGCTGTAGCTGTCCGCCTGGCGGATGCGGTTGAGCACGTCGTAGGTGTAGCCGAAGCCCAGGGGGTCCAGGGGCGTCCCGTTCAGTGCCTCCGTGTTGAAGGCCCAAGCGCGGATGTTGCCGTTGTAGAGGTCTGCCGGCCACGTGGTGGCCGTTGGCGCGAAGGCGGATCCCGTGCGCGTGAAGTCGTTCGCGAAGTAGTGCAGCTCCATGCCGAAGGCGTCGCGGCCCACGGCGTCACCGTCCTGCCCGGCGTCGTTGCCGGCCAGGCGCGGGTCGTTGATGCCCTTCAGCCAGCCCTGCAGGGTGTAGGTGTGGTCCACGCCCTGCAGGCGGTCCTCGCCGATCTCGGTGCGCTTCAGGGGGCCGTGCGGGTAGTAGCTGTATTCCGCGTCGCGCTCCCAGAGCAGGCCGTCCACGCTGCTCTCGGCGTGCACGATGCGGCCGTCCGCGTCGTAGTCGTAGCGTTGGTGGAAGGCATCGAGGCGGCCTTCGTTGTAGTCCACCTGCAGCACGCGCCCGCTCACCAGGTCATAGTGGTAGCGCACGTAGTGCCGGCCCAGCACGGGCAGGTCCTGCACCAGCCACTCCACGTTGCCGTGCGGGTCGTAGCTGTAGTGGGTGGTCACCCGGTCGTGCACGGTGGAGGGCTGCCCATCCTCATCGCTCTCGGTCCAGGCCACGCGGTTCAGCAGGTGGCGGGGCGCGGTGCCATCCAGGTAGGCCATGCCCTGCGCGGGATCGGTGTAGTGGGTGTGCACCACATCGTGCTTGTCGGCGAGGGTGCCGGGGAAGGCGAGCTCGGTGCTGAGGAAGGCGGCGGCGTTGGCGTTGCCGGGGTCCAGCAGGTCCTGGATGCTGAGGCCGCCGGTGGGCACCTCGTGGCTTTCGCCGGCCTCCACCACGCGGCCCAGGTCGTCGTAGCGGGTGTAGCTGTACCGCTCGGGGCTGGCGATGCGCTGTTCGGCGTTCTGGCTGATGCGCAGGCGGCCCAGGCGGTCGTAGCCGAAGCGGGTGACACCGCCATCGGGGGTCTCCTGCCGCACGGGTTGCTGCAGGCTGTTGTGGCCGTAGTGCGTCCGCATGGTGTGGGCCGTGGCGGTGGTGGGCCAGTTGGCCACGGGCGGGGTGGGGTCCACGAAGGGCTCCACACCCTCGGGGGGCACGGTGCGGATGAGGTTGCCGGCGCGGTCGTAGTAGTAAAGGGTGTAATGGTGCTGGTTGCGGCTGTAGCTGTAGGTGAGGGCGTCCTGGATGTTCGCCGGGTCGGCGCAGGTGCTGGTGTAGGCGGAGCTGTAGGTCTGCAGGGCGGCCACCTCCAGGTCGTACAGCTGGCCCATGATCGCATTGTGGTAGTTCGCCTGGGTCACGCTGTCGCAGCTGAGCAGGGGCATCTCATCGGCGTCCTCGCTGACGGGGATGCCGTGCGTGAAGGAGAGGCACCAGTAAGTGCAGGTCGTGGAACATGCTGTGCTGTCGTAGCATGAGGAAGCATAGCGGTCCCGGATGTCCACCCAGGCTTCAGTGACCGGTGGGATATTGTTGCAATGGTTGGCGATGAGCTGAGGCACGAACACCTCTCCCATGTGATCATGCCCGTTCAGCAGGGGGTTCGCGAACCCGCTGCTACAGTAGGTTCCCGTGTATTCGATGGGAATGGTGTTGGACTGCATGGTCCAGGTCGAAAGCACCACCGCGCCATTGCTGTCGAAGGAGCAGACGGCGATGTCGATGGCGCCGTTCGCGTCTACGATGAAGCGGGTATGGACATCGGTGAAGGGTGCGTCCCCGTTGTTGGCGGCGGCCAGCATGGCGTCGAACTGATCGATCCACGGGGGGGTATCGCCCGGCTCGCCGTAGTTGAAGCGCACGAGCGTGACCGGTGTGCCGTCCGGATCGATCGTCAGCGTAAGGCGATACGGTTGGAAGTTCTCCAGGTCATGGCGCAGGCATTCGTACGCACTGGGCCCGGTGCCGGCGTTGCAATTGGCTTGCCCGGGGCTGTCGTCATCCTCGTCATAGTTGACATTGTTCAACTCTTTGCCGATCATCATGCCCAGCTCCAGCGGCATGCAATGCAGGCCGTTCAGGCTCAGGCGCAGGCGGGCGGTCAACTCCATCGGGTCGGCCTGCCAGCCGTAGTTGCCGTAGGTCGTTGGATCGTCCGGATCGTACTCGAACACGAAGCGTGCATAGTCGTCCAAGGCTTCGTTCAGCTGGGCGACGAGTTCCTCCGATGTGATGGGTAGGTTCGTTCCGGGATAGTCGTACCCAGCGGTGATCATATCCACCATGCCGGTCTCGCACTTCAGATCCTGATCCTGCTCGGCCCCGAACAGCACGTACAGTTCCGGCGTTCCGGTAAGCACACCATTGATGAAGGAGAGGGTTGATGCAGGCCCCAAACCGTTCAGAGGAGGGGTGTAGTTGGCGTCGTACTGCACTTCCAGCCCGTTGCACAGGGCGGCACAATTGGCCACCAAGCGATCCACCAGGCATTCGACGTTCGCTGAGTCCAGGTCGTCGCAGTTCTCTTCCGTGGTGTCCATGACCTCCAAGCGGAAGGCCTCCCGGTGGCCTTCACAGGCCGTTTCGCAGTTGGCGATCAGGGCGTCGCGCAAGCCCTCCAAATAGAGGGTAGCAGCGGCGGCGTCCAAGCTCCCTTGTCCGCCGGCATTCGCCGCACTGATAAGGCACTCATAGTAGGCGGTCCAGCCGGTGGTGCTGACTGTGACCCCTTCATGGGTAAGCGGAACCAGCTCGTCCCAATCACTCAAGGTCGGCCCGAAATCACCAGCCAGTGAACTTGCGCAATCGTCATTGGGCAAACCTGTGCAATAGAAGTACGCGTACGCATGAGTGAGGTAGCCCAGGTAGCCACTGTTCGGATTGTGGTCGTAATCAGTGTCGTCATAGAGGTCATCATTCTGGTATCCAGTGTCGCCTGCATCATCGGTGCAGCCCTGCAACTGTCGCCCCGCGCAGTCCAGGAAGATGTCCATGAAGTGCAGTTCCAAGGTGGCATTGCTCTGGATTGGGGGCGTGCCACCCGGCACATCGCTCAGGTCCACCTGGCCCAGCTCGATCACGGTCTGCCCGGCGGCCAGGGCCGTGGTGTAGGCGATCACCGCACTGTGCCAGCAGGCCAGCAGCTCGTCGCAGGTATAGACCAGCTCGTTGTTCTCGTCCACCACCGTGGACATGTTGGCCAGCAGGGCCAGCACGTCACCGCGTTCGAACACCGCGCTCACATTGCCCGATTCCGGATAGTCGAAGAGCCCGTTGTGGGTGAAATTGGGACTCGGCGATATTTCGATCGTGCTGATGTTGTTGTTCGCGTCTCCGTCGTTGTTGAGCGCAGCCGCGACAGCGTTGTACTCTTCCTGCAGGTGTTCGAGCCATTGTTCAAAGTGCAGCGTGCATACCGCACAGGGGAGCACCGGGTAGCTGGGCTCCTCGCCGCAGCCCAGGTCCAGCGTGAATTCGGTGTCCACCTCCGGGTCCACGTTCACCAGGTCCCACAGGTCGTCCAGGCCTAGCGCCGGGTCGGTGAGCACGTTCAGCACATCGTTCACCGGCAGGTTGTCCCAATGGTCCGCGTAGGCTTGGGACAGGTCGGTCAGATGGGTGTAGAGGACCGGTTGCCCGTTGGCCATGTTGTTCACCCGGATCCGTTTGCGGAGCTGGTACACCCCGCGATCGTTCGCGACCACGGTGCAGGTGGTCGGATAGCTGGCCGGGGCGTTGCAGGTGAGGTCCGTGAAAATGGGGAAGGAGCTCCATGCGGGGCATGCGCTGGCGATCAGATCGACCCCGGTGTCCACGTTCACCAGCGAGATCTCCACCACGTAGTCGCAATGGCGGCAGAAGTTCACGCAGGCATCGATCACGTCCTGCGGGGTGATCGAGTACGTGAGCTCGATCGAGGTGTTCTGCGCCTCCACGTACAGGTTGGTCGTGGCCTCCGCGACATGGTCGCCCACGGACACGTTGCCGGCCAAGGTCTCGGTGATGGTATAGCCGCCGTTGGCCTGCGACTCCAGGGGCAGCTGGCTCAGGACATCGGTCGTGGAGATGATGCTGGTGGCCAGCACCTTGCCTTCCTTGTCCTGATAGGTGCTGGTGATCACCTGGTTGGGGTCCACGCTGATCACGTGGTGCACGGCGGCGGGGTCGTAGGCTTCGGTGCCGAAGACGCGGGCCAGCTCGGTGCGGGTGACACTGGCGAAGTAGTTCGCCGTGGTGGGGGGTGCGGTGCCGTCGAAGGCGAAGGTGCTGCCGGGTGCGCTCGCTTGCCGCGGCCGTCCGTCCGGGTGGAAGACCGTGCGCGTGTACGGATAGCCTTCGGCATCGGGCACCTCGCTATCCGGGTTCGTGTTCGTGTAGTACGGACCGTTGGCCGGGTCGGCCGTATGGGGCGTCACATCGAAGTCGCCGGCGGAATAGTCGCTGTTGCCCGTGTTGGTGAGCAGCTGTTCGACATAGCCCAGCCCGGGCTGTCCGGTGATGGGAAAGGGCAACGAGCTCACGGCCGGTCGGCCGGCGCGGTCATGCACCGTGCGGCTGGCCACCACATACCCCTCGGTGCTTTGCCGCTGTTGCTGCTGGTCGGGCTGCAGCAGGGCGGTGACGTAGGTCATGCCCTCGGCCATGCGCAAGGGGATGCCGGTGTGGGCCTGACCTTCGCTGTAGGTCCGCGCATAGCTCCACGTGCGGTCGTCGTCGAACTGGTCGTAGAAGAAGATGGCTGGACCGCCCTGGTCCGCCGGCCATACGCCGCATGCGGCGGGCGGGGTGTAGCCCACGGCATCCAGGCCGGTCACCGTGCTGCCTTGCGTGGCCGGGCTGTGCGCCGACCAGAGGCCCCAGTTGCGTGGATCCACGGTTCCCCCATCGTGGTAGTTGGTGATGGGCCGCACCCGCCAGGCGTAGAATCCGGTGCCCTCGGCCAAGGTGAGGTCCAGTCGTTGCAGCGCCCCCTTGGGATCGCTGTCCAGGTGAAGCACCGCGGCCTGGCTCCAGTCCACCGTGGCCGACTGCAGGGCGTGTGGTGCGTGGCCTGCTCCGCCCAGGTCGTGCAGGCGCAGCACCTGCAGCTCGTAACGGGGATAGATGATGTTGCATCCGTTGTGCTGGTAGGACCACTCGAAGCGGACCCTGTTGGAACCGGCGCTGGTGAGCGCCACCGCGTTCAGCGTATGCGGTATCGCCGTGAGGGCGATGCGTTGATGGAGGTGCAGGTCCGCGTTCAGGCGGATGTGCGCGAGGGGCAGGTTGCTCGGGGTGAAGGAGGGTGCGCCGTCGAGGACCACCTCCACCTGCTCGGCGGCCGTGAACTGCAAGGCCAGATCAAGCGTGAACCATTGTTCCGGAGCATTCTGGTCCACGGACAAGGTGCACGGCACCACGAAATAGGGGTCGCCCAGCGCATCCACCGCTCGCACCACCAGTGGCACGGTCGTCTGAAAGGTCTCTGCCCCAAGATCGTTGGTCTCTCCCGTGCTCAAGCGCAGGTCCAGCCGCACGCCCTCGTAGGTCCAATCGGCCCCGCAGATGGTGGGTGCAGGTGGGGCGAAGGGATTCACCAGGGTGAAGAGGGTGGACGCCGGATCGTTGAAGAGCGCATCGTCGAGTTCAAGCTCGTCCTCGATCAGGGTGTAGGGTCCCTGCGCCCGGCCCGTTGTGCATACCAGCAGCAGGACCAGCAACGGCAGCGCGCACCGGGCGGTGCGTTCACGGAACAAGGGGGCGGTCTTCATGGGCCTTGGTCGTTCGGCGGAGATCGTGGAACTCGAAGTCGGAGTAGGCGGAGAGCGGTTTGCGCCCGGCCATCACCTGGGCCAGCGCGGGCTTGCGTAGTCGCGGGTCCGCTTCACCCAACCGATGCTCCAGGATGCGCACCTTCTGGCTGCGGGCTGCCGCCCCCTTCCGATAGGTGATGTGGCTGGCCAGCGGCATGCGCCGGTCCACATCCACGGTGTAGCTGACGCTCGCCCAGGGCATGTTTCGCAGGCTGTCCGGCAGGTCGAAGGCCACATGGAGCTTGCGCCCATCGTGATCGTGATACCGTCTACAGGAGCTCACCTGTCCGTATCGGAAGATCACGTCGCTGTGCGTCCGCCATTCGTCCATGCGCACTTCCCGGTCCTCGGGTCGACGGTCGTACAGATACACCTGCTTCTCCAAGGGGAGCACCACCACCTTGGTGGTGCGGTCCTGGTAGATGGTGAAGTGCGAATGCTGCGTCACGGTCCGATCGTCGAGCACGGCGTGTTCCACGACCTCCACGGTGGAGGTGGCACCCTCCTCCACACCCACGGTGCTTACTTCGAACCGGGTCCGCACAGCCTGTCTGTCCACGGCCTTGGCGCTGTCCTCCACCGCACCCAGGATCTGCAGGAGATCTTGCGCACAGGTGCCCTGTGCGTGGAGGTCACCCCCGGGCCAGGTGCCCAGGGTGGCGATGATCAGGATGTGGACGCGCAACATCACGGGTTCGGTTCGGTGAGCGGAGTGTGGTACTGGGTCTCCTGCACGGTGCGGATGCCCCGTTCGGTCTCCACCAGCTTGCGCACGAGCTTGCCCTCATCGTTGTACTGGTAGATCAAGCCGAAATGCTGGTCGTCGAAACTGGTGAGCAGCCGGTGGCTGAGCGGATCGTAGACATAGCAGGTCATCTGCGCGGTCTCCGGCTGCATGCGCACGTCGTCCACCCAGGTCTTCATGCCGGCGGCGTTCACGCAGCTCAGGTCGATGTCGAGATCGCTCGTCGTCACCGGCAGGGTCGCTGCCATCAGTACCCACTCGCCCGTCCGCGCCACCCGCTCCATCGGCACGGTGGCCAGGGCGTTGTTGTTGTGGCTGATCGTGGCCGACACGGCAAGCGGGTCGGTGGCCACCCCGTTGCCATCCTCCGCCCTCACCCAGGCCTTCACCAGCATGTTGAACGAGGGATTGCTGGCGGTCCACGCGAGCGGGACCTTCATGGTCGGTCCTTGGTACAGGTAGGCCGTGGCGGCATCGGTCCGGTTGCTGCCCTTGCCGGCGTGGGCCACGGTGGCGTCAAGGTCCCCATGCGCCTCCATGGCGCTGCCGGTGTACACCACCTGGTTCTCCAGATGGTCCACACCATTGATCGGGTTGATCGTCTCGAAGCTCTCGAAGAGCACCAGGTCCGCATACGTGTTCTGGGCGGTGAGCACCGGCAGGTTCCGGCCATACCCATAGCGCGCGCAGCTGGGCACGTTCAGGGCGTTGAGCTGCTCCAGCACCGGGCCATCGGGGCTGTAGGTCAACATGCTGTCGGTGCGCACCCACTCGGGCGGATTGGCCTGGGGCGTTCGCCAATTGAACAGCTGCATGTCGAACATGCCCTGGTCGTAGTTGGCACTGCCGGGGGTCAGGGCCGCGCGGTAGGCGTGCTGGCTCCGTGGTCGCCAGCGGCCCCGGATGCCCGCCTCGAAGTCGTTCGGGTTCGCATTGCCCATCGCGGGCCGGTAGGCGTAGGGGTCGTACGACCAGTCGTGGGCGTATTGCATCGCGCTCGTCGATACCACACGGGTCACCTGGGTCACCGGGTAATCGTCCTCGCAGAATTGCAGGCAGGTCACCGGGACACCGCGGCAATCGTTGCCTTCCGGGTAGAACAGCAACTGTCCGTTCACCGGATCGATGCCGAAGGCGCCGTCCGTGCAATTGGGTTTGCCTAGCGGGATATCACAGCTCTTGAAGTCGATGTAGGCTTCTCCAGCTTCGATCCCCATCAGATCGCCTTCCCCCACGGCAGCGCAACCGGGATCGGTCTGGAACTGGAAGTTCGCGATGTTCGGAATGGTTGACAGGCTTACACTGCTGGTCCCGGTAAGGGCACAGAGCGCATCGGACAGGGCAGCGGCCAGCGCGACACGGTCCGCGTTCACCGCACTGGTCGCGATCGTCCCGTTGCCGTAGTAGGTGAAGGCACCGGCCTGCTTGCTCACGGTATTGTTGCAGCCGCTCTGAATGATCTGGAGCTGGCTGACCGTCGTCGCCGATGTCGGTATGCCGGTAGGACTGAACGAGGCCTTCACCACATGGATGTCATTGCCCGCGGTCCCGGTCACATGGCAGAGCACCGTCGAGCTGTTGACCGTCAGCTCCAGCAGATCGCCGATGCACAGGGCGTTCAACAGATCACAGATGGACTGGCTGCTGTTCTGCGCGGGTGGCGAGAGGTGGATGACACCGCCGCCGGTGTTGCTGATCTCCATGCCCGGTCCGCTGGCTCCGACGTAGTAGCGTTCACCCTTGGCTTTTTGGCCCATGTCCGGGTAGATGAAGTGGGCGGGGATCCCCACGCTGGTGTAGGTCCCGGGGCCGGCGGCGTCGAGCTGTTCGGGGTGTGCTGCGATGTCCAGTGGCAGGAAGCCATCGTGCGTGCGGCTGATCACCGGCTCGCCGCTACCCGCGTCGTAGGCCAGGTGCCGCGTCACATGCAGGATGCCGTCCTTGAAGGTCGTGGTGCCGCGAACGATGCCCGTGTGCTTCACCAACTTGGTGGTGATGTGCGTCTTGATCTGTGAGCTCACGTGGCTCACGGTGGGAAGTCCCGAGAAGCTCGGGATGATGTAGGGGGCGGTGGTGCTCACCCCAATGTCCAGTTCCACCGTGCCGTCGTTCATGCGGTCCCGCACATGCCGCCGCTCAACGGCCACATCCATCTCCTGCCCCAAAGGCTGGTCCTCGATGGTCAAAGGCGTGATCTTGGTGAGCACCGGAACGAGTTCACCGATGGGGAAGTAGTCCGTGCTTGTATACGATTGGAGCACCGGCAAGGCGTCCACATCCAGGTGGTCTTCCGCCCTGCCTGCATAGGTGGCCTGGCGCTTGGGCTTTCCATGCATGTCGTTGAGGTGCAGCGTATGCCCCTGGCTCACGTAGCAGTTCTCGCGCATGATGTTCACGATGCCGGTGGTGAGGTTCAACTTGTCGTTGCGCTCATCCTTTTCCGTCAGATCGGCGCGTACCGGGTGTTCGCGTGCGGTGTGGAACTCATGCACAGAATAGGCGGGCGCGTTCAACCCCTGATGGATGTTGCTGACGATCACCTGCGCGTACCCGACACTGGGCTGCGGATAGGCGCTGGCCCCGAACGGACCTTCGCTCTGCTTGCGGTCACGGCCGGCGATCGCTTTGTCGAGCCAGCTTTGGTGGTACCGGTCCAGCGGCCGCACCAAGGGATTCTCCATGTCCAGGCCGGCCGGTTCGTAGGTGGCCACACCGCTGCTGATCACGTGGCCCGCGTCATCCTTGGTCGTGTAGGTGTACTCAGAACCGTACACCGCCTGGTGGCCTGATCCGGAGGTGCCCGGTTCCACCATCAACAAGCGCTTCACCCGCAGACCGCCGCCCAGCTTGCGCACCGGCACGGGTAGGCGCAGATAGGAGTGACCAGCCTCTACGTCCTCGCAGGCGCTGGGTTCAGGTACGATGAAGCTGGCCAGGTCCCGGATCAATTGCTCGGGACCTCCGGTGCCATGGCTTACCGGGTCGCTCGAGAACAGGGGATAGCTGGCACAATCCTCATTGAGGTCCTTGCCTCGTTTCTCCTTCTTCACAAGATCTTGACACACCTTTTTCGGTGTGCTGTGATCCCCGGGCTTGAATTCGATCACCACCTCATCGGGATCGGTCGCATCGATGTCGTGGATGGTCCCATAGCCGCTGATGATCTCGTACAACCGGTTCGATCCTTCCGGCTCGAAGGTTCCGGTAACGGTCAATTTGAACGCGAAGTCGAACCGCATCTTGCGATGGGAGGTCGCGGCGGTGTACAGCATCTCGGCGAGCTGCGCTGCCCGCGCGGCGTTCGTGCCGTGGACCGCATCGAGATCGACCACGCATGTAGCGTTGTGGTAGCTGGTCAGTGGTACCATGACGTGCGCGCGCTCATTCTGGACGAACGCATAGTCATCGGCCTCATACAGCACATGGATCTCTCCACCCGAAGGCAGGACGATGCGCTTCAATTGATGGGCTGCCGGATCGAAGGTGTCCGGCGGGTCCTGGTCAAGCCAGGGCCGGCGTTGCCGATATCGATCGGCCCCATCATGGTAGTAGTTCCCCCATGCATCCGTGCAGGCCGGGCCATAGTCGGGGGTTTCGTTCAGCGTGTTGTTCGGGTCCGGATGGAGGCCCGCATACGGGGCGGGATAGGCGGCCGTGGGGTAGGTGTAGTGGAAGGTGTACGGTGCGATGGTCGCTGGCACCACCCCGTTGTGCTCCATCCAGACCTTGGTGAGCGTGAGCTTGCCTTCCTGGCCCACCGAGTTCGGTACGTTCGGCCATACCTTGTTCTGGTCCGCGTAGGCGAACCGGACGGTTCGGATGGGGCGGGCCCCATTGTCGCGGTCCTGGTCGATCTGATACAGGTCGATCCTCTCCAAGGCCCTGAGCTTTACAGATGGCGAGGGCACCACACCGCTGCCTGCTTGCTGGTCCGGAGCCGCACCGAACCCATCATCCCGTTCGATGGTCGTGAAAACCGCAATGTGCGTCTTGGTCCTGATCTCCTTCAGGTAGTAGATCTCCTTATCGCCGCTGGAGTAGCTCACACGGTTGTCATAGCACTCGGAGAGGAGGGGGTCACGATGGCTGTAGCCGATGTAGGGTAGCCGCCAATGATAGCCTTCCATCAGCCGTTCATAGCGGAACTGTGTGTAGCCCCCGAAGTCGTCCTCGGAGGGGCCGTCCTGCGCCCTGTCCAAATAGTCCGGTTGCAGGATGCTCGTCAGCAGGTATTGGGTGGCATAGGACTCGCTGGTCTGGTGCCCTTCCACAAAGGCCTCCGAACCATTGATCGTGGCGGTGGTCCACTGGTTGGTGACACCGTTCTGTCCGACCGGTTGCGGATAGTGATGGCTCATCACTTTATCGTTCTTGGCCATCACCGGTAATCCATAGTTGTAGCGTTGGCCGCTGGCGTTCACCACCGAGAGCTCGCCGATGAGTTCATCGCTGCTTCGCTGAATCACGGCGCCAGAGGTGAGTACCCCGATATCCGCTCTTTCGTAGCACCGGTGCTTTTCAACCATCCGTTCGTTGGTGTTGAAGCCCACGTGGCTGGAGCGCCCGGGGCGGCCACCGGCGTTCAGGCCCGCTGTGGCGATCGCCGGTGCTGTGAAGGTGGCCTCCCGGTAGCCCTGCGGGAGATCATCGTCCAAACTGAGCCCCGCATCCTCGGCCTCCTGCCCTCCATCCCCGTAGGTGAGGTGACCTCCGGCGTCGCCGCTCATGCGCAGCATGTGGTCCATATCCAGTTCGGGCGCCTGCGCAGTGCCGGAACTTCCATTGGAGTAAGTGCCCAGGTGCAGCTCCTGTAGGCCGATCCCAATATCCACGCCCCCGCCCGAATTCAAGCCGGCGTTCCCTTCCGCGCCGATCTGGATGATGGTCGTGGTTCCGCTGGACTCAGCCGGACGGAAATCCCTCGGGGTGCTGGCGAAGAAGCGCATGCCCCCCACGATCCCCTCTCCGGTGGCGGTAAAGGGATCCGCATCCGCAAAGACCGGTGGCAGGTACTTGTCCCGTTTGTTGTATGGGCTGGTCTCTTCCGAGTGATAGTCCTGGACATCATAGCCACCATTTGCTTTGTCCGTGTACAGGTAGCCATATGCATTGCGGACTACATAGTCTTCGTTCCGCTGGATGGCCAAACGCCCGGTCACGTTGCCGTTCACGCCCATCTCGATCGGCAGGAAGGTGCCATTGAGCGAGAAGCCCAAGCTGTGCGTGGTGCCTGTCATATTGGTCGTGGCCAGCGGGAAGGAGCGCGCGATCAGGTTGGCGGTGCCGTACGCGCTTGGCATGGGTGCCATGTTCATGAGCGCGACGTCCCGTCTGGTCTTGCTGACCTTGTCCTTCAGTGCTTTACCGGATTCCGCTTTCTTTGCGTCATCACTCAGGTTCTTGTACTTCTTGGCGTCCTTTTTATTCTCGCGTTCCACGTCCCCGATATACTCGTTCAGCTTTGCGCCCGGGTTGACGGCCAAGGAGAAGCTTCCCTCGCCATCGTTCACCTGAAATCCTAAGCTGACGGTGCCGGAGGCGAACGAGACCCCGGCACCATAGGACAGCCCATATCCGGTGTAGTTGTTGTAGCGCATGGTTCCGTTCGCGTTCAGGCCCAGGTCGTAGCTACCGAGCTCCACGGCGACGAAGGTGCTCAACGAGACGGTCGCGTTCGGAAAGGCCTTGCTGCGGTACGTGACCTGCTCGCCATTCCAATCATCGGCCACGCCGCGCACCTGCCGGTTGATCGCGCCGGGATTGAGGGTCCACCCATGGCCCACCCAGCTGGCCTCTTCTTCCGGTGAGGCACCGGAGTGGTACGAGAGCGAGATCGCATACCCGGATCCTTCCGGCCCGGGCACTTCGAGCACGGGCAGGTTGTAGGTGAAGTCCCCGGTGAAGAGGTTCACCATCTCGGTGGTCGTCACCGGTTCGAAGCTGGCGAACTCCGGTTGGGCCGGTCCGCTGGTCAAGGCCCAAGCCGCGGTGGGATGGAGCACCTGCCCGGTGAACACCAGGAGCAGCATGGCGGCGGTGCGCCGTTTCCAAGTGGGGAAGGTTCGCATGCGGATCGTGTTCTTGATGCTAGAGCGCGGTGGGTGGCAGCGCCTCCAGGTCGGCGCGATCGAACAGGAAATGCTGTCGACCCGTGCCAAAGACCTGGTCGTCCCAGGTGAGCCGGATCTCCTTTGCGGTGTGGAAGTCCATGTCCGCGCTGTCGCGCGGGGCGAACGCCAGCGTCACGGTGCGGTGTTCGGTGATGCCATAGGTGTTCTCGAACGCACTGAGGACCGGTGCCGACCGGTGGCTTCCGCAGGTGAGCTCCACCATGGAGGCCCAATCGAAGTGGAGCGCGTAGACCCGTTGCTGCACTTCTTGTGCGTTCCTGGCACCGGCCAGCAGGACATCCCCGCGCGCATCCGCCGAAGGACCGATGGCCAGTTCGAACGTGAGCATCCTCTTGTGCGCATCGAGTACGCTGTTGGGGTCCGCGCAACTATCGTCGGCCGCTTGAAGGGCGCGCCAGGCGGTGAGCGCAGCGGGCAGCAATGTGACCCGCGTGCGGATGTCCCCCACCGTGCGCTCCTTCGTGAGGCCATGCTCCACATCATGGGCATAGGTCTGCAGGGCAGGCCCATCCAAGGAGGGCGATGGACCGGTGCAGGCCGTCAGCAGAATCGCAAGAACACTGGTCCTCATCGCCCTTCGTAGCTGTTGTTCAAGGCGGTGAGAACGTCCTCGGTCACGTCCATCGCTGGATCGCCGTGCAGCAGATTGCCGGATGCCGTGGTCCCAAGGACCACATCGTAGCCATGCTCCTTCGCATATCGCTCCACGAACGTGTTCACCTGCTCCAGCACCGGTGCGAGCAGCACCTCCTCCTGCCGGGCGAGCTCATCGGTCATCTGACCCCGGTAGTTCACGAGTTCCTGTTGTTGCTGTTTCACGGCCTTCAGGTCCACGGCGGTCGGCGAGGCACCCGGATGCCGGAGCACGGTCAGTCGCCGCTCCAGGTCCCGGGTCATGGTGTCAATGTTGGCTTGGACACTTCGTTCCCGTTCCTGAAAGGCCGCCATGGCATCCTTCATGCCCATGTAACCATACACCAGTTCCTGGGATCGTACGAAGGCGATCCGCGGCCGTGTGAGCACCGTGCCGAGGGTAAGCGCCAGGTTCGCCACCAGCAGCAGCAGGCCGGTCGCGATGAGCATGCGGCTCCTGTTCTCCATCAGTTCTTGAGTTGGAAGTAGCCTTCGATCACTTCGCCGTCCACTTCGATGCGGTACACGTAGATGCCGTCCGCGCTGGCGCTACCGGTGTTCATGTACTTGCCGTTCCAGGCCGATCCTGCATCGGTGGTCTGGAAGAGGATGTTCTGCTGCCGGTCCGTGATGGTGAGCTCATAGTCCGTTCGTGGATCCACACCCAGCACCCGGAACTCGTCGTAATGGTCGTCGTCGTTCGGTGTCATCAGGAAGTTCTCCTCGAGCAGCAGGTGAATGGCCGCGGGTGCCTCCGTTCCCGTGGAGCGAGGCTCATCAAATAGGGACACTACGTTCGGCGGGGCGGTCGACACTTGTGAGGGGTCCATCGCGTAGGTGGTATCCTCGACCACGAGACGCACATTGGTCACATGCCCACTGTCGAGCTCGAACAGGAAGGTGAGGGCCACGGTGGTGTCCGTAGCCGCCACGATCAGCTCATGATCACCTGGAACGGGTCCGGGATCCAGGATCGCGGTAAGCTGGCCACCACTGATGCCGGTGATGGTGTCCAACGAAGGCGTTACGAGGGAAAGGGGGAAACCGCCGGCAAGCTCCTCGGTGCTCAGGATCAGCGGAACGGCCATCGAACCGCGCACCTGCTGGACCTCGCTCAGCGTATCGCGGAATGCGATCATGGTCCGGAACGGTCCCACGGGTGCCGTTGTGCTGTCGATCGCCACAGTATCCTGGTTGAGCAGGAAGGCCCTTCCATTTACGGTGCTCACGATCTGTAGCTCATCCATTGGCCTGACCAGCACGCTGGTGAGCGCGGAGTCCGGACCGATCGCATGGGCCAACGTCCACGCCGGCCCGAACGGCCGCACCAGCCAGGAGGCCACGACGCTGCTGTCGCCCTCTGCGCGCCAGCCGGCCACGAACTCCGGTCGCGCTGTGTCCGCGACCACAGGCACGCAGAGGAGTCTGTGGTCCACCAAGGTGTTCGAGCTGTTCACCGTGAGATGTACAGGTCCCCAGCCAGTGCCTCCGCTTTTTCGTGCAATGGTCTGTCCACGTTGGTCGGCCCGCACCGCATGCACGGTCGCTTCTTCCCAATGATGGCGCTGCCCGACGTGGACCACACGGGGTGCTCCAACGCCGAAGTAGGTCGATGTCGACCGGGTGGACCAGGTCTCCGTACCAAGCCCAGATCTGCTGGATGCGCCTGCTGCGTTGTTCCAGGTGGTCGAATAGGATCCTGTATCCGGCAGGAATGTGAGGTGAACGGCGCCGCTGGACGGATCAAGCGCCCCACCATGTACAAGGCTATCCCTGACCGTGAAGGAGGCTGGTGCATCCGTGCGCAGATCGACAACGCCTGTTCCACTTGTGTGGATGGCCACATCGAGGCTGAGACAATCGGCGCCATGGACCTGCTCGAAGGAGGCAAGGAGGCCTTGTGTGTTGGAGAAGTGGACCTGCCCGTCCGTGAGCTCCACCATGTACTCCTCCTCGGTGTTCACGGATGCCGTGGTCGAATGCAATGAACCCCCATGGATGATCTGTACCGAGTCCCCTGAGAGCAGGATGCCATAGGTCATCTGCTCATATCCGTCGAGCGCTGCTGCACCAAAAGGACTGAGGCCCACAGCCGCGAGGATCGGCTCGGCAGCTGCACGGAACTGCACCCAGCAACGATCGGTCCCACATACCGTGTTCCGTCCGGACCATCGTCCATCAGCCCAGCCCGAACTTCCGGTCTTGGTCACCCGGTGGCCATCGGACAACGTTACTTGCTCGGCAGATGCTGCTTGGAGGTCCTGCCCGAGGGTGAAGGCTGTTTCCGCGGTATCCGATGCCGCATCGATCACCAGCAGCTTATAGGACCCAGTGGGCAGCGCCTCGGGGGGCGTGAGAAGGATCGGCTGGACATGGCTGCGGTCGAGCCGGAAGAGGCCCCACGTCGGTACGCCGATGGACGCCAATCCGCTGGTGTCCGCAGCATCGGCCCATCCGGTCAGAACGCTGTCGACCACCAAGGGATCGCCCAGGATGTATCTGTAAGGGCGCGCACCACCAAGAACGTTGATGTCAACAGCCGCTAGCGTATCGAGGTGCGCGGTCGAGGTGAGCACCTCAACGATCATGGGTTTGGGTTCGAGTTCGAGGACATACACCTTGCCGCGTTCGGTGCCTCCGGAGGGATGGTGGCTGGCGGAGACCGCTAGGTCCGGGGATCCGTCGCCGCTTATGTCACCAAGCAGGGCAGCGGATGCACCGAAATAGCTGTAGTTCTGGAGGTCGAGCGTGTCATTCTGGAGCCCATCATTCTCACTGATCATCTCTTCATGGCTCAACGTGCCTGCGCTTGTGAGATAGCCGATGAACAGCGCGCCGTCATTGATATGGTCCACATCCTGTTGGCGCGCGGAAATGAGCATGTCCACAACACCGTCGCCGTTCACATCGCCCGCGTTCGCAATGCTCCAGCCGAAATGTCCACCCGCCCCTGTGATCGTGGTGGCCAGTCCGCCAGTACCTCCTGGTGCGATGGCTTGCACAGCACTGATGCTGCCACCAACGCCCCTGAACAGGATCCATACACGTCCGCGGGCAAGTCCTGGTCCGTTGTAGTGGTAACGGGCGGTAACGGCGATATCCTGATGGCCGTTACCATCCAGATCACCCAAGCCACAGACACTGAAACCGAATTGTGAACTGTTCGCAAGCGGGCTTCCACCAGGCCAAGTGCTCTGCGAGCTGATCTGTTGGTGCGACTCTACGGTGCCGTCATCCTTCATATGCAGGATCCATAGTGCTCCACGTTGACTGCCTCCCGTGTTGGACAGGTAGGATCCGACCGCCAGGTCGGGAATGGTGTCCCCGTTCAAGTCTCCTACGCCTCCGAGCGCACCGGCGAACCGGTTACCATTGGTCATGGTACCCGTGAAGCCTCCCTGTGTGTCGGAGATCTTGCTCGTGCTGGAGACCGTGCCGGAATCGGTCAGGAAGAGGATGTGCACGGCGCCATGGTCGGTGCCACCGTCGTCATCTCCTGAGGCGATTACCGCGAGTTCCGATCGGCCATCCGTGTTCAGGTCCCCCGCATTGGTGACCCTTGAACCAAAGGAGTCCCCTGGATCGAGAACCGCGCCGAGCCCACCGCTGCTGTTGCTGATCAGCACATGGTCGTCCACGCCACCTTCTTCATTCATGAACAGGACCCATACCGCCCCTCGACCGCCGTTGTAGGTACTGTGCCCTGCGACCAGCTCGGGTACGCCATCCCCGTTCAGATCACCAATTCCGGTCACAGCAGCACCCCATCTGCTGCTATCAGGAAGGCTTGAAAGGAAACCGAGTGTCGTGGCCCCAAGGTGATGGATGTCGCGCACCACCGGTAGGGTATCCTGGGCGTGTGCAACCCCGCCAAGCGCTAGGAGGATGCTGATGCAGATCGGAGCCCGGGCCACGAGCGATGGCGGGGGAGGCTCCTCCGATGAGGCTGGTGCCGAGCAGCTTGATCTCATCAACGGCAAGCGGTTGATGATCTCCATGAAAGAGCTGGGTCGCACCATCGCGGTCTGGGTAGGTTTGGTGTGCTTCGGCCGTCAAGTATACTAAATAAAAATTAAGTGTCAAGCCCCCACCCCAAACTTGCTCCGCTGAACGAACGCTTCATCCACCTGATGGAGCGGTTGGGCCACACGGGCTATAGCTTCAGCAAGGAGTTGGGGACCTCGGAAGCGGTCATCTCGAACATCCGGAAGGGGAAGAACCCGCCCAACATCCTCTTGGTTGAACAGTTACTTAATAAATATGAATCGGTCAGTGCGGAGTGGCTGTTGACCGGCCGTGGTCGACCGTTCAAGCAGGAACAGGAGCGAACGGTGATCGAGCCACCGCGATCGATCCCTGGTTCAGCGGGAGGTGAGGATCGCTTGGTGCGGATGGAGGACCTGCTCCAACGCTCGATCCAGGTTCAGCTGGAACGGAACGTGCTCATGGATGAGACAATGAACCACATCCAACGTCAGGTCATCGAGCTCGACCGCCGGGTGGCCGAGTTCACGAAAGCCAAGCGGAAGGTGGGGTGATGGCGGACCGCACCTGGTTCACCAGGACCACGATCCTGCGGAGCACGGATAGTACGTCAGGTGAGGCGCCGGCTTGCTTTGACCGGGCGACACACCGCTCGAGGCAAAGTGCATAGCATGCGACCTGGTCGGCGCAACGCGTGCTTAGTGCCCGGATATCCACGCGGTCCAAGAGGGCCATCTGTTCCACCGTGGCCATGAGGCGCTCCATATGGAGCTTGTCCCAGGTGCCCAACACGCCGGTCGGCGGACATAGGGGTGGGAACAACATGGCATGGCACGATCTCAGGGCGTGCAGCACCGTGCCATAGGAAAGCCCCGCCTGCGCCACCAGAACATCGAGCGAAGGGAGTTGCGCACCATATCCTTCACCAGCGCCGGCCATACCCTGTTCTCCCGATCGGTGTTCGTTGTGCCATACTCAATAATAACACATACACCCCCACGCATGTCAAGGCGGACGAACGCAATGGCCCTTTAATATACTGGTCCGATCCTGAGGCCGACCCTTGCAAGTCCGCAGGATGAAATACTACACTAGCGCACCACCATCACGCGCAGGACCTCGCCGGTGGTGGAGCGGAGCAGGTAGCTGCCGGCCGCATGCACGCCGAGGTCGAGGTCCGTGCTGCCGCTGACACGACCGCTCCACACACGCCTTCCTGTGGCATCGAGCAGGTGCAGCTCGGTCGGTGTGGCGCAGCGGATGGTCAACGCGCCGGCGGTGGGGTTGGGGTACGCCTCGAACGCGGCAGCCACTTCCGCTTCCTGCACGGCGGAGACCAGGTCGTTGTTGGCGGCGAAGGTGGGCGTCTGTTCCACGAAGGGACCACTGCCGTTGGGCACCCGCGCGTAGCCCATGTCCGTGGTGAGCACGCCGAACACCACATGGTCCACCACCGCGCTGTCGGCGTTCACCAGCCATAGCTCCTCGCCGCTGGCGCTGAGCTTGAAGTTGGTGTGGCCGTCGCCCTGCACCTGGTCCTCGTCCGCCCAGAAGGTGAGGTAGCCACCGGCCGGCACGATGGAGCCCGGCGGGATCGGCCACTTGAACAGGTCGGCGCCGTCATCTGTGAGGAAGCCGCCGCTCAGGTCGATGTCGGCCGCGCTGCCATTGAAGAGCTCGATCCAGTCCTCGTACTCGCCGTAGTTGTCCGTCACCGTGACGGTGTTGCCGGTCATCAGCTCGTTGATCACCACCGGCATCACCGCCGTCTGGGCCTGCACCGTGTAGGTGTACACGTCATGTTCGGCGCCGGGCGGTGCGTACACCACCGTGCGGTCGGGGTTGTTGGCCACGGCCTCCACGTAGTAGCGCACCACCGTGTTGGGCGCATAGGGCGGCAGGATGGCGCCGTACACCCCGTCGCCGGCGGCCCCGTCGTCGTGCAGGCCATCATCGAACATGTCCGTCCGCGTGAAGGTGCCTTCGATGCCGGTGCCGTGGTACAGCCGCACGGCGAAGATGCCGTTGCCGCTGGTGACGGTCGCATGCACCACGGGGCTTTCCGTGGGCAGCGGGGCCTGCCAGGCCGTACCGGATACGATGTGCTCCACGGCGGTGATCGTCGGCGCCGGCTGGGCCACCTCGCTGTTGGCCAACAACGTGTTGCGGCGGTTGGTGAGGTAGGTCTTCAGCCCGTTCACCTCGGTCTGAAAGTTGGCGTAGGTGTACAGCTTCTTCGGATCGGCCTGCACTTCGGCATCGATCAGCGCCACATAGCTGTCCACCAGCGCATTGAACGTCGGGCTCTGCATCTTCTCGTGGATGAGGGTGCGCAGGTGGGCCAGGTAGCGCTGCCGCCATTCGGGCACGGCCAGCAGCCGGTTCAGCAGCGGGTAGTTCACGTCGGTCTCGTGGTAGAAGGGGCTCCAGTTCACCGTGTTGTTCTTCATCACGCTGTTGCCGTCGAACTCGTGGGGCACCATGCGCTCCGAGAGCGGCTCCCAATAGAGGTAGTAGTCCATTTTCCCCTTGTACACGTAGCTGTCGTCGTCGCCGAACGCGATCTCCGAGGCCAGGAACCACAGCGTGCGGTCGATTTCCAGGTAGCGCGGCAGGCTGTCGAAGAGCTGCCCCTGCGGCAGGCCGTCCACCTTCTGGCAGGTGCGCACCAGGGCTTCCCACGGGTTGGTCGTAAGGTCCGTGCCTTTCAGCGTGTAGTACTGCTGATAGTCCGCGGTGTCGGGGCCCAGGTCGTTCAGCGCGGCGGTGCCATCGCCCCAGCTGGGACCGCCACCGCCACCCACCTGGCCGTCCGGACGGTCGGCACGCCACCGATGCCCGTCGTTGCTCTGGAACCACTCGCTGATGAAGTCCTTGTTCAACTGTTGCACGTTGGGATACACCCCCCAACTCGCGCCATTGATGTTCAGGTGCACGTAGTTGGCCTTCGCCGCCGGCACATGGTCGCGGATCAGGTCCAGGAACACCACCTCACGCAGGAAGGACGGGTCCTGGAACGCGTTGTTCAGGTTCAGCGTGGTGTAGCCCATCAGGTCCTGCCCCGGGTCCACATGGTCCAGGGTCACGTTGAAGGACATCTTCTGCGCGCCGGGCGGAAGCATCATGTAGCTCGTCTGCCCTTTGAAGCGCACCCCCACGCTGTCGTACACGGTGCCGTCCACCGTGAGCGTGGCCAGGATGTCCGTCTGGCTTTGGTAGTTCTGCTGAAGCTGCTGCCAGTAGTTCGACTGCGCGAACTGCAGGTCGAGCGTGCGGAGCACGCCCTTCTCGTAGAGGCCGGTGCTCGGCAGACCGCCCAGCAGCAGTTGATGCCCGTCCGGGCTGTGGTACTGCTCCATGGGCAGGTTCTGCGCAACGGCGTTCGTGAGGAACAGGGTTGTGGCGAGGAGCAGGGCGGTGGTCCGGTGAGGCATGGGGATGGAGTGCGTACAGCGTTCAGGTCGCCGTAACGCGGAATTGACACCGAGTTAACCTCGAGGTTTGATCCGGCACCTCGCCATTCGACCGGTCCGGTCGGCGGATCGTCGAACGAAGCCCTTCAGCGCACGCCTTTCCGCAGGCGATGACGGAGATACTCCCCCAAAGTGGGATGGTACCAGCGGCCGCTGTCCGCTGTGCCGTTCACCACCCGCAGCCTGCCGTCCACAGCTTCCCGCACCGCCCGCACCATCAGGGGACAGCCGGCGGCGATCTGCAGCACCGGATAGGTGCTGAAGTCATCCTCGGGACCGGGGTCGATCACCGCTTGATGCAGCACACCTCCGGTATCGATCCCTTCGTCCACCAGGTGAACCGTGACTCCGCAGTGCGCGCGATCGTCGTTCACCAGGGCCCAGTAGGCGCCGTGCACACCGCGGTAGCGCGGGGTGATGCCCACGTGCGTGTTCAGCACGGGCACACCGATGGCCTTCAAGGTGGCGCCCTTCAGGATGCGTGTGCCGTTGATCACCACGACGCGCGGGGCCAGGCGCTGGAGCAGGGCGTGGCAAGCCGCACCGTTCACGGTGGGCACGCGATGGGTGACGGCCGCGGGGATCGGCGCTTGGGATGTTCCCGTCGATCGCAGGATGGCCTGGACGCGCTCCTTCGATCGCTTCGCCAGCGGCCACGCCACGCACACCTGGAAGAGCACCTGGCCGAGCACGCGCCACAGCCCCAGCCGGCGGATGCGTGAGCGAAGGAGCTGCATGGTGGGCGGCGGGTCCTCCAGCACCACCTGCACATCGAAGTGCGCGGCCAGGGTGTGGTAGAGCATGGCGGTGGCCCAGCTCGCCCGCGCCAGCAGCACCACGCGTTCAGCGGCCATGGCGGGATCGGGCTTCCTCGGCCACCTCGGTCATGGTGAGGCTGCGCAGGCCGGTGCTGCGGTGGAGGTGCGTGTAATGCGCGAGCACCCGCTCCAGAAAGGCCATGTTGCGCTCCAGGTCGGCGCCGAAGTTGTGCGGATGCCACCACAGGTGGAACAGCTCGCCGCGTCCTGCCGCATGGTCCATGGCGCGGGTGATGCGGCGGAGCTTCATCCCGTCCAGCATTGCATAGCGCGGCGACCACGGGCGTAGGAAGCGGCTGGACGGAACATCCACCGGCAGTCCGTCCTGCACCACCGGCCAGGCGTGGGTGTTGGGCCCGCTGAGCGGCAGCCAGGTGTCCAGCAGGCGCAAGGCCCGGCGGAAGCGCGATTCGTCCTCGCGGTTGCGCGCATCGTACAGCCAGCTGCGCTCGTTGCCGCGGTAGGCCCGGATGCCATGGGCATGGCACAGGGCCAGGTAGCGCTCGTTGTACTGGTTGCGCGGGAACACGAAGCTCCTCAACGCGATCCCGTATGCCGCGGCGGCGCGTTGGGCCGCCTCCAGGTCGGCGGCGAACTCCGCCTCGGTCTGGCCCCGCTCCAGGCAGTAGTAGTGGCTGAAGGTGTGGCCGGCGATCTCGTGCGCGGGATGCTGCTGGATCAGCCGGACGAGGGAGGCCCCGAAGTGGTAGGGGTCGTGCTGCTCGTCCACACCGATGCCATCGATGTGGCCGTGGTAGGGCGAGAGCATCGTGTTCGTGTAGCCGGGCCGCAGCGCCGGCAGTCCCGCCTGCAAGGAGGCCTTGTCGCGGAAGAAGAGCAGCCCCACGGTGGCGATGGTGGCCTTCACGCCATGCGCATCGAAGGCGGCGAGCATCCGCGGAAGCGCCTGGCGCACGCCCAGGATCCGTGGACCGTAGGCCTCCAGCGTGCGCCGGTCGCGCATGCCCCAGTACAGCTCGAAGTCGAGCGAGAGCACGAACGCACCGGTGGTCATCGTGGCCAAGGTATCGTCAGTGCAGGCGCTCGCCGTTCACGAAGGTGGCCACCACACGGGCCTTGCGCAGGCCGTCGGCATCGGCCTTCGCCAGGTCGCGGTCCACCACCGTCAGGTCCGCCCGCTTCCCCGCTTCCAGGCTGCCGAGCTCATCCTCCGTGAAGGTGGCCAGCGCGTTCCAGATGGTGATGCCGCGCAGGGCGTCCATCGGCTTCAGCGCGTTCGCCGGCTGGTACCCGCCCTCGGGCCAGCCGTCCGCCGCCTGCCGCAGCACGGCGCTGCGGTAGGTCTGCAGCGGGTCGATGCCCTCCACGGGGAAGTCCGTGCCCAGCGCCACCAGGCCCATGGCGCGGCGCAGGTCCTCGTAGGCATAGGCATGTGCGATCCGGTCGGGCCCCAGCCGCTGCTCCGCCCACGGCCCATCGCTCGTGGCGTGGGTGGGTTGCACGCTCGGCACGATGCTGTACCGCGCGAAGAGCGGCCTGTCCTGGGGCGACACCACCTGCGCATGCTCGATCCGCCACCGCCGATCGTTGGTGCCGCCGAGCACTTCGCCGTACACGTCCAGCAGCAGCTTGTTGGCGCTGTCGCCGATGCAGTGCGTGTTCATCTGGAAGCCGTGCGCCTTGCACCAGGCCGCCACCTCCGCGAAGTGTTCGCGCGTGGCCAGCTGCAGGCCATGATGACCGGCTTGGTCGTGGTACGGTGCCTTCAGCAGCGCCCCGCGGGAGCCCAATGCGCCATCCGCGTAGACCTTCACGCTGTTCACCTTCAACCGCTCGTCGTCGATGGCCCCGTGCTTCGCGAAGTGCGCGAGGTTCGCCGCACCATCGGCCACCATGGCGTACACGCGGATCCGGAGCACGCCTTCCTGCTGCATGCGGCGGATGAGGGCGATGGTGTTGGTGTCCAGCCCGGCGTCCACCACCATCGTCAGCCCGGCCGCGAGGCAGTCGGCCTGCGCGTCGAGCAGGGCCTGTCGCTTGGTGGCCTCGTCCGCATCATCGAAGATGCGCTGGAACACGTTCACCGCGTTGTCCACCAGCAGGCCCGTGGGTCGACCGTCGCGCTTCACCAGCAAGCCGCCCTCCACCTCGGCCTCCACGTCGAGCCCCACGGTGCGCATGGCCGCGCTGTTCACCACGGCGGCGTGGCCGTCCACGCGCTGCAGCAGCACGGGGCGGTCGGGAAAGAGCGAGTCCAACGCGGTGTTGTCCGGCCATGGTGCGCCGGGCCAGTCGTTCTGGTCCCAGCCCCGGCCCAGCAGCCAACCCGTTCCGGGATGGGTGCCGGCGAACGCGGCCGTGCGCTCCAGCACCTCGGCCCAGCTGCGGGTGCCCGTGAGGTCCACCTTCTGCTTGTTGAGCCCGTAGCCGAGGAAGTGACAGTGGCCGTCGATGAAGCCGGGGTAGACCGAGCGGCCGGCGGCGTCGTAGCGCTCCTTGGCCCGGTACCGGTTCAAGATCTCGCGCTCGGGGCCCAGCTCGAGGATGCGTCCATCCTTCACCGCCATGGCCTGGTGCACCGTGCCGGCCTCATCCATGCTGTGGATCACCGCGTTGTGCACCACCAGGTCGGCCTCCACATGCTGGAAGCAGCCGGTGAGCAGGAGCACGCCTGTGCCCAAGGCTGCGGCGATGGTTGGAAACAGGGTCTTCATGAGGCGCGGAGCAGGCGGGCCACGAAGGTCGGCAGCCGACGGGTGTCCACCAGCAGCAGGGCCAACAGGCCCACGAAGGGCAGCAGGGGCACGCGGTAGCGCACCAGGGCGCCCACCACCGGCACCGTCCAGCCGATCACCAGCGCGAGCAACAGCAGGAAGGAGCAGGTGAAGAGCAGGGCCGACCGGTCCATGTGCGGCCAGGACCTGCGCCGCCAGAGCGCCAGCACGGGCAGCAGGAGCAGCGCCGCGTTCTCCAGCGCACCCGCCAGGCCCACCGCGCCCCGGTCGGCCGCCTCGAAGGGCGACAGGAAGGTCATGTACAGCGCATGCGGGGCGTTGCGCACGAAGCCCCACACGCCGTCGCCGAGCAGGGGCATCTCCACCAGGCTGCCACTGCCCACACCCGTCGCCATGCCGATGAAGTCCTTCTGCTTCACCCGGAACAGTTCCAGCACATCGTAGCCCGGGAACAGGGTGCCGGAGATCATCACGAGCACCACCGCCCCCAGGTGGGTGGCCAGCGCATAGCGCCCGATGCCCCCGCCGCGCCAGCGCTGAAGCAGCACGGCCAGCACGCCCGGCACCAGGCAGAACAGCACGTAGAACTTCACCACCAGCATCACCGCCAGTCCGATCACCGCCGCCAGGATGACCGGACGGCGCGGCCGGCCGCTGTGCAGCGCGCCCCAGAGGAAGAGTCCGAGGCCGAGCATGAGCAGGCTCTCCTTCAAGGGGGCGCTCGGCCAGAACAGCGCGCTGGGCCACAGGAACACCACCGCGGCGAGCCCGCGCTCCATCCCCTTCGCCCAAGGGGCCAGCGCGCGGTGCAGGGCCACCAGCCCCACCATGCTGAAGGCGCACGCGAACACGGTGTGCACCGCGTAGTGCCCTTGGCTCAGGATCCGCAGCACCGCGTTCAGCCGGATCATCGTGTGCGAGTCGTTGTACACGTTGTTCTCGTACTGCCGCACCCAGTTGTTCATCACCAGGTAGTAGCGCTCGGTGAAGTAGGGGGAGTCGTTGCCCACCCCCGTGAGCATGCGCAGGAAGTCCATCGGACGCTCCCCCAGCGCGGCGTGCATCACGGCGCTGTCGTCGAAGTACTTGAAGATGTCGGCCGTGCTCCGGTCCGGGTACACCTGGGTGTACACCACGAACAGGGCGGCCCCGGCCAGCAGCTTCAGCCCGAACAACGCCGCAAGTCCAGGGCCACCGATCCCGGGCACCCCGCGGAACAGGGCCATCCGGCGGCCGATGTAGAGCAGCAGCGCGGTGTATGCCGTGGCGAGCAGCAGGCCTGACATGGGCGGCACAAGGTAGACGCGCGCCGCGCCGGGGGGATGTCCGTGGGATGGGTCGCTGGGTGTCGGCGGTTACCTTTGGCCACCGCATATGGCCACCACCACGCTCGACCCCGATACCGCCCCGGCCGGGGTGGAGACCGCCCGCAAGCTCGGACTGCTGCCCGAGGAGTACGACACGATCCAGGGCATCCTGGGACGCACGCCCAACTTCACCGAGCTGAGCATCTACAGCGCGATGTGGAGCGAGCACTGCTCCTACAAGAACTCCATCCGCCTGCTGAAGACCCTGCCCCGCACCGGCCCCAAGCTCCTCGCCGAGGCGGGACAGGAGAACGCCGGCCTGGTGGACATCGGCGACGGTTGGGCCTGCGCCTTCAAGATCGAGAGCCACAACCACCCCAGCGCCATCGAACCCTTCCAGGGCGCGGCCACCGGCGTGGGCGGCATCAACCGCGACATCTTCACCATGGGCGCGCGCCCCATCGCCCAGCTCAACAGCCTGCGCTTCGGCGACATCACCACCGAATCCCGCAGCCGCTGGCACATGCGCGGCGTGGTGAAGGGCATCGGTGACTACGGCAACGCGTTCGGCGTTCCCGTGCTCGGGGGCGAGGTGTACTTCGACCCCTGCTACACCAGCAATCCGTTGGTGAACGCCATGAGCGTGGGCATCGTCCGCACCGACCGCGTGATCAGCGCCACCAGCCACGGTGCCGGCAACCCCGTCTTCATCGTGGGCAGCGCCACCGGCAAGGACGGCATCCACGGCGCCAGCTTCGCCAGCAAGGACATCACCGACACCAGCATGGACGACCTGCCCGCCGTGCAGGTGGGCGACCCCTTCATGGAGAAGCTCCTGCTGGAAGCTTCGCTCGAGCTCGCGCAGACCGACGCCATCATCGGCATGCAGGACATGGGCGCCGCCGGCATCACCTGCAGCACCAGCGAGATGAGCGCCAAGGGCGGCGCCGGCATGGACATCCACCTGGACCGTGTGCCCACCCGGCAGCCCGGCATGCACGCATGGGAGATCCTGCTCAGCGAGAGCCAGGAACGCATGCTCGTGGTGGTGAAGAAGGGCCGCGAGGCCGAGGTGAAGGCCATCTTCGACAAGTGGGACCTCAACTGCGTGGCCATCGGCACGGTGACCGACGGAGGCACCCTGCGCTACTACATGCACGACCGTCTGGTGGCGGAGGTGCCGGCCGAGAGCCTCGTCCTGGGGGGCGGGGCACCGGTGTACGAGCGGGCCGTGAAGGAACCGGCCTACTACGCCGAGAACCAGCGCTTCCGCGTGGCCGACGTGCCCGAGCCCGATGACCTGCGCGCCGTGGCCTACGACCTGCTGGCCAGCCCCAACATCGCCAGCAAGCGCTGGGTGTACGAGCAGTACGACAGCATGGTGCGCACCAACAACATGAGCACCAACGCGCCCAGCGACGCCGGGCTCGTGCTGCTGCGCGACACCGGCAAGGCCCTCGCCGTCACCGTGGACTGCAACGGCCGCTACGTGCATGCCGATCCCCGCAAGGGCACCATGATCGCCGTGTGCGAGGCCGCCCGCAACATCGCCTGCAGCGGCGGCGACCCCTGCGGCGTCACCAACTGCCTCAACTTCGGCAACCCCTACGACCCCGAGGTGTACTGGCAGTTCAGCGAGGCCATCGCCGGCATGGGCGAGGCCTGCCGCGCCCTCGGCACACCCGTCACCGGCGGCAACGTCAGCTTCTACAACCAGACCGTCAGCGCCGATTCCACCGTGCCGGTCTTCCCCACGCCCACCATCGGCATGGTCGGTGTGCTCAACGACGCCACCAAGCGCATGGGCCTCGGCTTCCGCAGCAAGGGCGAGCTCATCTACCTGCTCGGCCGGTCCACGGACGACATCGCATGCAGCGAGTACCTCGTGCGGCACCACGGCATCCGCCGGTCGCCCGCGCCCTACTTCGACCTGGAGGAGGAGGGCCGCCTGCACACCATGCTGCTCATGCTCATCCGCTCCAGCGTCATCACCGCCGCGCACGATGTGAGCGACGGCGGCCTGTGGGTCACGCTCGTGGAGATGGGCCTGGTGAACGGGCTCGGCTTCGACATCGTCACCGACAGCGAGGTGCGCCCCGATGCCTTCCTCTTCGGCGAAGGACAGGGCCGCGTGGCCGTGGCCGTGAACGAGGAGCAGGAGAACGCCTTCCTGGACATGATGCGCGCCAGCCGCGTGCCCTTCATCCTGCTGGGCCATGTCACCAAGGGCAAGCTCGTGGTGGACGATGAACCCTTCGGCCTCATCGAGGACGCCCGCAAGGTGTACGAAGGCGCCCTCCCCAAGGCGATGAACGAACAATAACGGACGCCCGGCGTTCCGCCCATCTCCGCCCCGGTGCGCCCGCATCAGGGGGCGGTCACCGTCAACCCAGACCCATGCCCCAACCCCGCACCCTTTCCGCCCTGCCCGCCGTCGGGCAGGCCGCTCCGGCCCTGCGCTATGTCAAGCAGGACAAGTCCAACCACGAGCTGGCCTCCCTCCGCGGCGAGGTGGTCGTGCTCTTCTGCCTGCCCAGCCTGGACACCAGTGTGTGTGCCACCGAGACCCGCACCTTCAACCAGAAGGCCGCCGGCCTGGGCGCCCATGTGCTGGTCGTCAGCATGGACCTGCCCTTCGCCATGAAGCGCTTCTGCGAGACCGAGGGCATCGCCAACGTCCACACGGGAAGTGACTTCCGCTACCGCGACATGGCCACCGGCTGGGGTGCCGCCATCGCCGAAGGGCCGATGGAAGGACTGCACTGCCGTGCGGTCTGGGTCATCGACCGCCAGGGCGTCATCCGGCATTTCGAGCTCACCCCGGAACTGGGCGCCGAGCCGGACTACGATGCGGTGATCGGCGCGGTGCGACCGCTGCTCTAGACGGAGCGGGCGGCCAACCTGGGCCGGATCAGCACGGTGTCCAGGAGGAGGAGGAGCGCGCCGGTGGCGATGGTCATCAAGGTCCACGGCGTGGAAAGCAGTGCAAGGAGCACATCCACCTTGGGCATCGCGAGCTCCGGCAGGGCCGTGGAGCGCATCGCCGTCGTGGAGGGCAGGGCTGTCCACAGCCACAAGCCCAGGAACGCGACCAGGGCTCCCGCCCACGCCTTCCAGCTCAGCAAAGGCCTGCTGTCCACCGGCACACGCACCGGGGCGGCGCTCAACCGCGCCAGGACCAGCTGTTCAAGGTCGTCCGGTGCCGCCAGCGGCCCGGCGCTCTGGAACAGGGCACGCAGCCGCGCGTCCTGCGCATCGTCCATCAGTCGTTGATCAGCGTCCATGCCTCGGCTTTCCAGTGGCCCTGCACCAGCTCGAGCATCCGTTTGCGCGCCCGGTGGAGTTTCACCTTCACGTTGGACACCGATAGGCCCGTGATGGTTACGATCTCCTCCACGCTCCGGTCTTGCAGGTAGTAAAAGGTCATCAGCGCGGCGTCCTCCGCCGGCATCCTGGAAAGCGCCTCCTCCACCATCGCATGCAGGTCCTGCGCATGGCCGAACGCCGGGGCAGGTCCGGCCAGCACACGGTCCGGTGCGGCCTCCAGATCGACCGTTCCGGTGCGGCGTGCGCGCAACGCCGAAAGCGCCGTGCGGTAGGCGATGCTGTACAACCACGTGCTGAAGCGCGCGCCCCCCTGATAGGAGGCGAGGTTCCGATAGGCCTTCACGAAACTGTCCTGGGTGGCCTCCTCGGCCTCCTCGCGGTTCCGCAGCACCCGCATGCACACGGTGTACACCATGTGCTTGTACGAGCGCATCAGCCGGGCATACGCCTGCTGGTCACCCTTGCGGGCGGCTTCGATGAGCTCCTCCTCGGGCATGGGACCGGTCATGGATGGGACGGTGATTCGGTCGTTGCGGTTACGAAGGTGCCTGTCGGGAACGACGTAGAATGACCGCTACACACGAGCGGCGCATTCCCGGGTTGAGCGCGTTGGACCGCTGACCATCGATCGTAACCGACCCGGGGGGCGACGGCGTCACACCAGCACAACCGCACTTGAACATGGGAACGCCAGCAGCAGAGGTCTTCATCCCGGTCACGCTCTTCGCGATGGTCTTCGGGATCGTCTACGTATCGGTCACCGCCCGGCATCGCCAGCGCATGGCCATGATCGACAAGGGCATGGACCCCGGCAGCCTGCAGGACCGGGAGGTGCCCATGCGCGGGCTGCGCAACGGGCTCTTCCTCCTCGCCATCGGGCTCGGGCTTCTCTTCGGGCATTTCATGGAGAAGGCGATGTATGGTCACCTGCCCGTGAGCGAAGAGGATTATCCGCTGCCTTACTTCATCTGCGTCCTCGTCTTCGGGGGAGCGGCCCTCATCGCGCACCACCTCATCGTCCGGCGCAAGCAACAGGGGTAACGACGTCCGCTGGATCGATCGGAGCGGTGCCCGTACGGCACCGCTTCGTTCTTTTGTGCCATGCGCCTCCTGCGACGCCTCTTCCGGACCCTCGCCGCCGTCGCCCTCTGGTGCATCGGCCTGAGCATCGGTTGGGTGCTCATCCTGGCGGTGCTTCCTCCCCCGGTCACGTCCACCATGCTCGTTCAACGCGTCGAGCAGGGGCGGGCGGACCGCAGCTGGCGCGCCTTGGAGGCCATGGCCCGCACCCTCCCCAACGCGGTGATCGCCGCCGAGGACCAGAAGTTCATGTTCCACCACGGCTTCGACATCGAGGCCATCGGGAAGGCGCTGGACCATAACGAGCGCCGGAAGGGGAGGGGGCGCGTGAAGGGCGCCAGCACCATCAGCCAGCAGGTGTCCAAGAACGTGTTCCTCTGGCAGGGCCGCACCTGGGTCCGCAAGGGGCTCGAGGTCTGGTTCACGGCGCTCATTGAGCTGCTCTGGTCCAAGGAGCGGATCCTGGAGGTGTACCTGAACATCGCGGAGCTCGGACCGGGCACCTTTGGTGCGGAGGCCGCCGCACAGCGGTGTTTCGGCAAGAGCGCTTCACGCCTTGGGGTGCAGGAGGCCGCCTTGCTGGCCGCCGTGCTGCCCGCCCCGCGTCGGTATTCGTGCCAGCGCCCGGGCGGCTTCGTGCGCTCACGGCAGCAGTGGATCGCCCATCAGATGGACAACCTCGGCGATCAGCTCGACCCGGCGGTGCTGGCCAGGGCGCGCGAGGAACAGGAGCGCGAGGAACAGCGCGAGCAACGCCGCGAGCAACGCCGCGAGCAACGCCGCGAGGAACGGCGCCGACAACGAAAGCGGACATGAGCACGAACGACCTCGTCGTGGTGACCGGCGCCAGCCGCGGTGTGGGCCGTGAGGCGGTCCGGGCTCTGGCCGGCAGGCACGGGCTGAATGTCCTGGCGATCGCGCGGGATGAAGCGGCCCTGCGCTCCCTGCAGCAGGCGTGCGCCGGATCCCCGGGGCGGGTGGAGGCCCTGGCGCTCGATCTGGCCGCGGATGGTGCGGTGGACCGGGTGGTGCAGCAGGTGGGTGAGCGTCGGGTGCGGGGATTGCTCAACAACGCGGGCCTGCTGCGAAAGCGGGCCTTCGGCACCTGGACCGCGGAAGATCTGCGGAGCCTGTTCCTGGTGAACGCATCGGTCCCCTTCCTGCTCGCGCAGGCGTTGGCCGACCGGCTGAGCGGCGATCCGCCGGGGCATGTGGTGAACATCGGCAGCATGGGCGGGGTGCAGGGCAGCGTGAAGTTCCCTGGCCTGGCCGGCTATAGTGCGTCGAAGATGGCGCTGGCGGGGCTCACCGAATGCCTGGCCGAGGAGCTGAGCGACCGGCAGGTTCGCTGTAACTGCCTGGCCCTGGGGGCGGTGGACACCGATATGCTGCGTGAGGCCTTCCCCGGATACCAAGCCCCGGTGACGGCCGAGGCCATGGGAGGGGAGGTGGCCCGCTTCCTCCTCGAAGGTCATAACTACTTCAACGGCAAGGTGTTACCGATGTCGCTGAGCACCCCTTGAGGCCGGGGTGTGAAAAAATTCTTGCCTATGTGTTGTTTCAGGTTGGACAACCACCTACATTTGCAGCCGCTTTCGAGCAAACGTTCTTTCGTTCTGTCCCTCTGGAAGGGCTGTAAGTAGCGCCGGGCGCGGGTTGTTCAAAAAAACTTTCACCGGCATGATGGTGGTATCCACCGAAGAGCTACTTTTGCCCTCCCTCTTGCGGAAATGTCCGCGTGGAACGAGGGTCTGACAACGTCTGATGACCGGGTTCGCCCCGGACTTCATAAACGTTCTTTGAAGTATTGTCCATTCTGAGAACAGCAGAAGGTCCTCTTGATCACAGATCGAGAAGAAGGGCCACGTCGAGACCAAGATCAAACAAACTTTTACAACGGAGAGTTTGATCCTGGCTCAGGATGAACGCTAGCGGCAGGCTTAACACATGCAAGTCGAGGGGCAGCGGGGTGTAGCAATACATCGCCGGCGACCGGCGCACGGGTGCGTAACACGTATGGAATCTGCCCTGTACTGGGGAATAGCCCTCCGAAAGGAGGATTAATACCCCGTAATAGCTTGAGTGGCATCACTCGGGTTTGAAAGCTCCGGCGGTACAGGATGACCATGCGCACGATTAGCTAGTAGGTGAGGTAACGGCTCACCTAGGCTACGATCGTTAGGGGGCCTGAGAGGGTTATCCCCCACACTGGTACTGAGACACGGACCAGACTCCTACGGGAGGCAGCAGTGAGGAATATTGCGCAATGGAGGAAACTCTGACGCAGCCATGCCGCGTGCAGGAAGACGGCCCTACGGGTTGTAAACTGCTTTTATCAGGGAAGAAACCCCGGGACGTGTCCCGGGTTGACGGTACCTGAGGAATAAGCACCGGCTAACTCCGTGCCAGCAGCCGCGGTAATACGGAGGGTGCAAGCGTTATCCGGATTCATTGGGTTTAAAGGGTGCGTAGGCGGGGTGGTAAGTCAGTGGTGAAATCCTGCAGCTTAACTGTAGAATTGCCATTGATACTGCCATTCTTGAGTGCGCTTGAAGTGGGCGGAATGTGCCGTGTAGCGGTGAAATGCTTAGATATGGCACAGAACACCAATTGCGAAGGCAGCTCACTAAGGCGATACTGACGCTGAGGCACGAAAGCGTGGGGATCGAACAGGATTAGATACCCTGGTAGTCCACGCCGTAAACGATGATCACTCGTGATTGGCGATATACGGTCAGTCACCTAGCGAAAGCGTTAAGTGATCCACCTGGGGAGTACGGCCGCAAGGCTGAAACTCAAAGGAATTGACGGGGGCCCGCACAAGCGGTGGAGCATGTGGTTTAATTCGATGATACGCGAGGAACCTTACCAGGGCTCGAACGCACGACGACAGGGGCGGAAACGTCCTCTTCTTCGGACGGCGTGCGAGGTGCTGCATGGCTGTCGTCAGCTCGTGCCGTGAGGTGTCGGGTTAAGTCCCATAACGAGCGCAACCCCCATCTCTAGTTGCCAGCGGGTAATGCCGGGGACTCTAGAGAAACTGCCCGTGTAAACGGTGAGGAAGGTGGGGACGACGTCAAGTCATCACGGCCCTTACGTCCTGGGCTACACACGTGCTACAATGGCGAGGAACAAAGGGAAGCTACCGCGCGAGCGGATGCCGATCTCTAAAACTCGTCTCAGTTCGGATCGGAGTCTGCAACCCGACTCCGTGAAGCTGGAATCGCTAGTAATCGCATATCAGCCATGATGCGGTGAATACGTTCCCGGGCCTTGTACACACCGCCCGTCAAGCCATGGAAGCCGGGGGTGCCTGAAGTCGGTGACCGCAAGGAGCTGCCTAGGGCAAAACCGGTGACTGGGGCTAAGTCGTAACAAGGTAGCCGTACCGGAAGGTGCGGCTGGAACATCTCCTTTTTAGAGCGATCGCTCGACAAGCCCTTCGTTCCCTCTCTCCGGAGAGGGTCCGACCTTCGCTGTCTCAGATGGATGATATTTTTAACGGTGCCACCGTGACCATCTCCTAGTCCTGTAGCTCAGCTGGTTAGAGCGCTACACTGATAATGTAGAGGTCCGCAGTTCAAATCTGCGCAGGACTACCAGGGATAGGGAACGGGGAATTAGCTCAGCTGGCTAGAGCGCCTGCTTTGCAAGCAGGAGGTCATCGGTTCGACTCCGATATTCTCCACTGCGCCAGGCCGAACGTTCCGCAAGGTCCGTTCAGCGGGCGGCCCATCCAGGGCACTGTTCTTTGACGTGTTTGTTAGACCGACCAAAACAGACCGAGAGATCGGTCCACCGAGCAAAACCTCGAAGGTTGAAAAGTTACTAAGGGCGTACGGCGGATGCCTTGGCTCTCAGAGGCGATGAAGGACGCGATAGGCTGCGATAAGCCGCGGGGAGGAGCATAATATCCTGTGATCCGCGGATCTCCGAATGGGGAAACCCATCCAGTTGAAGACTGGATATCCCGAAAGGGAAGCGAACCCAGGGAACTGAAACATCTAAGTACCTGGAGGAAAAGAAATCAAGTAGAGATCCCCCGAGTAGTGGCGAGCGAAAA